>JAKAYA010000043.1 GCA_021826965.1 Nitrospirota bacterium
CGGAGGAACGGATGAACCCTTCCCTTCGCAATTGAGATGCCACTTTTCTGAATCGTTATCTGATGGTCGCTTGATGTTTCCTGACCGGGAATGACTCGAGGACGAATTGAGAAGCCGAGCGCTCAAATGGTGTGATTTCGCACGCATCGAGCATTATCGCACTCAGTCGGGTTTTTTCGGGAAAGAAGCGTCAGGATTATGGAGGGGGAGGACCCTCCCACTCGCATGGCCCCCTGAAGGGAGCCCCCTCCAGGGGGAATCCGATGTTCCAATGACGGACAAGGGTGGCAAGAAGAAAAAAATCGATCTTTTGAAAAAAGGAGAAGTAACGATGAGTGAGTGGAGGATATCGGCCTTGGAGGAGTCGGATCTCCCGGCTTTTTTGGAGGCTCAGGCCCGCGCCTTTACTTCCCATGACAAACTCTTTGAGGTCTCCGTCTGGACCCAGGAGAGCGTGGAGGAGTGCCGATCAGAGATGCCTCATACCCGGATCCTTGTGGCCAAGGGACCGGATGGGGAGATCCTGGGCGGGATCCGGGGCCGGGATGTGGAGGGAGTGTGGGTGATCCGGAAGCTCTTTGTCGTCCCGGAGGCAAGAAAAAAGGGGTTGGGAAAGGCGCTCATGGAAAGGATCGAGGCGGAGGCCCCCGTCTCCTGTCATAAGATTTCTGTCTGCACCATGCTCATTTTGGGCGAGAATGTCCGTCTCTTTCTGGGGCTCGGGTATTTCCCCGACTTTTTGATGCCCGACCACTACAACCACCTTCATCTGATCTGCTTTCGGAAGGATCCCTCCCAAAGACCACCATCTCGACACTGAAGCGCCAGATTGGGATTTGTCCGGGGTTGAGTGCGGAGGCGTTGTTGTCGGGCCAAATTTTCTGAAAATCCCTCCCGATCGAAGCTTGACCTGTCCGGGAAATTTTCGTATCTTATCTAAGCCTCAATCATACCGATCGCGGGAATAGCTCAGCGGTAGAGCATCGCCTTGCCAAGGCGAGGGTCGCGGGTTCGAATCCCGTTTCCCGCTCCATATTTTAAGCCATTCCTGAAAATAATCCTCGTCGAAAATTGAATTTTTGGGACAAAAATGGGACAATCCCTCTGGAGCTTCTTTTCAAATCTACGGAGGAATGTCATGGCGACTTTTTTCAAACGGGGTCCCTACCAGTGGCAGGCCAAGATCCGTCGGAAAGGCTCCCCGATCCAGACAAAGACATTTAATACCCGCTCCGAAGCCGAGGCTTGGGCGAGAATGCTCGAAGGAGAAATGGACCGGGGGGTTTTCGTTTCCCGGAAGGAAGCCGAAAACACAACTCTTTCCGAAGCCCTTGACCGATACTCTCAGGAAGTGTCCTCGAAAAAAAGAGGAGCCTACCAGGAATCCCGTCGAATCGAATTTCTCAAAACCCATAAGCTTGGAAAACGCTTTCTGGCTTCAATTCAGGGGAAAGACATCGCAGAATACAGGGATGAACGTTCCCAATCGGTGACAGACGCTACAATTCGTCGTGAACTAACGATTCTCTCCCATTTGTTTGAAGTTGTCCGAAAAGAATGGGGAATGGAAGGACTGTTGAACCCCGTCCAGTCCATCCGTCTTCCTCCCGGTCGAGGAACCGAAAGGGACCGCCGTCTGAAACCGGAAGAAAAGGCCGCTCTGCTGATTGCCTGTGAAGACTACGGCGGAGACCTTCCCCACGTTGTTCGTATTGCCCTAGAAACGGCCATGCGCCGGGGAGAGATCGCGGGGATGACTTGGGATAGTGTGGACCTCGAACAGCGGATTGTTATGCTCTCCGAGACCGAGACAAAGAATGGGGAAAAACGGGGCGTCCCTCTCTCCGGGGAAGCCGTCCGGATTTTAGCCGGAATCCCCCGGAGATCCGACGGGAAAGTATTTGGGTTCCACGATCCGCATTCAATCACGACAGCGTTTATCAGGTCCGTTTCCCGGGCCAGATCCACCTACGAAAAGGAATGCGAAAATAATGGAGAGAAACCGGATCCAACCTTCCTGACCGGCCTCACCTTTCACGATCTCCGGCACGAGGCCACCAGCCGGTTTTTTGAACTTGGCCTTGAGACCCCTTTTGTAAAGAAAATTACCGGTCATAAAACATATCAGATGCTTGACCGATACACCCACCTGAAAGCTGAAGATATCGCCATCAAGATTGATAGACTGGAAAAGGAAAGAGACAGGAAAGCGGACGAGCACCAGGTGGAGAAGTTGAAATAGAATCGAGAGAGTGATGTCTGTATCTGTGATCGAGGAAAAAGGTATCCTCTTCCGAATAAATAGAACTTTCGATGCGTCAATGGATGCAATGGCTCTTTATGAAGCAACACGTGGTGTATGGGTCCTTGGAAGTCGTCGAGAAGAGGCGATATATGCCTTCGCTGTCTATAAGAAGAAAATTCTTGAAGTCTACCGAATAGACCGATGGTTTCCATCTGGTACAACTGAATATCAAACCAGAATTCAGACGAGTTTGATCAATCACGATGGGAATTTGTCGGGGAAGTAGCGGAGGAGGGAATCCGCACTAAGTATGTCGGTAAACTCATAACCTCTGATCGGCTACGAGGTTCAAGTCCACCGATTTATACATGGCCGGATAAAATCAACCTCATTGAGCTCGACCCTCTATGATCACATCAGAGTAATTTTCTAAATTTATGAGGACTCCCGGGAAGGTGATGGGTAGAATGCGAAGGTCCTTCCTTATAGGATCACACAGAACCGCCAGCGAAAGAGTCGGGGCGGTGCCCCGAACCCCCTTCTAGGATCTAACACAAGACCCTCCAGATGTTGAAAAGGTATACGCATTTAAAAGCGGAAGACTTGGCGGAGAGGTTGAAGTGAACGAATATTCCGGTGTTTGCTTGGCAAAAGGAGATTAGATAATGGATCCTCTTAAGAACCTCCAGACAAAGGTCGTTCAAAAAGCCAAAGAAATGGGTTATCTCATTTATGATGGGTCTATTCTCTCTGAAGACCTCAATAATGTCCCTGTCGCTTTTTGGAACTCCAATGATAATGAATGCTGGGAAAAATTTCTCGATATCGGCGAGAAAGGCGGTGCAAAAGTCCTCTATCCTGGGGAATTTATTTTTGACGAAACGAATATTAAAAGAGCTCTGGATTCTGACGAAGAAACTCTAACTGATGAGAACGTTACCAATGATCTTGGCGATAAGCTAATGGAGCATATCGGACAATTATATATGCTTGAATTCTCTTATTTTATAGGTTCGGTAATGCATGTTTGGGTAAGTCGCAAAACTTTATGGTATAGCGAATTTGAAGAGATGGTAGCGGATGAATCATCCCCAGTTCGTTTACGTATTCAGAAAATAATGGAACGATTCGAAAGAGAACAGCAACGACTGATGGAACCTCTGGCACAGCAACTAGCTAACCACCCCGGATACAAGGAATGCAAAAACAAAACACAGAAACTATTCCTTCTCAGAAAAATCATCGAATCCGAATCCAATAAATTTTCAAATATAGTTACTGGAAATAGGAATTTGGAAGAAGTTGTCGATGTGGCAGATCTTGTTTTTAGAAAGGTTGTTTTTTGACAAATCACAGGACCATTTCAGATGGTAAAACGGTTATGTACTTGAAGGCAGAAGACCTTCTTGGACTATTCGGACCGTTATTCGGATAACGGTGACCTGCATCCCCGTAACGGGGATACAGGTGGGGTATGGACATATGTCCATACCTTTTCTCCTTTCCATTAATTATATCACTCCCGCCTTTCTCGCCAGGAGCATCACCAGGTCCTGGATCTTCCGATCGTCATCCTTTGACACCTTCACCCGCTCGTCGGAGAGCCGGGCCAAAAGACCGAAGAAAGTCAACTCCGTCCCGTCCTTCGCCCGGTAATGCTTCTCGGCCCGGGCCAGTCGCTCCCGGATCACCGCCATGCGGTCTTTGTCACGGATCCACTGCTCGGGGATCCGGACTCCTTCTCCGGACCAGGAGCCTGTTTCCAAAAAAGCCCGGAGCGCCTGGTCCTGCTCGTCGGTCATGAAGTAGAGCCGGTCCTTCATTCCCTCCGCCCGCTTCCGTTCCCGGTACGCCTTCTGCCGTTCCGCCTGGGTTGCCATGAGTCTTCTCCTCTTCAAGTGGGTCGTCACTAGTTACGGTCATGGTACCATCGTAACTAGTTATGTTGAGCCTCCAAAAAAAGGTCGGCCCGGTCGATCTTTTTTTGGAGGACCCTTTCTCTTTGGCCCCTCCCCGCCCAGAGGTCTCGACCGGACCGGAGTGCCGGGGCAGGGAATGTTAAACCGGTCCAGACGAGCCTGACCCTGGACGACACATTCGTCCTCGACGATCTCCGGGAGGCATGGGGGGGGCCTCAACCAATCTCAGGTCCTCGTCCGGCTCCTTCGGGAGGCCGAACAGCGATACGCAAAAGGGATCACGGCCGTTCGCGCGGCCCAGTATCACCAAACGAATCATGTTTTGATTCAACGAATATGACACTAGTTATGCCGCCCCCGGGCGGAGGTCCCGACCGACCGAAGCGCCGGGGCCGCAGGACCAGCGAAGGCGAGCGGAATCCTCAAAATTCCTGAGAGACGGAGCGGGAGGCGCAAGGAACGGAGAGACCGATGGAGGGGAGAAGTGGATCGAGGAAGGACCCAGGGTCCAAGATCGGGCTCCGATTTTTGTTGTTATCCGGTTAACACCTATATCGGGAGCACAATTTTGAGGAGACGTTCCGGGAGGTTCCCGGTCAGGCGGATCCGCCCTGCTCCGCTTGCCGCCTTGCGCTTGCGACACCGGGACCTTGTGGGGTCCCTGTGCGCATCGCTGGTCCTCCGGCCCCGGCGACGGCGCTCCGGACGGGTCGGGAAATCCCCTCGGACTCCTCCCTCCCCCCAAAGGCACAAGGCACTCCGGATCCGGCATAGAAGCCGCCGGCCTCCGGAATCAAGGCATGGGGGGGCGTTGCCCCCCAACCCCCCTTTTAGGATCTAACACAGCACGCACCCGGTGGGTGGAGCCAAAAATCCATAGTGCGTGCGGGTCCGGGGCACTGGTCCGGTGCCTTGTCCCCTCTTTTTTTTTGTCCCCTTTTTGTCGGACAAAGGCATTCTGGGACGAGGGGACAACGAGGGGCTGTCCCCTCAAAAAAGTCAATGCAATCAGGGGAATACGGCACCGGCACCGGGGCCAAAGCAATCTCAATATCCATGCTCCACGGCAGGTTCACAACCGTCTCGTTACTCGCTCTCCCGGATCCCCCCTTGACAACGAAACGAAACATGATACGATTAAAGAGTCAATCGAAGCATGATGCGATATGGAGGGAGAGATGAGCCGCAAACGAATCTATGAAAGCGCCAGCGATCGCGCAACAGCTTCCCGGAAGCGACGGCAGGAAATTCCGGGGCCGGGAATGTTGAAATTGGTCCAGACGAGCCTGACCCTGGACGACAAATTCATCCTCGATGATCTCCGGGAGGCATGGGGCCTCAACCAATCCCAGGTCCTCGTCCGGCTCCTTCGGGAGGCCGAACAGCGATACGCAAAAGAGATCGCGGCCGTCCGGGAGGCCCGATATCACCCGGCCGACTCATGACGCCATTTCGAAGCATGATACGAAAGATCGATTGTGCTGTTTTATCCGTCGCTAGTTATGCCGCCCCGACCGGAGGCCCCGGCCGATCGAAGCACCGGGGCCATGTTCCGGGTGAACAGGCATCGGAAATCAAGGAAATACCGACGCAATCCATGGATACACGCCCTTGATCCGATCCATGGGGATGATTTCGTTTTCACCTCCCGTTCCGGGACTCGGCCCCAGGACGACCTCCATGTCGTTCACGGAGATGAGTTTCCGGATAATCAGATGTTCGAAGTAGCTCACGGGTTCTCCGGCCAGATTGACTGCCAGACGGTAGAAGAAAACAGCCACATCATCCCCTGGCGTAGCTTCCCTCGCGGTAGAAAAATAGAAGATTTCTCCCGGAGTGAACCTGAAATTTCCAAGGTGGTACGCCTCGACCCTGAAACCAAAAGTATCGTCCTCAGAACCTTCTTCCAAACTTTCAGTGCAAAAAACTTCCTTCCGGGCCGGGGAGTGTGTGACGACCCCTCTTTTCATTTCTCACCTCCGATTTTCAGAGTTTTAAGAACTTCTTCCGCCTCTTTGGGCACAACAACCAACCAGTCCTTCAATATTCCTTCCGTAATACCGGGGACATGGGAAAGGTGTGGATTAATCTGCTTCATATAAAAATGGAAATGGCCCAGAGTTTCGACCAGGTAGCGGACGATCTCCGGAGAAATTCCGGGCTCGCTTTCGGAGCCGGGGAACCCCTCCATTCCGGGGAGATCGGGCATGTCGGCCAGAGTCACCTTCCAATCCGGAACGGCGATTCTCAACCTTACCGCGAGCGGTTCCAGCAACTCTCCCACGACCTTCCGGATCGTTTCAGCTTCGACTCCGGATCCGGCTCCCTCCCCGGATCCGGCTCCCTCCCCGGTTCCGGCCGGGTTGTCGAACGCGGCCACGAGAACTCTTCTCACGATTTCTGAGGCGGATATCCCTTCGGAAAACGCCCGTTTTTTGATCGCCGTGAGGGTCGAATCTGGAACCCGGAGATCCATCCTTTGGTTGCCCATCTTTTACTCCTTTTGTTTGTGTGCGCTTGGTTACTATCTCCCTGAATGGGAGAACTTTTTTGAGGGGACAGCCCCTCATTGTCCCCTCGTCCCAGAATGCCTTTGTCCCACAAAAAGGGGACAACAAAAAAGAGGGGACAAGGCACCGGACCAGTGCCCCGGACCCGCTCCACAAAAGATCCGGACCTGCTCCGGGTCATACCGGATCAGCCTTCCTTGCGGATCGATTTCTTTTTCGTCAAGGGAGAAACGGGGAGAGTAATCCTCTCCCCTTTCCCCTCCCGCCCAAAGTTCCCGCTCAATTGATCTCCTCGTCCGGGAAAAAATATGTATTGACCTTGCCCTCATGAAGGAGGACCCTCGCATGACGGATGACCTCCCGCAAAAACTCTTCGTTTTTGGGGGCAGTCCAGGACTCCATCGGGGTCCCTTTGAGCAACCCCGCCAAATCAAAATTGATTGCCGGATCGGGATCCCTCCCCCCATCCAGGACTGCCTCGGCCTCCTCCTCGTCTGAGGGAAGCCTGCTCAGGAGCGCCACTGCGCGAATCTCCCATTCGTTTTCCATTTCCATTTTTTCTCCTTTTTGACTTTAGATACGGCAATGCCGTATCATTGGTTTATGTTCACGATTG
The DNA here is from genome assembly GCA_021826965.1 of Nitrospirota bacterium. Classification (GTDB taxonomy): domain Bacteria; phylum Nitrospirota; class Leptospirillia; order Leptospirillales; family Leptospirillaceae; genus Leptospirillum_A. Next base: position 7,291 of record JAKAYA010000043.1, read on the forward strand.
TTGAATCTTCCCTCTTCTCCCGTCTCGTTTTCGATTACCTGTCCGAGGAAGAATACGAGGGCTTGAAACTCTTCCTCGCATTGAATCCGGAGTCGGGAGACGTGATTCCCGGATCCGGCGGTCTCCGGAAACTCCGGTGGATCCGGACAGGAACGGGAAAGCGGGGGGGAGTCCGGGTGATCACCTTCCTCCGGACCTCCCGGGGAGAAGTTGCGTTGCTGACTTTGTACGCCAAGTCCAGAGTCGGCAATCTTCCTCCCCATATCGCCAGGCAACTGAAGGAGGCGTTTGAAAATGGTCAAATCTGACAAGGAACTCGAAGAGATGGAAAAGGGCCGGGACATCTGGCAGGAAGTCCTGGACGGCGTTCGGGAAATCCAGGCCGGAAAGGGAAAGAAAGTGTCCGTCTCTCTTCCTCCGGCCTCCCGGGTCCGGAAGGCTTCGGGTCTCTCCCAAGCGGAGTTTGCTGAAGTTCTCGGAGTCTCGGTCCGGACCCTGCAAGACTGGGAACAGGGCCGCAGAAAACCCTCGGGAGCCGCAGCGACCCTTCTTCGAATCGCGGAAAAACACCCTGATCTATTGCGGGAAGCGATGGCCGGTTGACCGTTCACGCCTGACCTCCTTTTCGGCTGTCATCCATTTGGCCTCCCGTTACCATTTGATTGGGGCGAGAAAATAAATGTCCGTCCGGGATTGGCGGTCCCGTTCGACCTGAAGATCCCCGTCCTGAAGTAACTTTCCGAAAGCCTCCCGAATTTCTTCAATTGACAGTTGGCATTCCTCGGCGGCTTTTGGCAGATCCGTGGGAGGAGAAAAAATCGGACCAAAACGGAGATTGACCAGGCACCAGGCGTAGACCCGGATATGGGGAGGATCCGCGAGTGTGGCTCCTGTGGGTTTCTTTTTGGAAAAGAGACGCGAGAAATCAGAGTCTTCGATCTGAACGAGGCCTTTTTCAGCCCAAAGCCGCAACTTTTCTTCTGGAGCTTCAACCTTCTCTCCGGGGTGGTACTCCATTCCTGTGCTTTTCACGCGGAAAGGGGAAAGCGCAATGCCAATTCCGAAGGAGACATCCATTAATCGACCTCCTGCCAGTCGTCTGTTCCCGGGTTTGATTCGTTTTGCTGTTTTTTTGCCTTGGGAACAAATTGGGAACATGGCTCTGGTATAGCTTTGTTCCCAAGTGTTCCCAAGTTCCCAAGGTGTTTTATGTGGTTACTGGTAAGTGTGGAGGATTGTGGGGCCTCATCTCCTCGGGAACACTCGGGAACAATGGCATCAGTGCTGGATGTTCCCAAATTGTTCCCAAGTGTTCCCATGTTAGACTTGGGAACATCATCCGGAGGCCGATAGACCCAAGCGAAATCCTGTCCCTTCCTGACTTTGACCCTTTTCCAACCGCACCGTTTTAGTGCATTCCCGACGCGGATCTGAGCTGATGAATCGTGCCACTTGGTCTCGATCCCAAGGCAATCTGTCAGCACTTCGGTCGTCGTTACTTCGGGGCTGGACGCTAGCCAGGGCCGAATGATCTCCTCCCAGGAATCCGCCCGATAACGGGCCTCTTGTTCCTCCTGGGCTTCGTCGGCAGGAACTTTCCACCAGCTTTCCCCGGCCTGGTACCAATGGACCGCCTCGGCCCACAATTGCTCCCGGTCGCGCCGGAGCGCATCGATGTCTATCTGCCCGACCCTAACGGGCCAAAAGCGGCGGGCGCCAGTTGCGTCCCGCAAATAATGGCAATCATTCGTCGAACCTACGAAGACGACTTGCCGGGGAAATCGCTGATTATCGTGACGATATGGGAGTCTGATCCAATCCACCCGGGTTGACATTTGTAATTTGATGCGACTCACCCCCGCCCGATCGAGAGATTCGAGTTCCGCGAATTCGAGGACCCATACCCCCAAAAGCGACGACTCAAAATCCTTGTGGTTGGGGTCGGCTTTTAGTTCTGCCGCCCAATCCTCCCCAAAGAGGACCTGGATTGACGTTGACTTTAGAACCCCTTGCTCCCCCTCCAAAATGGGCATGGTGTCAACTTTTGCCCCTGGCGAAAAAATTCTGGCGACCCCCCCGATCAAGAAATTCCGGCTGACGGCACGAACAAATGCAGTGTCTGCCGCCCCATAGTAGGAACTGAACAGTTGATCAATCCGGGGGCTCCCGTCCCAGCTGAGCGACCCCAACCAGTCCCGGACCGGATGGAATGGTCTTTCCATCCCGACAGCTCCGACCGCCTCCCGGAGCCGTGCCAGGGGGACAGTGCATCCTCGCCCATAGGTCTGTTCGATCCATTCGCACCATCGGAATAGGTCAGATTCCACAACCGGCGTGATCTCGTGTCCTCGACAGATCAGCCCCGAAAACTCGTTATATCGAAGGAACCCGAATTCTGGGGAGTTCCGGACGATCAATCCGAGAGTCCTCGAATTCGGCACAAGTCGTCCGGTGGGTGTTCGGTCGAGGTGGCCTGTCCATGCCTGAGAGACAGGATCAGGAAGAGCGGGATCGGGAGGGTTTATGATCAAAGCCCGGACATCAACAAGTGTTCTGCCAGATCCGAGATAATCGTCAATCCCCTGTTTTTTGCCGTTGATTCCGGTAGGCAGATTCAGATATCGGACGGAGGCATTCCGGTCCCGGAGGAATCTGGCCATGGCCTCCAGGGCTTTGGCGACTCGTGGATTGGTCGCCGCGTCGGAATCGAACGCAACGACGGCCGTCCGCCCCCTCCAGTCGATGCCCTTGAGGTCCTGGATCGCCTCAGTTCCGGACCACGTGTCGACTCCTGGCAGTGCCAAACAAAAGATTCCTTGGCTGGAGAGAGCGTCGGCCTTTTTGACCCCCTCCGTAATCCAGATTTCTTCTCCAGATTCCGGAAGGGGCAACCCGGGAGGGAAATCGACCCGATGGCCCGTCCCCATTGGGGTGTCGTACTTGATGACCTTGCCCGATTTGTCCACCCGGGGCCGGTCCGGCCGGATCTGCACCGAGGCGATCTGCCCCTCCCGGTTCCGAAGTGGGACCAAAAGGGCCGGGGCCCGGGCTTGCCAGGCCTGAAAGCCCAAACTCTCCAGGACGGATTTGTCCCGGATTGTGCGATATCCTCGGGAGGTAATCACCTCCGGAGAGATCCCAGATTCGCTCAGCATTGCGGTATGGTCGGGGTCTAGCGTCCGAGGGAGTCCTTCGAGGATACGATCCAGTTCCTCCGGACTCGGTCGGGGAGTCATCTCCCGAACCTTCCCTCCGTCTGGGCTGACCGGAGGATCCAATGCATCAGAATGATCGATCAAGTTTTTATTTTGTTGCACTCTTGGCTTTCTTTATTCGTTCGGCTTTTGTGGGTGTGCCCAGATGTGCTTGCTTTTGGGGTTTGGTGGAGGGGGTAGGCGCGGCTATTCCGCCACCAACCTCGTGTGCAGTCAGCCATTCTTGGACTGTTGCCATTCGCCAACGGACACTGCTCCCAATTTTGACCCATGGTGGCAGGCGATGGGGGGCAGTAGACCGATTCCGCCTAACGGTCGAAACGGCCAAGGCGAGGAATACCGCGAGCTCGAACTCGGTAAGGAGTTTTTCTTTTTTTTCCATTGGTCAGAATCCTCCCCTTGATTTTTTTATTTTTCTTTCCCGTTCTGCTAAAATTTAAAAAATATACCCATCAAATTAACGCACTAACAGTATATAATGGATTAATGAGTTAATGTCAAGCAACAAGGAGTAATTATTTGGAAGAAAAAAAATTAGCCAAAATTCTTTTAGAATTTGCCGATGAAAGCATTTCATCGGCCGCAAGAAGGTGCAGGCTTAATCCATCCAATGTTGCCGGATGGTTAAAAAATCGCCCCTCAAGTCTTAGTCAAACTAAACAAAATGATTTTCTTTTTTATCTCGGGGTGGCTGAAGGAGGAGGGAAATTAAGGCAAGACAAAGTTCACTCTTGGACTATCAAAGAAAATCTGGATAATTTTTTCGAGCTTCTATCTTGGGTAAACTCAAGTGAAAAAAATTCTCTTCCTGAATTAGTTCGTTTAGCTCCTCTTTTTCGTAGTCCGTTTCACCCTTCACCGGATAATATTAAGATTTACGCAATTAATGGGCCTTTTCGCGCCATTATCAATAGGATTATTTCCCCGTTTTCTCCTGTAGGTTCTGTACATTCCCTCGATCAGAGTGGATTTCCCTTTCTCCGAAACCATCACCAGCTTTTTAAATGGAAAGAAAATGTCGAACCCAACGGGGAGTATGACAATAACCCCACCCTTCGGATTGACAATTCTATTTTTGATAGGTGGTATTTTCCAAAAACCCATGAAGAGGTCTCTTTAGAAGAATTTGATATGGTATGGAATTCCACCGAAGCCCCGAAAAGATTGAACTCTCAAACCGATGGAAACATCGTCATTGTCAAAGACTCCGAAACGGGACTTTTGGGCGCTGTGGTTAATCCTACGGAGGAATTTTGCTCCGTCGTATTCGAGAACGGGGAATGGATCGATTTTATCAAATCGGATATATCGCTTGCCGCAGTGAGGCTCAGAACAACGAGAAAAATGACCGATCTCGTGAAAATCGGCGAAGCGGTCTTCGCCCCTCCCCGAATCGAACCGGACGGGAAAATCCCCGCCGACATTCAGCAAAAGTATGTCGAGGCGGCCTTGGTTTCATTGGGTTCCTTCAAAAGTGAAGATGGAGAAAAATAATCCACTGCTTCCGATAACGGAGTGAAGAGCCTTATGGCAATCTCGGTAAAATCAAAACAAATGTTGTGGGGAAGAGCGGCAGGACGATGCTCCTTTCCTGACTGTCGAGCATCCCTCGTGATTGATTCAACATCAACCGACGAAGCGACCCATATTGGAGAGAATTGCCACATTGTCGCTGATTCTATTGTTGGTCCACGTGGACGATCTGACCTGACATCAGAGGAGCGAAATAGCTACTCCAACTTGATCCTTCTTTGCTGCAATCACCATCGTGTGATCGACACTCAGGTGCAGGACTTTCCAGTTTCAAGATTAGAGGAAATGAAAACCACCCATGAGGCATGGGTAAAAAATTCGTTGTCCAGAGACGATAGAGCGAAACAGCAAGATGATGAAGTCTACGCCGGTTATGTGGATGAGTGGGAGACCCAAGTCAATTTGGATGAATGGACAAATTGGAGTGGTTGGGTTCTGAGTCATGATCAGCCGCAGTTAAGCAAAAATCAAGACGAACTGCTTTTCAATGCGAGAACATGGCTTTTGTCACGAATATGGCCTGGGCGGTATCTGTCTTTGGAGGGGGCGTTCGGAAATTTTCGGAAGGTTTTAGTAGATTTTCAGGAAACCTTTAGGATTCATGCCGAACCTGTTGGACCCGAGGGGGAAATTTTGCTCACACGCAAATTCTACAAGAGTGATCGATGGGATCCCGTCGGATATAGACGTCTTCATAAACAATATGAGCAACATGTCGGGTTAGTAGAGAATCTCATGGTGGAGTTAACGCGGGCGGCCAATTATATATGCGATGAGGTACGAAATTCCATTCAACCTGGTTATCGGCTAGAAGAAGGTCGATGTGTCATCAAGTATGGCCCTACGAATGGGTTCGAGTTCCGCCGAAATATTCCACAATATACCGCTTCAGAAATCGAAGCCGGTTTATATTCTGGTCTCGATGCTTTCAAGACCGCCTATTGCCATCGAGATTTTTATTTTCCTATGACTAACGAAGAAGGTGATGAGAGTCTTTCGGAAGACGATAACAAATAAGGAGACAGCATTTTGTTCCGAATGTAAGGGAACCGTGTTTCCGTTTTGTTTATGCGGGGCCAAGAGATGTCAATCTTGCAATCGGTTTTTCCCTGAAGGTCCCTGTTCCGTTTCAAAATTGGGAGAACATAATCGCCCATGAAAACAGCCACTTTTCGGAGGAAATTTTGGGACAAATTTGGGACACTCAGAGAACAACATAGAGGAAAAAGGAGCAGAACGGAGAAACAAAAAATCAATGAAAATAATGGATAACAGAAAAACATCCAGCAACAAAAAAGGTTGCATATCGCCTTGCCAAGGCGAGGGTCGCGGGTTCGAATCCCGTTTCCCGCTCCAGTATTTTCAATGCTTTCTGACTTTCCCCTTTTTTCCGAAATCTTCCCGGTGTCCGTTTTGGTGTCCGTTCCGATTTCTTTCTTTGTAGAGGAAGCGAGTCCTTCAACGGCATTCCAGAGGTGGGTCGGTCCTAGCCCGACTTTCGTAAATAATCGGCGGATTTCAGGAAAAACGGCATTTTTTCCCCTCGAAGTTGGCTCCAGTCCTGGAAGCTGATTGTGATTTTCCAAACTTGTCCTCTGGAATTTCTCCCTGCCGACAAAGTGTTAATCATCCTTTTCCGGAGCGTCCATGTACATTCGCGAATCCCGCGTCAAAAACAAAAAGACCGGCGCGGTGTATGTGTCCCACCAGCTC
>JAKAYA010000096.1 GCA_021826965.1 Nitrospirota bacterium
GAGAGTGTTCTGGAGATGGAACCACTCGAATACTCCCGGCCGGCCGATGACGATCGTCTGGACCAGGTGTCCCGGGCCTTCGGAAAAATCATCGATGCCAAGAGCCCCTATACTTACGGGCACAGTCAGCGGGTCGGGGATTTTACTTATGCCATGTCGAAGGAGCTGGGCTTTTCGGAAGCGCACAGCCGGTGGGTCCGAAGGGGAGGCTTCCTGCATGACGTGGGCAAGCTCGGAATCAGCAACACGATCCTCGACAAACCCGGCAGGCTGTCCGGCGAGGAATACGAGATGGTCAAGAACCATGCGCGCTACACGGAAGAGATCCTGATCCGGATCGGGGTCTTCCGGACGATGTCGTTCATCGCCGGCGCGCATCACGAACGCCTCGACGGCGGCGGATACCCCCGTGGTCTCCGGGCGGACCGGATCCCGGTTGAAACCCGGATCATCACCATCGCCGATATCTTTGATGCCCTGACGGAAGAACGGCCTTACCGAAAAGCCCTTTCGGACGATCAGGCTTTCTCGATCATGGAGGACATGCGAAATACGGCCCTGGACAGCCGGATCCTGGATCTTTTCCTCGATTGGAGGAAAAGCCGGAAACTCGAGACCGACAGCGATTCCACCACCCATACCAAGACGCGTTGAAACGGACAACCATGGTACGTACGAGATCCTCTGTCAGAAAATCGCGCATCGGCATCGCCCTGGGAAGCGGATCGGCCCGCGGATGGGCTCACATCGGCATTCTGCGGGCGCTGGAGGAAAAAGGCATCGTCCCGGACATTCTGTGCGGGAGTTCGGTGGGGGCTCTCGTAGGAGCGGCGGCCGCCACAGGTTGCATGAACCGTCTGGAAGCCTGGATCCGGGAGCTCAAACGGGTGGACGTCGTCGGATACATGGTCCGATCGTTCATGAGGGCCGAATCCATTCAAAGCGAAAAATATCTCGGAGAGATTTTCGGACAAACCCTGAGCGATGTCCGGATCGAGGATCTCCCGAAACGCTTCGGATCGATCGCCACCGATCTTGACACCGGACAAGAAGTCTGGCTGAGAAAAGGATTTCTCTTGTCCGCGATTTCACCGTCCATTGCCTTTCCCGGTCTTCTGAACCCCGTTCACCACGACGGCCGGTGGCTGGTGGACGGGGGCCTGGTCAATCCGGTTCCGGTTTCTCTTTGCCGGGCCCTCGGCGCGGACATCGTGATTGGGGTCAACCTGAACGGAGACCTTCTCGGCCGGAACCGGTACGGCCCCGTGGAAACACGCAACGGAAAAAAAACAGGACCCAACCATGATCTCTGGGAGAGGCTGGCCCTGCCGTTTCGAAAAAAAAGGGGAGAAGAGGATTCTGCCGAAGCGGAAAAGGAACCCGAACCCATCCCTCCGGGATTTCTCGAAGTCGTGACGGGAGCGATCAACATCATGCAGGACCGGATCACCCGGAGCCGGATGGCCGGAGATCCGTCCGACCTGACGCTTTCTCCCCACCTCTCACAAGTCGGACTCCTGGACTACCACCGGTCGGAAGAGGCGATTCGGGAAGGAAGGGCCTGTGTGGAACGGAGCCTTCCCGCGCTGGAAGACCTGCTGAGGCGTGGCGGCGCCTGGTCGGAGGAAACGTCCTTCAAGCGGTTTTCAGACTCCTGAATTCAGGGAGGAGAGATTCGCACCACGAGCTTTCCGAACGCTTCTCCCCTGTCCAGGACACGATAGGCTTCCAGTGCCTCTTCGAACGGATAGACCCGGTCGACCACCGGAACCAGGCCGTTGACCTCCATCGCCCGGTTCATGCGAAGGAACATTTCCCGGTCGCCGACCAGAATCCCCCTCAAACGGATCTCCTTCATCAGGACGGGCAGCAGGGAGACGCTGGATGCGACGCCGGACAAAATGCCGATGATCTGGATCCGTCCTCCGGAACGGACGGCTTCCAGGGAACGGGGAAGACCCGTCCCGCCCATCACTTCGATGACGCGGTCCACCCCCCTACCGTCGGTCCTTTTCCGAACCTCCTTTTCCCATTCCGGGAAAGCGCCGGTGCAAAGAGTCTCGGAGGCACCAAGCTTCTTCGCCCGGTCGAGCTTGTCTTCATGACGGGAAAGCACGATCGTGCGGCAGCCCGAAATCCTGGCAAACTGCAAAGCGAAAATCGATACGCCACCCGTACCCTGGATCAGAACGGTGTCTCCCGGACGAACCGGGTCTTCTTCCATCAGGGCGTTCCATGCCGTCAGTCCGGCGCAGGTCAACGTCGACGCCTCCTGGTCGGACAGATGGTCCGGAACCCGGACCAGACCCGTCTCGGGCAAAGTCACCCGTTCCGCCAGAACGCCGTCCCGTTCGCATCCCAGAGTGATCCGCGAGGGCAAGCCCTCACCTCCAACGTCCGACGACTCCTGGAAAAAAGTGGTCGCCACCCGGTCGCCCGGAACGAATTGCCGGACGCGGTCCCCAACCGCTTCGACAATCCCGCATCCATCGGAGAGAGGAACGAGCGGAAGAGGGAGGGAAGGGCGATACTGCCCCCGGAAGATCAGAAGATCCCGGAAATTGAGGGATGCGGCACACATCCGGACCCGAACCTCACCGGGACCGACAGGCGGCGTCCCCATTTCCTCCCGCCGGAAGGCCTGTTCGGGTTCGTTCGCAAGATTCCGGATCACATAGGCTTTCATCGGACACCTCCCTCCCGGCAAAGAGCCGGGCTTTACCCAGAAAGACGTGTTTCAAGCAGCTTCCGTCACCCGACAGGAATCTCGGTCGTGTCCACCACCCGGCGCAATACAAAGCTCGAATGGACCCCGGTCACACCTTCGATCCGGGTCAGACGTTCCAGAAGAAGTTCCTGGAAATGGACCATGTCCCGGACAACGGCCTTGACCAGGTAGTCCGCCTCCTGACCGGTGATGAGATAGCATTCCTGGATTTCGGGATAGAGACGGATCTGTCCTTCGAAATGGTTGAACCTTTCCGGCGTATGCCGGTCCATGCTGATCCGGATCAACGCCATGAGGTCGAGGCCCAGTTTTTCCGGATCGAGCAGGGCGACCCGTTTCCGGATGATTCCGCTGTCTTCCAGCGCCTGGACCCGTCGCAGACAGGGTGAGGGGGAAAGACCTATCCGCGAAGCCAGCTCCTGGTTGGTCCGGCCCGAATCGCGCTGGAGTTCCTTCAGAATCTGACGGTCATAGCTGTCCAGTTCGAAACGGAGACTCTTTTTTTTCATCACAATTCTATTCCACTATACTTTAGACTCTTGGAATTTTAATGCACGTTATTCGAAAAAAATGGGTTAATTAACACACATATTTCGCATTCTTTCGTTTATAATTTCTTATAATAAAGACTTGGCCATGAGATGGTCAACCACCCGAAATCGACTCAAAAAAGAA
>JAKAYA010000044.1 GCA_021826965.1 Nitrospirota bacterium
ACCCGACGTTCAGCTGGGTTCGTCTCGCCCAGCGCATTCCCGTCCGGATCCGGCTGGAGTCCGTCCCGCCCGGCGTTCTGCTCGTCGCCGGCCAGACGGCCACCGTCATCGACCGGACCCATCATCGCTGAGGGAAAAACCTCTCCAAACATGAAAAAAGGGCCCGAAGGCCCTTTTTCGACTTGCTCGATTTCTTTTCTCTTACTGTTTTCTGTTTTTCGGAGAACGGCCTCAGAACACGAACGTCGCGCCGAACTCAATCGGCATATAATTCAGGGAAGCGCCGTTGGCGCCGACATGATTGGTGCCTTTAGAGGTGAGGGCCGTTGTCGCGTTTGCCGCCGTATCGGCCAGCCCTCCGATATTCGAAACATACGCCCACCGGACGTTGGCGAAGAGATCGATCCCCGACAGGGCGTCGCTGAACTTCTCCAGCGGGGCCACCACCCCCACCCCGGCGTCGGCCACCAGCGGAGCGCTCTCTCCGTTCAACGTCACCGCGAGTCCGCCATCGGCAAAAATCTGGGGATTGATCCAGGATTTTCCGCCCATGAAATCGTAGACATATCCCAGGGTGATCGGAATGATCGGCGTGCCGGCCTGGTCGGGAAGGCCGTTTGGCTTCACAAAATTGTTCAACTGCCCCAGCCCGAACGACAGGATTTCGATGTTCATGTTGAGACCGCTGTGAGAGGTGAGCCAGCGCGTCACGGTCACACCGCCGCCGTACCCCCCGTTCAGGGCGCTGGCATCGAAGGTGTCCGCCCAGGCGAAGTTGGCCGACAGGCTCGTCGATTTCGGCACGTTTCCCTCAAACGGATCGGTCGGATTCTGGGCGGAATTCTGCATCGCGGCGTTCTGCATGGCCATGATCTGGCCACCCGGGGTCGCGTTGAGCGGGGAGGGCGTCGACAGGGGCGTCGGGGGAGGAAGGGTGTCCGGAGGCGACTGGGCAAAGGACGGATGCGACGATCCCAGACCAATGACGAGAGAACAAGCGAGAAGGGTCATCCGGACCGGATGGACCCTGGGTCGAAAATTGCCGGATACCGTGTTGTGGGCCATGGGACACACTCCTTTTGGAAAATCGGTCATAAGCACTCCCGAATGACAGTTATCGGGAACGGAAGCCTGAATTAGCAATCCGGGTGCCATGCCCCATAAACTGGCCCTTTTTAAGAAATTCCCTTATTCTCTTATCCTTTATCCGGCTTTCGCCCGGAAATCCGCTTGCATTCTGAAACGGACGTCTCCATCGGGAAACGATCGCCCCTTTTTTCGTCCTCCAGGAAACCCGGAATCCGCACAACGCACAACATCTTCCGCACAGGTGTCGTTCCTTTCCGGATGCGTCTTTCCGGAAAGCTTCCTGCACCTGGGAATGATCAGACCTCTTTTTCAGCCATTTTCCATCGTTTTATGTTTCATCACATGTTTCAATATATTAAATCATTTTAAATACATTTTAACGAACAGTCGGCGATTTTCCGGTCACCGTGATGATGTGGACGGAAACCCCGGAATCGAGAGACAATCAGTCCGGAATTTCCCTCACCACCACCGACACGAACGAGGAGACATCCATTTCATCGATCGTCTGGTTCCGGAACAACCTGCGCCTTTGCGACAATCTTCCCCTCCGGGACTCCGCACGAAGGGGCCCCCTATTGCCCGTGTTCATCAACGAAGATCTCTCCGGAACAGAGCCGGAAGGCGCACGCCGATGGTGGAGGGCCAGAAGCCTCGGACGCCTCGACAAATCTCTTTCCCGTCTGGGGGCTCCGCTCGCATTTTTCCGGGGGGACCCGGCCGTCATCCTCCCCGATCTGGCCATGCAATTGAAGGCCGACCGGATTGTCGCCATGGACGCCGTCGATCCGGAGGACCGCCGGATACAGGCTCGTCTGGCGGAAGCCCTGGCCAATAGACCGGTGGAGATTCACCGATTTCCCGCCGACTATCTGATCCCCCCTGCCGATCTCCCGGCGGGGAGAACCTCCCCCTGGAAAGTCTTCACGCCGTTCTGGCGCGCCGCTCAATCCCGTCTTCCCCCGCCCTATCCGCTGCCGACACCCGACCGACTCGATGGCATCCCATTCCAGTGCACGGAGTCCCCCGACGATTGGGGATGGGAACCCAAAAGACCGGATTGGGCGGCGGAAATGCGCGCGTTCTGGACTCCCGGAGAAGAGGGCGCCTTAAACCTTCTGAAAGATTTTCTCGAAAATCGACTGGAGAATTACGCAGTTGGAAGGGACGTTCCGGACGGAAAGACTTCGTCTTTTCTTTCACCCCACCTCGCCAACGGCGAAATCAGCCCCCGTACCGTCTGGTGGGCGATCGAGAACTCCGGAGCGGTCGGCGCCGACCGGGAAAAGTTTTTGAGCGAGCTGGGATGGAGGGAATTTTCCGCGCATCTTCTCTGGCATCATCCGGACCTTTCGACGGAACCGCTCCGGAAAGACCTGCCGGAAATGCCCTGGCGAGAGGACGGATCGTCTCTTTTGGCCTGGCAGAAAGGGCAGACCGGCATTCCCCTGGTGGACGCGGGCATGCGACAACTCCGCCGGCTGGGATTTCTTCCGAACCGCGTCCGGATGGTGGCGGCCAGTTTTCTGGTAAAAAACCTTCTGGTCGACTGGAGAAAGGGGAGAGAGTGGTTTTCCGACAATCTGGTCGACCACGACCCGGCCAGCAATGCCGCCTCCTGGCAATGGATTGCCGGATACGGAGCCGATGCGTCGCCCTGGTTCCGGATTTTCAATCCCGTCCTGCAAGGAGAAAAATTTGATCCGGACGGGCGCTATGTCAAAGCCTTCGTGCCAGAACTCGCAGGACTCTCCCCACGATATGTCCACCGCCCCTGGACAGCCCCGTCAACTCTCCCCGAAAAAGCGGGGATCGGGGAGCAGTCCCCATACCGCAACCCGGTGGTCGACCTCGGATTGTCCCGAAAAAGGGCGCTGGACGCATGGAGCTCTCTCCGGGGTTGAGAGAAAGCTTTCCCGAGACTCTCAGGACGGCTCCGGAGCCTTTTCCGTTTCCTCCCCGTCTGCGAAGAGGACCTTTTTCAGGAGCAGATCTCCGTCCACCGATTCCCCCGACAGGGCCATCCCCAAAATCTGGGCGCCGATGACATCCATGGCCAGAATCATGTCCGGACGAACTGTCCGGATCCGGGCGAGATTCACCCGGTCCCTCACCGACACGACGGTTTTGGCCTCCGTGCCGGAGGCGCGGGCCGCCAGAACGACAAACGCGTTTTCCCCGTCGTTGTCGAGAAGAGACAGGAGAGCCCGGGCATCCAGGATTCCCGCTTTTTTCAGGATCTCCGTGTCCGCCGGATCTCCTTCGACCTGGTCGACAGCGTTCCACGGGGGTTCTTCGATACGGCGATCGACGATCAGCGTCACCGGGAGGTTCCGGTCGGTCAGTTCGGCAAAGACATTCGCCGCCAGCCCCCCGGTCCCGACAAGGATATAGTGGTTCTTCCGGTTCATCTTCCGGCGCCCTCCCATCAACAGATGTTGCACGCGATCGTTCATCATCGGCAAAACAACAGTGGACAACGACGCGGTAAAAACGCTGATTCCCAGAATGATCAGGGAGACCACGAACATCCGTGCGTCGTCGGTCTTCGGGACGATGTCTCCGTATCCGACGGTGGCCATCGTCACGACGGAAAAGTAGAACGCTGTCAGCAAGGATTCGATCGGGGGAGAAAAACCCTTTCCGAGAATGTACGCCCCGAAAATCGCATAACCGAACAGAAGGATGATGCTGATGACGGAAAAGAGCGTTCCCGTCGCCAGGTTGGATCGGGAAAAATCCCGTCGAAAGAAAAGAAGTCCCGCCAGGAGCAGAATGTCCCCTGCGGCGCGAAAACTCATATTGCCCCCTGGATACAACAGGATGCCCAGAGAGGCCGAGACCAGCACAAGTGCGACAGACCAGGCGAAGCGAGAACGAAAGAGAAGGCCCACCGCCATCAGGATTTCGAGAATGCCGATCAGGCTGTGGGGACCTTTCCCCAGATCGTGGAAGAATTCCGGCAGCGCACGAAATTCCTGGACGGGACTGTAATGGACGGCTCCCGTCCGAAGGTGTCCGATTTCCGTCAGGAGCGGGTGAAGGTTCCGGAGGCCGAACAGTCCGAGACCGATGGCCAATGGAACATGGGGAAACCAGATGCGGGCGTGAAAACCGGACAGGGAGGCGGACAGGAACCGGTGTCCGGACGCATCCATTCGGGAGAAAAAAGCCATCGCCCGGCGAACGAACTTCCGGAGATTTGTCTCGTCCATCCGTCACCTGTTCCGAAAAAGAAAAACTGTTGACCGGGAAACGTCCCGGAACCCCGCCTATTCTCTCCGGACCTCTCCTGCTTGGCAAGGAAAATCTCCCGGGTTGAATGTTGACCGGGACAACCGGAAGAGAAGGTCATTCCCCTTCCCCCCGGCCATCACCGGGAGAGTCTCCGGAAACACCTGTCCTTGCATTCCACTGGAAAAACTTTCGAAGATTCAAATCATCTCGGGATCAGGAGAACGCTCTCCGGGGAGGAATTTCTGATATGTTTTCCGGAAAATTGCGCCGCAGTCGCACAGTCGAAACAAAAGAGAGAAAAAAGGGAGCCCGGAACGGGGCTCCCTTGAGATTCGTAATGTTCAAGAAGGCCTGATCATACCCATCCGGCCGTTTCGATAATCATCGATCGCTTCGTGGATCTCCTCCTCCGTGTTCATCACAAAAGGACCATAACGCGCGATCGGTTCTTCGAGAGGGGTTCCAGCGATCAGGAGAAATTCGCATCCGGTCCCTCCTTCGGGAACGGATACCGTCACCTTTCCATCCCGGTGCTCGAAAATTACCATCTGGTGTTCAACGGCCCGGGTCTGTTCGCTTCCGAAGTCCCCTTCCCCCTTCACCACATAGGCAAAAACACGGCTTCCTCCAGGAAGGCTCTGATCCAGGACACCGCCCGCTTCCATCCTGACATGCAGATAGGTGATGGGAATGCGGGTATCGATTACCGCTTTCTTTCCCAGCGACTCTCCGGCGATGACCCGGACGACGGTTTTTCCGTCCGGACTCGTGGCGACGGGAATCCCTTCCCGGGGAATTTCCTGGTAACGTGGACGGATCATTTTGTCTTTTCGCGGAAGATTCACCCACAGCTGAAACCCGTGAGCCCGCCCCCCCTTCCGCAGAAACTCCTCTTCCGGCAATTCCGAATGGACGACACCACTGCCAGCCGTCATCCACTGCACGTCACCGGGTCGCAATTTGCCGGCGTGCCCGGCCGAATCACGATGCTCCATGGCGCCTTCCAGCATGTATGTCACCGTTTCGAATCCCCGATGAGGATGATCCGGCGCTCCTACTGCCTCTCCGGGACGATAGTTGACCGGTCCCATTTCATCGAGCAGAAGGAACGGGTCAAAATCTCTCAATGCACCTGTCGGAAATGGACGATGAACAAGAAATCCACCCCCTTCACGGCTGACGACCGAAGAAACAACCCGAATCCCCTTCCGGAATTCCGACAAACGGTCTTTTCCTTCATTGATTGCAGGATTCATGCGACTCCCCTCCTCCTATGCTCTCCCCAATTCACCACTCATCCTTTATTAATGTAACAAATTTTATTACATAATAAAGGGCGGGTCAAGAGATGTCCAAAGACACAGGACAACAGGAAAGCCCGATGATAAGATGAAAAGACGTGGTCTGATGAAAGTCGGTAAAGACGATACCCTGCAAGGTTTTCCTTGTGGGGTTACTGCCCCCTGAATCTCCAATAAGGAATCAATGGTCCGAACACTTCTCCAGCGAGGAAAATTTTATTTCCTTTTCGCCCTTCTGATCCTTCCGAACTGTGCGGGGTCGCCCCCTTTTTCTCCCGACCAGATCCGGCAGACAGACACCACGATTCGTCTGTCCCGTCTTCTGGAGTCTCCAGATGATTATGTCGGAAAAGTGGTGATTGTCGGTGGGGTCATCAACATGGTCGAAAGGCAGGGGATCGTCAACCGGATCTACGTTCAGGCCTACCCTCTCGACCCTTCCTACCATCCGGACCGGAAAAGAAAGCCGACGGGACACTTCATGGTGGTCACCGACCAGCCCCTGTCTCCCCATCAGTACGCACCCGGGCATACCATCGAAGTCATCGGCCAGGTGATGCACGCCCGGAAGATGCCCAACTTCACCGGCGGAACGGAAAAGGTCGTCGTCATCCGGGCCCGGTCCCTGCATGTGCGGACAAGAGTCCCGCCACCCAACACCGGCGTCGGGTTCGGCTTCGGCTACTACCCCATGATGGGATTCTGACTGGAGGCTGCCGTTCCTCCGATAATCTGCCCTTCGGAGACTTGATTCCCGACGCTCAACTCCAGTATTCTTTCCAGAGCAGTCGGAATTGTCCTCCCGGATACCTTACCAGGTCATCCTCGTTTTCTTCTGATTTGCGGGAATAGCTCAGCGGTAGAGCATCGCCTTGCCAAGGCGAGGGTCGCGGGTTCGAATCCCGTTTCCCGCTCCAGTATTTTTCAGTACCAGAGCCAAAAATAACAATACACGATGTTGTTTCAGATTGTTTTAAATTGCCTTTCTTTTCATTCTCCGGGTGACAAGAGGGTGACAAGAAAATCTCACGGAATCCTTCATTTGAGCCATTCCATTCCGTTTAGTTGCCTTTTGTTTCATCATCATTCGTCAGGTCCAGAGTCCGGGCCACTTCCCCGGGAGTCATTCCCTTTCCCTCCAGTACAGAATTAAGACGCTCCCAAGTCCATTTGGACTCTCCCGGCATCGTACCCGGCAGGCCCCATATTTGATCGAATTCCTGAACTGACAGTTCCTTACTCGAATAAAACCTTTCGTATATTACATCAGCTACTTTGATAGTAGGATACATGTACGCTTTGGGAATCCTCCGCCATTTTGCGAGACCCATTTGCACGAGAACAACATCTTCTTTTTGATACTTAGTCTCCGGAAGCAGGAGGGGAGGACGGCGTCGAAAAACTATTTTAGAAGAGAAGGACCTAATCAAGAGAGGGCTAAGCATAAATTCCAAGAAACTCTTTAGTCTTAAGTATTTTTGGGGAGTGAGATAAACCATTTCAAAGTCCTGGCCGGTGGATGACAAAATCCTTGATAGGGGGAAAAGATCGCCGGTTTTAATCGACCAGATATGAACTCGGTGGGGGGAGAGGGTTCCGCTTGTCGGCTCAATGCCAAGTAGATCCAAGACTTTTTCCATTTTTTGCTCGGATACAGTCGAATGACCTTTCAGAAACCTGGATAAATTGGTTGGATCAATCCCGGTTTCCAATGCGGTTCCGGTAATAGTTCTTCCGGTAAGGTAAATCAGGTCTTTTATCATATCTTCTTTTTTATCCAGCATTTTCTCATTCTCTTTACATGGTAGTAATAGCGTGGTAAATTTATAACCACGATGATACTACCTAATATATCACGTCATCTAAAATAATAAAAGGCGCCAAGGAGTTTGCACCTCCCGGCGCCCTAGTCCACCTAACCAACGGCCCCTACCGTCCAAAGTCGGGAGCCTTCACATGGAGGATGAACAATGTCATTGTCACACTCTCGAAAAAATCCGTCAACGGACTCGGTAACACCTCCCGGACTGTCTGGTCCGGATGCCCTCAGAGCTTACTTTTTCCCTCGCCAGGTTCTTCACCTGAACGAGTCGGCTGAATGTCTTGGGCTGTCTTATTCCCATTTTTACAGGCGCATTCAGGCCGGAACACTTGACCTCAGAATCAGAAAAAACGAGGTGGGAGAGCGGTTTGTCCTCCTCGATGACCTAATCGCCTATCTTTTTGCTCCCGAAAAAACTCCTTCTTCCCTCCATCCCGCCAAAAAGCGCGGTCCAGGCCGCCCCAGGAAGCCTGTCACTAGTGATGAACATAGAGGGGGTGTGCGATGAGTCGCGACATGATTTGCCACAAATGCCCACTGCCGGATTGCTTGGAGGGGGCTTCGGGATGTCTCTTGGAGGAGAAACGTAAAAATTTAGAAAAAAAGAACGACAAGGAACTTCGACCTCCTTGTCAGCCTTGGGGAATCACAGAAACAGCGGAGCGGATCGGGAACTCCACCGACTGGATCAGAAAAGAAATCAGGAAGTTCCGGAGGGGACTCCCCTCGAGCATTCCGAGATTTTTTCGGGTCGGAGCCCGATATCATTGGGATCCGGAGGACGTCGAAAATTGGCTTGAGGCAAGAAAACAAGGGGGTGCAGTATGAGCACCCCGGCCAAGATCCATCGACCAGTGGAGGCCCTTCGGGACCTTCCAATCGATATTGATAACGGAAAGAACCTGATCTGGTGCCTTCTCCGAAAACCGGATCTGCTACGTGACGAGTCCTTGTCATTCTCTGTGGAGGATTTCCATTTCGGACCGCACAAACGGATTGTCCAGGCCATGGTTGATTTGGACGCGGAGGGGGTTGTTCCGGATCCGGGCATGATTGCCAATCGGATGACCGATCAATCGGATCGGGAGTATTTGCTGGACCTGACGGAAACTATGTGGGCCAGCCCTTCCAATGCTCGATATTACTCCGAAAAACTCCATGAAGTGTCGGCCAGACGGCAGGCATTTTTCGACGCAGACAAATTGCAAAAAGCCGCCTTGTCCGGGGTTCCGGGAGATATCGCCCGGGTCCGTGCGGAGATTGGGAAAAGAGAGGATCCCGATGAGGGAAAGTTTGCCATTATCCGCCCCTCCGTTACTTTTTCAAAAATTCTTCCTCCTCCAGTCTATGTTCTGCCATCTCTCCGGCCCAGGACTGTCGGTTTGATGATTGCACAAGAAGGGGGCGGAAAAAGCTTTCTTGCGCTGGAGATCGGTTTTGCCAAGGCAACCGACCACGACATAACCGGGATCGGCGTCACGGGGCCTGGGAGGGTCGTATATTTCTCGAAAGAAGATCCTCCGGAGATCATCGAAGAGCGGATCCAGTCGATCCGGCCATTCATAAAATCGGCCGAGGCGATGGCAAGGGCGGACAACCTTGAAATAGTTTCTCTCTATGGGAAACCGGCAACGCTTGTCTCCGAAAAAACAAAGGTCAATGAAAAACTCATCAGACAGATCATCAAAGCAGGAGCCGGGAAGGATCTTTTGATATTCGACACGCTCCGGAAACTTCACGACTTGGAAGAAAACTCTTCGGGGGAGATGAAAATTTTGCTGGAGATCTTTGACCGGATCGCGCTCGAAACCGGAGCGGCTGTGTTGCTGATCCACCATACCAACAAATCGGCAAACCTGAACGGGCAGCAGGGGGACCAGTCCTCCGCTAGGGGATCGAATGTGCTCGTTGGGAATACCCGCTGGAGCCTCCACCTGGAAACGGTCAAGTCCGAGTCTGGGGAGAAGCGGGTCAAAGTGACCATCCCTCGGGCCAGCTACGGGCCGGAAGGTGGGGAATGGTGGCTTGAAAGGATCGATGGCGGTGTTCTGGTCGCGGCGGGGCCGATCATCGCCGGGACTTCTCTGCCTACCATAAAAGAAGGAGGGGGGAAAGCAAAAAAATCATCCCAGATTCGAACGCTTGCACTCGTAACGACAGCCGGAGGAGAAAACCATTACGAGCAGGACTGATATCACACACGCCAGACATCACAGGGAACTTGCCATGATGCCAATTTTCCGACCTCTGCGCCGGGGAGTACGAAAAATAAAGAGAGGAATCGACATTCGGTACGGAATTAAAGGCGGTACTGTCCATCTTCAATCGATCGACCTCCTGGGAATAGACGATCAATCCCTCTTTTTTGTGCTTCTAGCCCTGGCCGGGATTGAAAGAAATGATCGCGGGCTTTTGCCTCCCGTTCCGGCAGGACCTATAGGAAAAGAGTTGCGCTCGGAAATTCAGATCGAGGGCTTGATGGACGACATTCAGAAGATCACCACTTCCGAGAAGGCCCTGGCGAGTTGTCTGGGTATCCACGGCACAACTGTTACCTGGGGCCGGATTCGGGAAGGGCTTAAGCGCCTCCAGGGACTTTCCTTTCACTATCAGATGGAGACGGGAGAGGAATATGGCTCAAATTTGCTGAGTTGGCACAAGGATCCTGAGGGAAGAATCCATGTCGCATTCAATCCGCTCAATACCTTTGCGATTCTGTCACAACATGTCCGGATCGACCTCACCGAACGGAAGATGATCGAAACGGAGTGGGGAAAAGCGGCACATGCTTGGCTCTGCTCATGGCTCCGACCCGGAAAAGAGGATTCTATTCGCCCACAAACTCTTGTGGAGCATGTGTGGTCTCATCCGGCACCAGCAAGTGAATCCAGAAAACGACTCTGGAAAATTCGGAAATTTCTAAAGGAAGAGTTGGCTAGAACAGGCTGGTCAGCAGAAGAAACCGGAGAAGGGATTTTTAAAATAGGGAGACCGAACGGAGGAAGCAATGGGAACGAAATCCGGAACTAACAAGAACGCTTTTTGGAACTAACGGGAACAAAACCGGAACTATCAGGAACGTTTTCGGAACTAACAGGAACGTCCATCTTAAAAAATTCCATATCAGTAAGCATCTTGCAAGGATGAAAAAAATCATACTAAGACTCTACAAAGAGTCTACAGTCTCTCTTTGGAGAGAAGGTCTTGAAGACCTCTCCCCAAAGGAGACCAGACCCAAAAATGCTACAAAGCCATCTCATTCGCAGGAGCGGTGATCGATGTAAAGCTAGCTAGGGGCAGAGCCAACTTCTCACGGAACGGCTCTGGAAGCCACTCCGGAGGGTGTGGTTGAGCCTGAATCCCCGGAAGGTTGAGCCAGAAGCCCGGAAAACCCCCTTCTCCCCCAGAAAGAAAAAAGCAAAAAGCCCCATCCTGTGATTCTTCCATTTTGATGAAAATATTTCCCTCACTCCAGAAAGACAAAAAACTTCGCCGAAGGGAAGAATTAGGCTATGTTCCCGAGCTTTGTTGTATGAGACAGAAAAGGGTGTAGTCTTTCTATAGGAGGGGGTTCCCATGAAAAAACCCGCATTCCAACGATGTTTGAAGTCGGTCCCGACCCTGACATCGGCACAAAGAGGAGAAATGAAGATCGCCATTGAACAAGTGGACAACAAAAACCTGGTGGGGGGTGTCGCATCTCTGGTCGGAACCCCTACCTGTTGCCCCCATTGCCACCATCCCCATATTCGACCATGTGGCCGGGCATCCGGGTTGAAACGTTACCGGTGCAAGGGCTGTCAACGTACCTTTAGCCCGCTGACGAACACGGCTTTGGCGGGACTTCACCACAAGGACCGCTGGCTCTTGTATCTGGAGGGGTTCCAGTGGGGAGAGTCGGTCCGAAAGGCCGCCCGGCGCTGTGGCATCAACCAGAAGGCTTCCTTCAACTGGCGCCATCGCTTTCTGGCACTGCCTTCCGATCTCCAGGCCCGTCAGGAAAGCGGGATTGTCGAGGCCGACGAGGCTTGGTTCCTGCGCTCCTACAAGGGGCAACGACACAATCTCCCCAGGGAATCCCGACACCGGGGCGGTCACGCTTCCAAACGAGGGCTTTCCAGTGAACAGGTTCCGGTCCTGGTGGTTCGGGACCGCTCTGGAGCCACATCCGATGCGATTCTTCCCAAGGACGACCACCTTGCGATCCAAGCTGTCCTGAAACCCCTTCTGGCCCAGGATGCGGTTCTTTGCACCGACGGCGGAGGAAAAGGCCCCTTTGCCCTGGCGGCCAGAAAGATGGGCATAGCCCACCGTGCAGTCAACCTGAGCAAAGGGATCCGGGTGCTGGCTGGCGTTTACCACGTCCAGAATGTAAACGCCTACCATTCGCGCCTGAAAGGATGGCTGCTGAGATTTCATGGAGTGGCGACCAAATACCTGGGGCATTATCTCGGTTGGAAACGTCTGCTGGAACGATTCGGTGATTATCTCAACTCCGCCCTGTGGTTGACTTTGGCGGTTGGTCAGCATGAGGTGCAACAATGTTTGGGAACATAGCCAAGAATTAAGGGGAGAGCCAGAACCTTCTGAAGGGCCTTCATTTTGCGGTTTAAGTTCCTTTTCCCTTGGGTGCGGTCCTCCCGGTTTTCCAATCATTTGAAGACCTCTCCCTTTTTTCCGGATCCTCTGGCCGGGTCGGCAGGACTAGCCAATGGCAGATGTTCAGGACTCAAAGGGTCCCATTGGCCCAAGTCGAATTGTAATCAATTCAATATCTGTAACTGCTTCATGAGGCCCTTGGCGTGTACCCGCTGGTGTGAACCAGAAACAGCCCTCTTCACACTTTCGACCGCCAGTGATGAGTTCTCCGGACAGGAGAATGACAAATTCATCCGCAGGGTGTGTGTGAGGGGGAATTGTTGAACCCGCTTTCATTTTGAGTCGGTGAATCGAACCAGACGGGACCGGCTCAGCCAGGGGGGACCAGCTACTTCCGGGAAGAAAATCGATAGCGGAAAATTGCTGTTCACTTGCATCTTTGAACTGCTGGCTCATTGTCATTTTCTCCTATGAAAAATGTTGAGAAGGTTGCATTTAAGAGGGGCTGAGTCACCTGCCCGGAAAAAGAGCCGTTCAGCAGTATTCTGCCCCAATAAGACGAAAACAAACTCTAAATGAGTTTTTGTCAATCTGTCCTAGTTTGTCCTATCCAATCCGTAATTATCCGAATTTTCTCATAAATCCCGTTCTGAGATAATCACATTGTAATCGATGAACACCATTCACACCTAAAGCGGAGGGAGAAGGAGGTGAAAAAACAGTTTTGTTCGATTCGTCTTCCAGAAGAGATTTTTCGAGCGATCGAGAAAATCGCAAAAAAGGAAGACAGAACGCGGAGTGCAGTCATTAGGCGAATTGTTCAAGAGTTTTTTTTTAAGGAGGAAACGAATGAAAGTAAAAATCATCCGAAGAATAATTGCCCTGGGAACGACATTGAGATGTAACCCCATGGCATCCAGCTTCGGGGTTCCGGACTTTCTGAGAGGGCATTCGGGCCATTGGTACTCATCGACCCTCTCCCACCGGATAGCAGGAATGGAGAATCTCGAAATCGAGGGGGCTTGCGAACACGCTATTGCCGTGGCAGAGAAAGGCCACCCTGGAAAACTCCGGGTCAAAGAATTCGAGGTTACGGGGATCCTGAAGGATAACCGTTTTGTTTTGAGCAAATGTCGAATCGAAATCTAATTTCGGAGGCACCAAGCAAAAAGAATTTAGTGGTGAGGACCCTCTTATATTTTGCTCTGTGGGCCTTGATTATTTTGGCGGGGATGTTGGGGTGGTGGGTAAGCAGTAACTTTTGACAACCAAGGAGGAAAAAAATGAGAGGGAATATCGTTCGGAAGCTGGAGGGTAGGGGAGAGAAAATTTCTCTCCCCGTCTCCCCGGAAACGAAAGAAAAATGGGAGGAGGTTCAGCGGGCTCTCATCACCAAGGGATATGAGATCGACACCGATCAGGCCGTCAAGCGGATTATCCGCTCGCTCGAAGCGGTCGTGAATCCCGGACCGCCAAGACGCAATTCAGTGGGTCCGGAGGAGGACAAGTGAGCACCATGGTGGCTCGCCGGAATCGAGTGCAAAAATGGGGCGTTGCCCCGCTTCGCTCCCCAATGGCGAAATCATGAAACAAAAACTTGGGACAT
>JAKAYA010000045.1 GCA_021826965.1 Nitrospirota bacterium
AGGCGAGCATAGAGACTTTCTCCGATTCCGGCTCCCCGGTGCGTCGGGGCTACATACCAGTGAAGAATCTGGCCCACATCGGAAGGTTCTCCGTAGGGACGCTTATAGGTATATCCAAGGATAAATCCAACGGTGCCTCCCCCGTCGACAGCGACGAATCCTGCGCATCGTCCGGGATCCTCCAGCATCCGTCGGACGGTCTCCGCGCAGGACTGCTCTCCATTCTCGCCGGCTTCCACAAGCGGGGGGGATTCTTCTTCCAGAAGACTCTTCCACATTCGGGCGAGAGTCGGTGCCATCGATGGCTGGGCAAGGACATACTGGACCATGAAATCATCTCCTCCTGACCGGCCGGGTCTGTTTGCCAGACTGTTCGCCGGACTTGTCCCGATTCACTGGAAAGTCTATCATTAAAGGCAAACAGACTCATCTTGCTCGAGAATTCGGTATTCCCGTCCGAAAAGAACACAGGAGAATGATGTCCGACAAAAACGTTGTCGAGGCCGGCAAGGATGAATCGCAGAGTTCCTGGTCGGCGGCCATCCATAATATGGTCAGCCAGATCAAGTTGATGGGATTGTTGCTCGTTGTCCTGATGGTGTTCTTTACCCTGTGGGGGAAATCCCACTTGAAATCGAGAACTTTTCAGGAAAAGCTGGTCACAAGCCAGCATCTTCTCCGGATCGGGATCTACCCGTCGTATAATGAGGCCATGACCCATCTGACCGAACGGGTGTCCGGGGCCATCAAGGTCTATCGCTACGGCCCCGGAGTCCGTGTCTGGTATGGTCATCTTTCTCTCTTCGGGGTCGCCTTTCCGGACGAAAAGGGCATCATCCGCCATACGCCTGCGGGATACGAACTTCTGGAAGAAGACTGACCGACCCGGCTCCAGAAAGGACAGACATGAAACTGACGATTCCTCTTTTTCCACTTCCCAACGTGGTTCTTTTTCCGAAAACGCTCCGTCCGCTTCACATCTTCGAACCCCGTTACAGGGCCCTGGTTTCCGAAGCCATCCGAACAGACAGTCTGGTCGGGATGATCCTTCTGAAGGAAGGATGGGAAGCCCAGTACGACAAGTCTCCGCCCATCGAGTCGACTGGTTGTCTCGGCCGGATTATCCAGAGCAACCGGCTTTCCGACGGGCGCTACTACATCACACTTCTCGGCCTGTCCACTTTTACGCTGGAAACGGAACTGGAACCGTCGCTTTTCCGGCGGGGAGAGGTATCCGTCAATGAGACTTTCTCGGACGTTCCCCTGTCTTCCGCGGAGTTCGACCGTCTCTCCCAGTCTCTTGAAGAAACGCTGTCCCTTCTCGACCTGAACCGTGAGCTGTCCTGGATCCGGGATTCGACACTCGATCCGGAAGCGCTTGTGCATCACTGGTCGGCATTTCTTCCATTCAGTCCGGAAGAACGCCAGTTCCTGCTTGAGTCCCCTACTGTCAAAAGTCAGGCGGGACGCCTGTTCGACCTGCTCCTTTTCAAGCGCAGCGAACACGATGAAAGTCAGCAGGCAGGAAATTCGGAATCCAGCACTTTCGAACCGTACCTTTAACCCTCCGCGCACCGGAATCATGGACTCTTCGACACTGTTCAGAAACTCTCTGGAAATGGACGTGGAAGCGTTTCGAGTCCTCTCCCGGGACATGAACATCCCCACCCTCTATCCGGTTCGCCACCCGCGGTCGGGTCCCAGGGAAGGTCTCGTGGGACTTTCCGCGCCGCTGGCGATCCTGCAAAAAAACTTTGACAGTTTCCGGGCAGGGTTTTCTCCGGTTTCCACCCTGGTTCACGGGTTCCGGGGGACCGGAAAAACTTCCATGGTCCTCGAGGCCTGGCGGCAGCTGAACCGGTCCCATGCCCCCCGGGGGATTCCCCGTTGCCGACTGATCCAGGTGGACAGGGACGGGATCCCGCACCTCCTTCCTCTCATCGACAGCCTTGCGGATCGGAAAGACTTTTTTCTCCTGTTTTTCGACGATCTTTACTTCCCCGCCGAAGACCCGAACTTCCATCAGTTCCGGGCGTTTCTGGACGGGGGGATCGCCATGCTTCCCGAAAACACGGCCCTGGTCGTCACATCCAATCACCGTCACCTGGTTTCCGAATCGTTTTCCAGACGGGAAGACGCCCTGAACCCCGGAGAAACAAGAGATGACAGCCTGGCCCTATGGGACAGGTTCGGACTCTGCCTCACCGTGTCGGAGCCTTCCCTCGAAACTTTCCTGGACATCGTCATAGCCAAATGCATCGACAGAAAAATCCTTCCGGACGGAACATGTCGACCCGAGATCCCTGTCGACGAAACTCCGGGAAGGACCATCCCTTCATCCCCCCCTCGATCTCTTCCCGGAATCGTCGAGAGGGCGCGAAGATTTTCTCTTCTTCGGGCCTCCCGGTCCGGACGGACGGCTCAATGGTTTGTCGATCTGCTCGAGCGCGGCATTCTGGAAAACATGGAAGAAGAAGCGGACGGAAACGCTCACGGATGATCCTTACAGTCCAGGCTCCGGAAGGACGGTCCATCCGGGACACGGCAAACACCCGGGAGGAACGCATTTTCGGGGAATCAACCCGGAGACTTCCTGACTTGCCCCGTGCAAGGTGTCTCCCGGATTTTTCTTTTCCGACCCTGAGTTCCTCGAACTCTCCTGTGCCCAGGCCCCGTCAGTCAACGAACCGCTGAAAAGTTTGTCCCTCATTCCCAAAAGCCCTGAACTGGCCCCAAATCTGGCTATTTCATTGACCATGCCCGAACCTCTCATGTATCATTGTAAGATAAATAAATCGGACAACCATTCTGGAGAAATCGGTCGTGCTGGATGATCAAATACCATTGGGGTTGACTTTTGACGACGTCATTCTCGTCCCGCAGTATTCCGAACTGTTGCCGCACGAAGTCGAAACACGCATCCAGCTCACATCTGGCATCACCCTGAACATTCCGATCATCTCTTCCGCCATGGACACCGTCACGGAAGCCCGTCTGGCGATCGCACTTGCAAGAGAGGGAGGGATCGGGATCATTCACCGGGCACTTCCCCCCGAAGAACAGGCCCACGAGGTCGACAAGGTGAAAAAATCGGAGTCGGGCATGATTACCGACCCGATCACCATCCGCCCGGATCAAACCGTCCAGGAAGCCCTGAACATCATGGCAACCTATCGGATTTCCGGCATTCCCGTCATCAAGAACCGGAAACTTGTCGGAATTGTCACAAACAGGGATCTCCGCTTCGAAATGGACGGAACCCGGAAGGTCTCCGACGTCATGACCAGCCGGAAGCTTGTCACCGCACCGGTAGGAACGACCCTCGAGGTCGCAAAGGATCTTTTCCAGAAACACCACATCGAAAAGCTGCCGGTCGTTGACGAGAAAAACGAATTGCAGGGGCTGATCACCATCAAGGACATCGAGAAGAAGATCAAATACCCGAACTCTTCCAAGGACCACAAGGGTCGCCTCGTCGTCGGCGCGGCGGTAGGCGTCGGCGACGGTGCGATCGAAAGAGCCCGACTTCTGGTCAAGAGTCAGGTAGATCTTCTTGTGGTGGATACCGCCCATGGACACTCGAAAGCCGTCATCCAGACAATACGTTCGCTCAAGGAGATGTTTCCGCGCGTACCCCTTATGGCAGGCAATATTGCGACAGGCGAGGCGGCAGAAGCTCTGATCAAGGCGGGAGTCGACATCCTGAAGGTCGGCGTCGGCCCCGGATCCATCTGTACGACCCGGATCGTCGCCGGTGCGGGGGTTCCACAGCTGACGGCGATATCCAATGTCTCCCGCATTTCCCGGAAAAAAGGGGTCCATGTCGTGGCAGACGGCGGGATCAAGTATTCCGGAGATATTACGAAAGCGCTGGCCTCCGGTGCATCGGCCGTCATGCTGGGCTCCCTGTTCGCCGGGACGGAAGAATCTCCGGGAGAAACCGTTCTCTTTCAAGGGCGATCGTACAAGACATACCGCGGGATGGGGTCCATCGGGGCCATGGAAAGAGGTGGAGCGGACCGCTATGGACAGGATGCCTCTTCCCGGAAACTGGTCCCCGAAGGCATTGAAGGCCGGGTTCCTCACAAGGGAAGGCTTTCCGATCTCGTCTACCAGCTGGCGGGGGGTCTCCGGTCAGGCATGGGTTACTGCGGTTGCCGGACAATCAACGAGCTTCAGGAAAAAGCGCGTTTTGTGCGCATCTCTTCTGCAGGACTCCGCGAAAGCCACGTCCACGACGTCATCATCACAAAAGAAGCACCCAACTACCGGCAGGACTGGGAAGAAGCCTGAGCCCTATCCCAGTTCCACCATTGCCAGAGAATGGTCTACCCATGTCACTCAAAATACCGGATCCGGTCATCATTCTTGATTTCGGTTCCCAGCTGACGCAAAACATTGCCCGGCGCGTCCGAGAACTCGAAATCTATTCCGAAGTCCACCCTCCTTTTGAATCCGCCGATCAGATCCGGAACCGGAAACCCCGGGCGATCATTCTATCCGGCGGACCGGCTTCCGTCTTCGATCCGGGAGCCCCGACCGTAGACTCCGGCATTTTCTCCCTGGGAGTTCCCGTTCTCGGAATCTGCTACGGGATGCAGTTGATGGCTCATCTCCTCGGAGGAAAAGTCGAGCCCGCCGAGGTCCGCGAATACGGCGTCACACCCTTTCTGATCCAGAAGGGAGCCGGTGTCCCCTGGACAACCCTCGGGGACCGGTCGCCGGTTCTCATGAGCCACGGGGATGCCATTCTGGCCTTGCCTGCCGGATTTCAGATAACCGGAAAAACACAGTCGACAGCAATCGCAGGAATGGAAAATCGGGCTCTCAACCTGTATGGGGTACAATTCCATCCCGAAGTGACACAGAGCCTGAAGGGAATTCCTTTTCTGCATTCGTTTCTGACGGACGTTGCGGGTATCCGTCCGAACTGGACGCTGTCCGGTTATATTGAGCGCGAGATAGACCACATCCGGGAAACCGTGGGAAAAGATTCGCTTATCTGCGCTCTTTCGGGCGGAATCGACTCCACCGTCACGGCTCTTCTTTGCCATAAAGCGCTTGGGTCCCGATTCCAGGCCTTTTACGTCGACAATGGGCTGATGCGGATGGGCGAATCCGAACAGATCGTCCGGGATCTGAAAGAGCTTTCACTGCCGCTGAAATCCGTGGATGCCGGAAAAATTTTTCTGGACCGGCTCAAGGGTGTCAAGAATCCGGAACGCAAGCGGAAAATCATCGGAAAAACCTTTATCGATGTGTTCTGGTCAGAAGCCATGACGCTTCCCGTTCGACCGCGCTTTCTGGCTCAGGGAACGCTTTATCCAGATGTGATCGAAAGCATTTCCCACAAGGGACCGTCCAGCATGATCAAATCCCACCACAACGTGGGAGGTCTCCCCAAGAAGAATCCCTTCCGTCTTGTCGAACCTCTTCGAGACCTGTTCAAGGACGAAGTTCGCCGGATGGGCCTCAAGCTTGGCCTTCCGGAATCCTTTATCCGGAAACAGCCGTTTCCCGGGCCCGGTCTGGCCATCCGGATTATCGGTTCCATCACTCCCGAACGTCTTCGGGTCGTACGGGAGGCCGATCGCATCGTTCGGGAAACCCTCTCCGGTCACGAAATCTCCAGCACTCTCTGGCAATACTTTGCTGTCCTCCTTCCCGTACAGTCTGTCGGGGTGATGGGCGACCAGAGAACTTACGAAAATGTGATCGCCATTCGCGCCGTCTCCAGTCAGGACGGAATGACCGCCGACGTTGCAGATCTTCCCCATTCCCTTCTCGGGCAGCTCTCCCATCGCATCATTGCCGAAGTCAGGGGAGTCAACCGGGTCGTTTACGATATCTCCCCGAAACCTCCCAGCACCATCGAGTGGGAGTAGAACATGGACAATCCCATTTTCACCCCCGAACAAGGAACGGACCAGGATGGACTGGTCCGACTGCAGAAGCTTTTGGCTCATCGTGGGTTGTCGTCCCGCAGAAACGCGGAGGAAATGATTCGTGGAGGATTGGTGCGAGTTAACGGAACCATTGTGACAGTTCCGGGAACAAAGGTTCACCCGGAACATGACCGGGTCACCGTGGACGGAAAGGCGGTTCCCGTCGAGGCGGAACCTTTTCTCTTCCTGTTCTACAAGCCAAAAGGGGTCGTCTCAACCCTTCATGATCCCGATGGAAAAACGACCCTCAAGGAATTTTTCCCACAAATAAACCCGCTGATCCATGTCGGTCGTCTGGACATCCAGTCGGAAGGCGTTCTTCTTTTGACCAACAACGGGGATCTGGCGCAACGGATCCTCCATCCCCGCTACGAGATTCCCCGGACCTACCTTGTAAAGGTCCAGGGCGTTGTCACTCCGGAACACCTGGACAGGCTCCGATCCGGAAAGATACGCCTGGATGGTCGTCCGGTTCTTCCACTGGAACTGGAACAGGAGCGCCTTACCGAAACAAATTCCTGGTATCGGATCACGCTTACCGAAGGACGAAACCGTGAAGTCCGAAGACTTTTCGACGCATTGCACTACTTCGTCCTGAAGCTGACCCGTATCGCTTTCGGCAACCTGGATCTTTCCGGCCTCGAACCGGGCGAGTACCGTCTGGTGACCTCGGAAGAAATTGGTCTTCTCCTGACAGGAACCCGATGGAAGAAAAAGGAGCCGTCCGCTCCTCCGACTCGTGCTTCTCGAAGAGAAAACCCGTCTCCACCTGCTTTGTCCGATCGCGCACATCGGTCCTTTCGTTCTCCCGACTCTTCCTCCGGCCGTTCAATCCCGGCAAAACATCATGAAGAGGAAAGTGCGGAGGGGAACTTCCTGAAAGGGAAAAGACCGCAAAGAGCCTTTCGGCCCAATGATCGTTTTCGCGATGACTCTGGACGACCTGGAGGGAGGAAATTTTCGAGAGAACGACCTCAACGGTCCCCCTCGGAAAAACCGGCCGGCCCGTCTTTCCGTCGAGAGCGCTTTCAGCCTTCCGAAGATCGCAACAACAGTCCTCGCAAGGGGGCATTCGACAGCACTGAAACACGTTCACATGGACGCCCATCGAGACCGCATACGAATTCTTCTTTCCGAGGAGACCGTTCCCGCTCTTTCCAGAACTCGGGACAAAAGCCGCGTTCCGGCTCTTTCCGCCGGGAGGAGGAACGTCCGTCAGCTCCCCCCTCTTCCGGACGCGACAACCGCAGAGACTTCCGGGAGGACCGTTCCCGCTCTTTCCAGAACTCGGGACAAAAGCCGCGTTCCGGCTCTTTCCGCCGGGAGGAGGAACGTCCGTCAGCTCCCCCCTCTTCCGGACGCGACAACCGCAGAGACTTCCGGGAGGACCGTTCCCGCTCTTTCCAGAACTCGGGACAAAAGCCGCGTTCCGGCTCTTTCCGCCGGGAGGAAGAACGTCCGTCAGCTCCCCCCTCTTCCGGACGCGACAACCGCAGAGACTTCCGGGAGGACCGTTCCCGCGAACAAGGTATGCAGGAATCGAAGTTTTTTCGTAAGGATCGCCAGGAATTCGACAAGCCATCCCATTCGTCTGCGTCACGAGGTCCCTCTGGCAAAAGGTCCGGAAAACCGCCATCCGGACCTCGCGGCCGCAAGGGACCCGGAAAAAATCATCCTCATCATTCTTAACGGAGCCGGATATGTATCGTTCCCATGCCATCACGGATGTCTCAGCTCTTCCGATCGGATCTTCCGTCACCCTCGCCGGATGGGTCCAGACCGTTCGGGATCACGGAGGACTTCTCTTCTTTGATCTCAGAGACAGAGAGGGCATCGTACAAGTGGTTGTCAATCCCGAAACCACTCCGCAATTGGCCAGTTTGGCCAAGTCCCTCCGGGACGAATGGGTCATCTCCCTGCACGGAACAAT
Source organism: Nitrospirota bacterium (assembly GCA_021826965.1). Taxonomy (GTDB): domain Bacteria; phylum Nitrospirota; class Leptospirillia; order Leptospirillales; family Leptospirillaceae; genus Leptospirillum_A. The sequence goes on from JAKAYA010000045.1 coordinate 7,876, forward strand.
TCGGGTCCGCCCGGAAGGCACACACAACCACGCTCTTCCGACCGGCTCCCTTGAAATCACATGCCAGGAGATTCATGTTCTGAACACATGTCCGACCCCACCCTTTCCGGTCGATGACCGGATTGAAGTGTCCGAAACCTTGCGACTGACTTACCGTTACCTGGACATGCGCCGGGAAACATTGCGAAAATCCCTGAAGCTGCGAAACGACCTGACGCATTTCATCCGGAATTATCTTCACGACCATGCCTTCTGGGAAATCGAGACTCCCATACTGACACGTTCGACACCCGAAGGAGCCCGTGATTTTCTGGTACCGTCCCGTCTGGAAAAGGGATCATTCTACGCTCTGCCCCAATCTCCCCAGCTCTTCAAACAGATTCTGATGGTGGGGGGAATCGAACGTTATTACCAGATAGCCCGATGTTTTCGGGATGAAGACTTGCGGGCCGACCGGCAACCGGAGTTCACACAGGTTGATATCGAAGCATCCTTTTTAACCATGGACCAGTTCCTGTATTTGATGGAAGGAATGATCCAGTCGATTTTCCAGGAGTTTTCCGGATTCCGGCCTGAGCGCCCCTTCGTGCGACTCACCTACCGGGAAGCCATGGAAAAATATGGTTCGGACAAACCGGATCTGCGTTTCGGGCTCCCCATCGGAGACATCTCCGACGCCGCCGCAAAGACCCAGTTCCGGGTATTCCGGGATGTCCTCGACCAGAAGGGGATCGTCCTCGGGCTTCGCTATCCGGGAGGAGCTTCCCTCAGCCGAAGGGAGATAGATGAACTGACCCAGTGGACCATCGATCAGGGCGCAAAAGGTCTCGCATGGTTCAAGATGGAAAACGAAACCTTCCAGAGCCCTGTCCTGAAGTTTTTTTCGGAGGAATCACAGTCGGAAATCGCAAAGGTTCTCTCTCCCGAACCTGGTGACATGCTCCTCTTCATTGCGGACAAGGCTCCACTGGCGAGAAAGATCGCCGGACAGCTTCGACTGCATATCGGAGACCGTCTCCAGCTGAGAAACCCTTCGGACTACTCTTTGCTATGGGTCGTGGATTTCCCGCTGTTCGAATGGAACGAGGAAGAAAATCGTCTCGAAGCCCTGCACCATCCTTTCACGGCCCCGAGACGGGAGGACATTCCTCTCCTTGAAAGCGACCCGTTATCCGTCCGCTCCGATGCCTACGATCTGGTCCTGAACGGAACGGAGATCGGAGGAGGGAGTGTGCGCAATTTCGAACCCCATCTTCAGGAACGTCTCTTTGAAAAGATCGGAATTTCTCCCGAAAGCGCAAGGTCTCGTTTCGGATTCCTCCTGGACGCTCTCACTTACGGAGCACCACCTCATCTGGGCATGGCTCTGGGACTCGACCGATTTGTCATGCTGCTGGCCGGACGCGAATCTATCCGGGATGTGATCGCCTTCCCGAAAACGCAAAAAGGTTCTTGTCTTCTGACAGAAGCTCCCTCTTCGGTGGACTCTCTTCAGCTAAAAGAACTCGGCATTCGCCCGATCTAGAAAAGCCGGCCTGTCTCTCGTTCTTGACCGCATTGACCCGGACGACCGCGAACAAATGAGAAAGGCCCGGAAAAATCCGGGCCTTTTTTTCTTGCATCGATACCGAAGAAACATCAGATATCGTAATACAGGAAGAACTCGTGCGGATGAGGGCGAAGACGAACCGAATCCACTTCCTTCTTCTGTTTTTCCTTAATCCATGTTTCTACCAGATCGGGCGTGAAAACGCCTCCCTTGAGAAGGAAATCATGATCCTTTTCAAGTGCCTGAAGTGCGGCTTCAAGGCTTCCTGGCATCTGCTTGATCTTCTTGCGTTCCCGATCCGAAATTTCATACAAATCTTTTTCAATCGGATCCGGCGGCGTCAGTTTGCGTTCGATCCCGTCGAGCCCCGCCATCAGCATGGCTGAAAAGGCAAGATAGGGGTTCGCGCTGGGGTCGGGCGTACGGAATTCAAGCCGCTTGGCTTTCTCGCTCTTCGAATACATCGGAATACGGATGCAAGCCGAGCGGTTCCTCTTGGAGTACACCAGATTGATCGGCGCTTCATATCCCGGCACCAGCCGCTTGTAGGAGTTTGTGGTCGGGGCAATGATCGCGAGAAGCGCCGGCGCATGATGGATCAGACCACCAATATAGTGAATGGCCGTCTGGGAGATGTCGGCATAACCGCCTTTCTGGAAAAAAAGATTCTTTCCGCCTTTCCAGAGGCTCTGGTGCACATGCATGCCGGATCCGTTGTCCCCGAATAGGGGCTTGGGCATGAACGTGGCCGTCTTGCCGTATTTCTGCGCTGTATTTTTCACAATATACTTGTACTTCATGACATTGTCCGCCATCTTCACCAACGTGTCATAACGCATGTCGATTTCGCACTGACCCGCGGTTGCCACTTCATGATGATGCACTTCGGTCCGGATGCCGACCTTTTCCATTGTCAGGATCATTTCGGACCGGAGGTCCTGGAGAGAGTCCGTCGGAGGAACCGGAAAATAGCCTTCCTTGTGCCGGACCTTGTATCCGAGGTTCGGTTCTTCGTCCCGGTCGGAGTTCCAGATCCCTTCCGACGAATCTACCGAATAATGGGAGTAATGTGCGCCGCTTCCGTAGCGGACATCGTCGAAGACGAAAAATTCACATTCCGGGCCCCAGTAGGAGAGGTCCGCAATTTTGGACTTGAGATAGTTCTCCGCTTTCTGGGCGATATAGCGGGGATCCCGGGAATAGGATTCTCCCGTGATGGGATCCTTGATGTTGGCCATGATCACAAGCGTCGGGACCTGCGTGAACGGATCAAGGAACGCGGTCTGGGGATCCGGAAGCAGCAGCATGTCGGATTCATTGATGGCCTGGAATCCGCGGATACTGGAACCATCAAATCCGAGCCCTTCCGTGAACAGATCTTCGCTCAGTTCGTGGGTGGAGGTGGAAAAGTGCTGCCACGTGCCGAAAAGATCCGCAAACCGGATATCGATGATCTGAACATTGTTTTTCTTGGCGTACTCGATGACTTCTTTGGGCGTCATAAAAGTTCAACTCCTTATTTTTCGGGGTACGTTCCCCGAAAGGGTTCAGGGTGGTTGGCTTGTCACCCCGGGTCTTCCAGACACCTGCGGTCCCGACGCAAAAAAAAGGGCGTCTTTTTCAAAAAGACGCCCTTGTCTTCTGAATGGAGGAAACCCGAAGTTATTGGGGATAGATTCTATGGTGTGACAAGAAAAGTGTCAAGATCCGAAACGGAATTTTTTCCAAAAACTCGAGGATTTCCCCGATTTCGACACCCGAAACCATCCGTCCTCTCGCCGCAATGACGGAAGAAGGAGAAAGTATTTCCAATAATACCAAGGGCGAGGAAAAATCGGGACACCTCCCTCTGGACAAACCGGATTTACTTGACAGACCGGGGCGATGTCTGATTAGATGCCGACACTCACACACTTTACCCTAAAGTGGTCTTTCCTTTGACAGGAACCACAACGGTTCCCGGAGATTGACGATGTCCCGAGCTCTGGAAGCAAAGGCACTCCGTCCCTCAACTCCATGTCCCTCACCCGACCGGAACCGATTTGCGCCTGAACCGACCCGCTTTTCCCGTTTCGTCACTCAAGGAGACTTTCCTTGACGGCAGGTCTGGTCGGTCCACTCTCCGCTCTGGTCCCTGAAGACGAATCCGGAGCGTTTGCGCTGCTCGATCGGGAATCCTTGGCCATTCGAAAGGCGAGCGCGGCATTCCTGTCGATTCTCGGGGTCCGGAGCCTCCGTGAGGCGGAAGGAATCTTCCCAGATCTCTGGCTTTACGGATCTTCGCCGGTAAACTTCCGGAAGGAGATTCGTAATATGGAGAAGAATGGCCAAGATTCCGGCATGATCGTCGGTCGGATTCGCTGTCGGGATGGATCGGTCCGGACCTGCGACATCCATTTCCGGATACCGGAAAACGCCGCGATCCACCTGCGAATGAAGGAGCGCCATTCGGACGGAGGGTCCGATGAGATGCTCCGTCTTTCCCTCGAACTCGACCGCCGGATCCAGCGGGGTCACTCCTTCGAAGCGCTCCTCTCCTTGTCCGCCCGCCGGATCGCCGAGAGCTTCTCTTTTCTTTTTGCCTATTTTCTTATCCCCGAGCCCGACGGATCACTCCGTTTCATCGCAATCGAATCCCGTCAACCCGACCTCAAGGAACAGCTCAAAAACATTCTCTCCGGAACACGCTGGGACACCTTTCCGGGAAAAAGCCTCCCGTGTGCGGTCGTCGCCCGAACGTTGATGCCCTGCTTCCTCGAAACCCTTCCGGACGATTCTCCCCTTTTTCAGGCGATCGGGTCGATCGGAGCCGGAGCCATTTTTTCTCTCCCGATCCTGCATGGCAAAAAGACCGTTCCCCGGGGTGTCCTGACCGTCGGCGCCTCTTCGCCGTCGGAAATCTCCCTTCCGGTCCGCGACCGGCTGACAGATTTTGCGGAAAAGATCGGTCTTGCGATTTCCAACTACGAGTATCATGATCAAATCACAACGGAAAAGGATGCCCTTTTCGAGGGAGCGCCCGACGGCATCTACATCACCGACGTGGAAACGCTCCTTGTGATCGATGCCAACCGGACGTTCTGCGAAATGCTGGGATTTCCGGACAAATCCGATCTCGTCGGGCGTTCTGTCCTCGATTTTACGAACGTCTCCAGAGAGGAAGTCCTGAAGGCCATCGACGAGCTTGACCGCTCGGAGGGGGAAGCCTCGACCGTCCGCCGACGCTTCCTCCGGAGAAACGGGGCCGGATTTCCCGTAAGCGTCAGTTTTTCCCGACTCTCCTACCGGGGGAAAAACGCGTATATGTCCCATGTCCGCGACATCACGCGGGACATGGAGGATGAAGCGGTCCGCCGGATTTCGAACAGGCTCGACAGACAGATTCTGGAAGGGGCTCCTCTCGACGCCCTTCTGACAGGTCTGGTCGACGAAATTGCCGACTCGTTCGGCTTCCCCCTGGTCTATTTTGCCGTTCCGCATCCCGATGGAACTTTACGGCACGTTCATATCCGGACAGTCCTTCCCGGGATCACCGATACCCTCCAGAATGCGGCACGAACGATGAAATGGAATGCCCCTCCGGGCAACCGGAGGATGAGTTCCCGGGCCATCGAATCCCGAAAACCGGTCTTTTCACTCATCGAAAATTTTGACGAGTCTCCCCTTTTGCATCTGTTTTTCCAGGCAGGAGTCCGGGCTTCCTTTATCATCCCGATTCTGAAGGAGTCCCCTCTCCCTCTCCCCTGGGGCGTACTCACCCTGTCGGTCGCGCACGAAGAAAGTCTTTCCGAAAGGGTGCGAAACATTCTTCTGGACATGGCCGAAAAGGTTCGGATGGCGTTTCTGCGTTTCGACGAGCAAAACCAGACACGACTCCAGCGAACAGCCATGGAATCGGCCCGTTCGCCCTTTTTGATTGCCTCCCCTGACGGTACGGTCGAATGGGCCAATATGGCTTTTCTTTGCATGATCGGGCAACCCGAAAACAAGGAGTCTCCCCTGTCCCTGGCGGAGCTTTTCCCGGAACCGGTCGGGACGGACCCGCCCATGCCGCTGATCGACATTGTGAAGACCGGTGATTTTTTTGAAGGAGAAATTCCCGGTCGCTCCAGCTCAGGCGATACGTTCATCACCGAAACGATCGTTTCTCCGATCCGCGACTTGCAGGACCGCGTTTCCCACACATTGAT
>JAKAYA010000097.1 GCA_021826965.1 Nitrospirota bacterium
CTGCTCCCACGCAAGATTCTTTTCCGCCCGTTTCATGGCGGCGACAAGCTCCGGAGCCGGATGGATCCGGGTGCCGTCCGAGAGAGTGGCGAAGGAGACGACCCCGAGATCCAGTCCGATTTCCGGAGAGGTTCTTGGGGTTGGTTCCTGGACGTTCCTTTCCGTCTGGATCGACACGGCCCACCGTCCGGCTTTCCGGGTCACGGTGGCGTTCCTGATCTCTCCCGCAACCGGCCGGGAGAGGCGGACCTTGACCCACCCCACCTTGGGGAGAAAGATCCGGGGCAGGAGATTTCTTCCCTCCGCATCCCGGGTTGCAAGATCGAGCTTCACCTGGAGAGGATCGGGATACCGGAGGGAATCTCCCTCGCCCTTCCTTTTGAACCGTGGGAAGCGCTTCGGGTTTCTCCGGTCCAAGGCTTCCCAAATGGCCCGGTCGAGGTTCTTGAGGGTCTGCTGCTGGGGGTGGACCGGGCCGAGCGACAGAAAGCCGTACTCCTTGCTCGATCGCCACAGGGTCAGGAGCTTGGCCATGTCCCCGTAGGACAGGAGAGGCATCCCGGCTTCGAGTCGTTTCGTCTGAAGATCGAGGGCCTTGTTCCAGACGAACCGGACGCACCCCGCATGGCGGGACAGGAGTCGCTCCTGTTCGAGCGTCGGAACAAGCCGGAATTTAAAGGCTTGAATTCTTTTCATGGTGGGCATTGTCGCAGAAAACCCCGCACTGAAAGCCAGTGCATGGACGGCCCTGCCGTCCGCGCTATTCTTCCCCGGCATGAATGCCAAAGTCTGCCGCGCGATTGGATCAAACCCAATGGAATTCTGTTTTTGAACCGTTGAAACACGGAGGTCCTCCAGAAAGAGGGAAAAATAGGGGATGCGCATGGGGACCAGACTCAGAAAACGGGATATTGCCGTTGTCCGTCCGGATTTGGCCCGGAAAGCGGCCTTTGGCGCCGCTGTCGGAAACGCGATGGAGTGGTTTGATTTCGGGATTTATTCCTATCTGGCCGTGACCATCGGGAAAATTTTTTTTCCCCAGGTCGCCCCAGACGCCCAGCTGGTCGCCTCTTTTGCCACGTTTTCCGTGGCTTTTCTTGCCCGTCCCGCTGGTGCGCTCTTCTTCGGGCGTCTGGGGGATGCTATCGGGCGGAAAACCGTCCTGGTGATCACTTTGCTCATGATGGCCATCAGCACATTTTCGATCGGACTCATTCCCGGATACCGGACCATCGGACTGTCTGCGGTCTTCCTCCTTTTTTTGGCTCGTCTGGCGCAGGGATTTTCGACGGGAGGCGAGTACGCCGGAGCCATGACGTACGTCGTGGAATATTCTCCGGACAAGCGAAGGGGAAGGATGGCGAGTCTTCTGGAGGTCGGGACGCTCACGGGGTTCATCATCGGAGCGGGAATGGTCACGGCGCTCACGGCTTGGCTGGGCCCGGAAAAAATGTTGCAATGGGGATGGCGCCTCCCGTTTTTCATCGCCGCCCCGATCGGACTCATTTCCGCCTGGTTCCGGAGCCGGCTCGAAGAGACCCCCGCTTTCGAATCCCTTGAGAAAAATCCGGCAAATCGCCTGTCACGAGTGCCTCTGGGCGAACTTCTGCGCGTCCACTGGAGGCCCATGTCCATCGGTCTCGGTCTTGTTCTCTTTTATAATGTGATCGACTACATGGTTCTGTCCTACATGCCCTCCTATCTCTCATCCGTCCTGGGGTATGGTGAAACAAAAGGTCTTTTGCTGATTCTGGTGGTCATGCTCATCATGATCCCGCTCGTCTTTCTGGTCGGTGCCGCCAGCGATCAATGGGGCAGAAATCCAATTCTCCGCAGCGCCCTGGTGAGCCTCCTCGTCTGGACAGTTCCCGCGTTTTTGCTCGTGCAGAACGGACAGGACAAAATCGTCTTTGCGGGACTTGTGCTCCTTGGGGCGCATCTGGCGGCGTTTGAGGGGACGATGACTTCGACGCTGCCTTCTCTCTTTTTCACGGAGGTCCGTTATGGGGCTCTGGCGATCACCTACAATTTTTCCACGTCCGTTTTCGGGGGGACCACGCCTCTCGTTTTGGCACTTCTGGTGCGGCAATTCCATGATCGGCTGATTCCGGCATACTTTCTGATGGGTGCGGCGTTGATCGGACTGGCAGTCAGCTTTTTTGTGAAGGAAACCGCGAGCCGTTCCCTTCGCGGGTCGACGCCGGTCGTTGCCGATTCGGGAGAAATCGGAGAAGTGCTTGCGCGTCCATCGGAAGCGGTCTGGTGGGAGGAGGAACCGGAAGCTCCGGTCCAAAGAGCAACGGAAGGAAGAGATTTGGAAAAGGGGTTTAACAGTTAATTCTAGGCTATGTTACCGAATCCTGTTGTAGCTCATGGTGACTGCTCCCCGGCGTAAACGCCGGAGCTTCCGGGGGCTAACCCCGAGACTCCAGCCCGAGTCTCAAAATGTTCAGAGAGGCGTTATGATCCCGATCCTTTTCCATCCCGCAGCAGGGACAGGAATACAGCCGGTCCGACAGCGGCATTTTCTGCCGGTGTCCGCAGGAGGAACAGGTTTGGGACGTATAGGCCGGATTCACCCTCCCAAACTCCCGACCGGCACTCTCAGCCTTGTACGAGAGAAAGAGAAAGAATTGCGACCACGCCGCATCACGGATGCTTCGATTCAGGCATCTATGGGAGTTCATTTCATTGATGGTGATATCTTCGACAAAAATCCGTCCGTACTCATTGACGATCTGGCGGGAGTGCCGGTGGGCGAAATCCGTCCTTCGGAACGCGACACGTTCATGGACTTTCGCCACGATCTTTTTGGCTCGTTCCCTTTCGGGAGATCCTGTCTTTTGACGCTCCAGTTTCCGCTGTGCCTGAGCGATTCTCTTGGCCGAGCGTTTCAGAAACTTCGGATTTTCGAGGACCGTCCCGTCCGAAAGGGTGGCGAACGTTTTCACGCCGACATCGATTCCCACCGGAAGGGGAGTGGAGGGAAGAATCGTTTCCGGAACGTTCTCGCAGGAAAATGTCGCCCACCACTTTCCGGTGGACGACCGGAGAATGGTGCACGTCTTGATTTTCCCTTCGACCGGACGATGAAGAACAATCGGAACGGTCCCGATCTTCGACAAACGAAGTCCGTTTCCGGTCAGATCGCATCCGCTGTTCCATTGCGGGTAGGTGATCGAGGCGTATTGGCCGGATCCCTTGAATCGGGGGTATCCGGGGTTTTCCCCGTTCTTCGCTCGCCGGAAAAAAGCCTGAAACGCCAGATCGACCCGAACGGCGACGTTCTGGAGAGATTGCGAATAGACCGTTGCAAGGGAGGGTCGATCCTTTTTCAGGGAGGGAAGCGTTCCAATCTGGTC
>JAKAYA010000098.1 GCA_021826965.1 Nitrospirota bacterium
CACCGACCGTATTCACGGAGGGAAGATCGGAGGGTATCTCGACGTACGGGACAGGAAGGTTCCTCTCCTGGAAGAACACCTGAATTCTCTCGCGCACGGCATCATCAATCACGTCAATGCCTTGCACGTTCAGGGCTATGGCCTCAACGGACGGACAAATCAGAATTTTTTTGCTCCCACCATCAAGGTGCAGGAACAGGGCAATGTTCCTCCAGGGGTTTCTCTGACGGCGAACGCCGTGGATCCCGATTCCGCAAGGAGACCACTTGATGTTTCCGTCTCGCAGGACACGATCGTGGTCACAGATCATGTGTCGGGAAAAACGCTTCGGAAAGCGTCCTTGTCCGGGGGGACGGGAACGGTCACCGTGTCCGGCTACATGCTCCGTGTGAGCGGTGTCGGGAAGAACGGGGTGGCCCATTTTCATGTGTCCGGAGGGGACGATACGAGGGGAGCGGCCCTGTCGATGGAGGTGAACGACCTCGCCCCGGAAGATCTGGCGGCCGGACAATCTCCTATCCGGGAGGGTCGCAATCAGGGCGACAACAAAAATGCGCATCTCCTTTTTGGCCTTTTACAGGATCGCCTCCATTTTGCCGGCGGCGAGCAACCGGTCAGCCTGCACGACTTTTTTGCCACGAGCGTTTCCACGGTGGGGGCCTGGGCCCGGAACGCACGCGATCACTATGTGGCCCAGACCATGATCCAGAAAGGGCTCGAGAATCAGCGCATGACCGTCTCCGGGGTGTCCATCGCCGGAGAGTCTGCCCGCATCATCCAATATGAAAAGGCCTACCAGGCATCGGCCAATCTCATCCATATGACCAACCGGCTCCTGGACACTCTTGTCCGTCTGCCGAGCATGTCGTCCTGATGAGTCCGTTCCTCCGGGGGGATGAAAAATGATCCGTGTGACGGGTCTGATGACGAACCGGGAAGTGATCGCCTCCCATGACCAGGCAGTCGATAATCTTTATGATGTCGATCGCCAGATTTCTTCCGGTAAACAGTTTGAAACTCCGGGAGACGCTCCCGGAAGGATGGGAGAGTCTTTACGAATCAACCGCAATCTGTCGGTTACCCGCCGGATTATCGAAAATGCACGGGAAGGGGCGAATCGCCTGAAATTGATGGAAAGCATCCTGGATCAGGTGGGAACTCTTCTGATCCGATCGAAGGGATTGGCGATCCGGATGGCCAACGACACGATGACGGCGGGAGACCGTCGCGTCGGTGCCCAGGAATTGAAGCGGACTCTCGAGCAGGTTGTTTCCCTGGCCAATACGAAGGCTGGTGAGCAATATCTGTTTTCCGGAACAAACGTGACGCATCCACCCTTTCATTTCACCGATCCGCGACTGAACCCCGGTTCGGTCGCCTACACTGGAAACCACCGTGAAGAGACGGTTCAGCAGGGATTTTCTCCGCGACAACGGGAAGCGGGCCTGATGCCAGTTACAGAGGCCGGAGACCGGGTTCTGGGGGATAGCGCGGCCGATCCTTTCGGAGACAAGCCGCTCCCTGTCTTGCGGCGATTCCTTCTGGGCCTCCTGGCGAATGACCAGCCCCAGATCACCCGTTCCATCGATGAACTCGACCGGACAATCCATTCGGTCACCGAGCGGGCCGCTGTGCTCGGCACCCGGGAAAAAGCGATACGCACGACGGTCAACCGTCTGGAACAATACACGATCAGCCAGAAAACCCTGAAAAGCCAGAACGAAGATGTAGACGTTCCAAAGGCTGTTTCCAAGCTGGCACTGAACCAGAATTTCCTCGCCCTTTCCACGAAGGCGTCGAGGGACATTCTCCGGAACACGCAGAACGTTCTTTTTTCCTGACAAATAGAGGACAAGGAGGTCTGACATTTTAATCCTGACGAGAAAAACCGGAGAAGGCATCAAGGTGGGCGACAACATCCGGATCGTCGTGCTCGAGGTCAAGGGCTCCCAGGTGCGTATCGGGATCGAAGCCCCTGCAGATCTGTCCATCCACCGGGATGAAGTCTGGGAGAAAATCATGGAAGAAAACAGGAAAGCCACAACGGTGACGCCGGATCAGATGGAAATCCTGGTCCGGAAATTTTCGTCTTCAGGAACGAGCTCCCTGAAGAAAGATGAATCCGGAAACGGGGGGAAGAAAAAGTGAACTCTTTTCAAACGACCCGATTTGGGAAGATCCCCGTCGATCCCGAAAAAATTCTCCATTTTCACGAAGGTCTTCCGGGTTTTTCTCAAGCATGCCAGTTCTATCTGCTGGAAACCGGAGACCCGAATGTTTTCTATTGGCTGCAATCTTTGGACGATCCTGCTCTGGCCTTCGTGGTGATGGATCCCGAAAACCTTGTTTCCGGCTACCGGGACCGGGTACAGGCCGCCCTCAACGATCCCTTTTTTCAGGGTCGGGAGGTCCTTTCTCTCGTGATCGTGACAATGCTTTCGACGGACTCCATGACGGCCAACCTTCAGGGTCCGTTGATAGTCCGGATGCCGGACAGAGCCGGGCGTCAGGTGCTTCTGTTCGAAAATGAGGATTGGCTCCGGTTTCCGCTGCTGGAGGCAGAGAAAAGCCATTAAAGTTTTCGTGCCGGGGTTCCGATAAGGAACCTGAAGGAGGGGACGGCCTGGTCGCTCCCCTTTGTGAAGCCAACCGGGCGCCAGGAAAGGAGAACGCGTAGCGCTCCCTGAAGCAGGTTGCAGTTTCGGTCCACGGATTGGACCGGTTCTAACCCCAAGGAGGGAATCATGAGTGGTTTGATTATCAATGACAACATTGCGTCGATGAACGCCCAGTACAACCTGAACCGGACACAGGAAGCCCTGAACAAGCACATTGGTCGGCTGTCCTCCGGATACAGGGTGAACTCTCCGGCTGACGACCCGGCCGGATATGCCATTTCCCAGCGGATGGGAGCTCAGATGATGAGCTATAACGCCGCCATCCGTAACGCCAATGACGGTGCTCATCTTCTTCAGACAGCCAACGGTGCTCTGCAGACCGACAACACAATTCTCCTCAAGATGCGCCAGCTGGCCATTCAGGCGGCGAACAGCACCTATTCCGAGAAGGACCTGAAGGTTCTGAACCAGGAGTACCAGCATCTGAACTCCGAAGTTACCCGTATCGCAAGGGTGACCGACTTCAATGGAATGAGGCTCATGGACGGTTCCCACGGGACCTTCAAGTTCCACGTGGGTATCTACACCACTCTTAATGATCGGTTGACAGTCGATATCGGAAAGATGGACTCCAGCACGCTGGGAATCCGGTCCACCAACATCCTGAACCGGCAAAGCGCCAAAAATGCAGTCGACCATCTTGATAAGGCTCTGGACAAGATCAAC
>JAKAYA010000099.1 GCA_021826965.1 Nitrospirota bacterium
TCCGCTTCTTTGTGAACCGCTTCACGTCCTACTCCTAGCTCTTCCTTCCCGTGCGCTCTCTCCGGGAAGGGAGCCTCTAGGCTCCGGCCCTCCTGTAGTTCCTTTCCGTTCACAATCTCAAAGTCCAGGGCATTCATCTTCTCGTTTTTCCGGATCGAATAGAGAAGGGCCTTGACCTTCTCCAGTCTGGGGTCAAGCCCTTCCCGATCCTCCCGGCCCCCGATGTCGACCCCGGAGTATTTGTCGAGAAATTCCTGGAGGACATCGAAATTCTTGTTCCAGTCTTCCGGAAGTAGAGGGGCGAGCTTTGGCTGGTTTTCAAGCAGCCGTTCGGTAAAATCGATCATCTTGTCCGTGGGTTCGAGCTCAACCCCGCTATTTTGGGCCATTTTGTCGATCTGGTCGTCCGTCAACACGATCCGGGTCCCGTCCCGGTGACGGGTCAACTGGACATAGAGGGCATTCAGCCCCATTCCCGTGACCAAGTTCGAGGAGAAGTCGACGGTCTCCCCCTGGCTCTTGTGGATGGTGATCGCATATCCATAGTCGATCTGCGCGTAGTCTCGCGGGTCGAAAGCGATCTCCTTTCCGTTGTCCATCCTGACCGTGAAACCGCAGTCTTTCCCATTACTAGTGACATCGATTTTCGTCAAGGTCCCGGTTTCCCCGTTCATCACTCCCATCTTTCGGTCGTTCTTCTTGAAATAGAGCCGATCCCCCGCCTGGAATTCCCTCTTCCCTTCGGAATTCCCGTCCCGGTCCCGGACGGTCGTTTCGATCCGGGGTCCTTCGAGGCGATCCCGTTCCTGCATCGCTTCTCTCGCCCTGGCGTTCAGTTCCCGAACATCCGCCCGTTTATACGCTGTCAGTAGAGTCCTGGATGGATCCTCGGGATTGAAGCGGTCAGCCCAGGACTCGACGGTTTCCTTGATCGCCTCGTCCCGGTCCCTGGCGATTGCGATCATGTCGGCGTCCAAGTACTGCTGGAGTCCTTCCTTCACCTGGCCAGCCCGGATCTCGCGAGAAGCGTCCTTTTGCCAGTTCTGTCTTTGCCTCCGGTTCTCCGTCAGTTCGGCGAAGCCCATTTCTTTTTTCAGGGTCTTGAAGGGATTTCCTGCGGACACCGGAGGGACCTGGGATTCGTCTCCGATCAACAGAAGTTTGGCTCCCGCCTTTTCGGTTTCGCGGATCAGCCCCGCCATCAATCTTGTATCGTTCATGGCCGCCTCGTCCACGACAACGACAGTTTTCTCCGTCAGGGCCTTCGTTGGTAGGGCTTGCGTTCCGTCCTCCCGCTCATACCCCTGAAGTTCACGAAGCAGGCTTGCGATCGTCTGGCTCTTGATCCCCGTGTCCTTTTCCAGTCCGGCGGCCTTCTTTCCTTGAAGGGAACAGCCGACGACTTCAAACCCGGAGGACTCCAGCGCATAGCGGACCGGGACAAGGGCCGTGCTCTTCCCGGCCCCGGCGTGCCCCTCCAGAATCCGGATCCGGCCGGCTCCCGTCGTCAGATGGTCGATCGCACGAATCTGCTCTTCCGAAAGAGAGAATCCTTTCTCGAATTCGAACCGGGCGATTCCCGCCTTGACCGCCTCCGGAGAAAGGACGTGTGATATGTCCTCTTTTCCTTCGCGAGCCATGGTCTGGATCTCATTTTCAAGAGCGAGCATTTCCTTTGTCGTGTAGTAAATGGCCCCGTCCTTTCCTCGCAGTTTTACGATCTCCGGATCCCTCAGGAGGGCTGCGACTTCCTTCTTCACCTCGTCGAGGCCCAGGCCGCTTTGTGAGCACGTACAGCCTACGATCCGGAACAGGTCCTTCTCCTGAAAGACCGCTTCCATCGCCGTCAGCTTCCGGAAAAGCTCCGGACGGTCAAGCGAAAAGGAATCATGCTTCGATTCCTTCTCCAGGCTCCGAAGAGACTGGATCGATTCTGCCGTGACGCCATGTTCTCCGGCGATCTTCGTCCATTGTTCTTTCAGAATCTCGGAATCGAGGAGTTCTTTTCCCTTCCGCGTATCGAGCGCCGCGACTTCCGCCGCCTTCCCTCCCTCCCAGCCTTTTTCTTTCAGCGCGGCTTCGATTTGCGCCCTTCTCTTCGAAAACTCTTCTTCAAGCTCCGGAGGGATCCCGGCCAGGCGGAAATACTCTCTGTCAGACTCGATCCCGAACCCGAGGTTCTTGTCGATTTCCGAAGCCAGTTCGGCCCGGTAGACGGCCCCGAGAGCCATTTTCCATTCGAAAATCTCTTTTTCGTTCAAGGCTCCCCAAGTCCCGTCCGCCCTCAATCCGAGGTTCTGGAGCATGGCATGGGAATGGATCTGGGGGTCCAGTTCGCGACTGGATCCATGCCGATAGACCGCGGCCAGGAGTTTGACCTGCTCTTTCGTGATCGTTCCTTCGGATGCCGATCCCCGTCGCCCAAGACTCATCCTCTCTTCAATGAAGGCAAGGGACTTCTCGACGGCCCGGTCCTGGGCCGCCTCGATGCCTCTTTTGACTTCCTCGGTTCCCACAGCCCAGGCGATGCTGACCGACTTCGGGGCGGAAAAGGTCAGATCGATCGCATACCTCCGGTCGACCCCGGCTTTTTGCACCAGGGCTTCCTCGGTCCGGGGATCGAAACCCTGCAAGGTCCGGAGGTGATCTTCACGATCGACGGGTCCGGAGAGGGCCAGGGCCTCCGCGGCGGATCCGACCCACCGGGAAGGGGTCGCTTCGGCCCCCTGACTGTAATAGTCCTCGACCGCTCCGACCTGTTTCTCCTTGTTCCGGTTCTCGTCCGGATAATCCGCGACTCCGGCCAGGTCTTTTGCCGTAGAGCCTTTTTTTACGGTGATCGACAGCATCAGCGATCCCCTCCTCTTTTTTATCGAGGTTCCCGGTTTGTTTGCGGTGGTGGATCGTCTGGAAGAACGCCAGGAAGCGCCGGGATTGTCCATCCATATTTCTTGCCGTCCGGAGCCGGCCCGGGTATGCACCAAAGTTTTTTTCCGATTATTTCTGTTTGGAATCCAGGCTCATCACAAGTAAGCAGATGGGGATACCAGTCGGCCATCGGCCCAAATATCGGGCCGTTTTGGGCGCCCAACAGATAGGCCCCCCCAAGGCCAAAAGTCACGACGATCACCCCTGCCACAATCCCGATGGTCAGCCATTTTTTTGCCGTCGTTTTCATTGCTAGTGTTTAATTGCAATTTTTAACGATATTATCTAGGATGCTCCTTGGGATATACTGTCCAACCAAGGAGGCTCCGAATGGCCCGAGTTGCTCAAGTTCTGACTTGTACTCCCGAAGAGAAAAGCG
>JAKAYA010000100.1 GCA_021826965.1 Nitrospirota bacterium
GCCTTGAAGGCGACTTCGGCTCAGTGAGTTCTATTACCGTTCTCAAATTCCAAATGCCGGCTTATGGACCATGTCCATTGCGCCAATCTTTTCTTCGCCTGAAGGCGAGGGGTTTCGACCATCCCCGCTGAGGACACTAAAATTCCAGGATTAGAATGCGCCCAAAAAGGCGACAGGTCTGGCGATTCTGCCTTTTTTGACACTGCAGGTTCTGACTACGCTCAAAGATTCGGACTGACCCCCGGGAGCTTCCAGGGCTTTCTGTTGCAGAGGGGTGCTCCGGGTCAGCAGGAGAAACGCGCAGCCTCGGTCCGACCTCCCGTCGCCGAAGAATCGAGAAATGCGACCGCCCCGGCACGAATCCGGGGAAAGCTCTGACACCGACCTCCGGTTCCGTCAAGGAGACAACCGGGCCAGATCGGACAAATCCCGGTCGCGTTGCCGGACCCGGCGATCATAGCTCGCCTGATTTTTCGTACACACCAGACGATAGGGCCGCCCCGTCTTGTCCGTAGACCTGTCCAGATCGGACCCGGCCCGGCGGATCGCCTCCTCCACGTGGGCCCGGACCGACTCCACGGCCTTCAGGCTCCAGGACTGGCGGATGGGGTCCGCAAGAAACGTCGCCAGATCCTGGCAATGCACACAACGGCAAGAAAGTTTCGTTTCGCGGGACCAATCGGAGGGAGGTGCCAGAGGTCGGGCGATCCGTTCCCGGAGATGATCGGCGCATGCCGTCACCAGTGCACGGACAGCCGGAGAGTCCCGGATATCACCCCTTCCCGACAACCGGATCGCCGCCGGAACGAGAACACCGTCCATCTTCCAGACGCGGCGATCGCCCAGAACGTTCTCCGACCACCGGAGCGCCAGCGAAGGCTCGATCTTCACGAGCGCCGTCAAAAGGCGTTCCACCAGGACAGCGTCCGGTTTCGGACGGAAAATGAAGACCGGAGACTCGACACTCTTCGCGTTTTCGAAAACCTCGTCGACAAGACTCCCGGCGGCCGCCTCAAGCCCGTCGAATCGGCTCTCCCCGGCCAGACGCTCCAGAAGCTCCGCACGGACAGATGCTGGGGTTTTGAGATTCCTGGAAACGATCTGTCCGATCAGGGTTTCGCTTTTCCTGCGGTCCAGCCGGACGAGGGCCCGGACAACTCCCGGAAGATCGCCCGCTTGCAGCGGATCGACCAGCAGGGCCGCTTCGGCAAAATCCTCCAGCCGCACCGGATTGCCCAGCCGCATCAGCACATCCAGAACCCGCGTCACGTCGCCCGGTTCGTTCGTGTCCCCAAACGGCAGCGTTCGTTGCCGCGACCAGGTCCGGATCAGGTGTCTCGCCCTTTCGTCGGCTTCCGTCCAGACAGCCGATCTCTGCCCGTCTCCGCTCTTTTCCCACGTCCGAACCCGGGATTCGAGCGCCGGCAGCGTCGTCCGGAGTCCAGCCTGATTCAGGACGGCGAGACGACGCGAGCGAGGCCAGAGGACGAACGCCCCCCGATGATAACTTCGATCGAACGAAGCCCCTTCGTTTCCCGTGGCTTCCCGGAACGACTGATCGTCGGCTTCGATGTCCTCAAACACATCCGGTGGGCACAGCTCCCCGGCTTCAAACGGGATCTCGCCCCACCCGGGCCGGTTTCCGTCGGCCGAAGACCAGCCGGACAGGACGGCTCTCCGGTCGAACACTTCGTGGGGTTCGAAGTCCATATCGTCATCGTCTTCTTCCTCATCATCATACCCCCACCCACCTCCATTTCCGGAATACACAGCGCTTCCGCTTTCCTCCAGGGTCAGGAGAACCAGGGACAATTCGCAGTCCGCCTGAGCGGCCGCCCCGGTCAGAAGACCCGCCAGGGCCGCGTCGGCCCCCTTCAGCGCGTCAAAGGAGATGCCGGCCGGCGTATAGGCATGATCGAGGGGATACACGAGCTTTTCGGGAGACGCGTCGTCCGGCAACCTCTTCGCCCGGCTCCATTCTTCCAGAAGATTGGCCACCTTCGTCTGTTCCCGGGAATAGTCGGCCGGAACCGGGACCCGCCCTTTTCCCGCCCGCCGGAGATTGTAAACGAGTGCGAGGCGATATCCCGCGGTCACCGGACGGATCTCGTGCACGCAATCCGCATAGAAGGCCGCAAAGGCGACCTCGGAAGGATCCTCCGGAGAAAGGGACATCCTCACTTCCCGGTCCCGGTGGCGAACCCATAGCTCGCCGCCCTGATGGGCAGACGGCAGAAGAACGATCAGCGTTCCGAACATCCCTTCCGATTTTTCCGTATCCCGGTGAGGAAGGAAGAAATCGCCCTCGTCGTACAGCAAGAGCTTGTAGAAATCGGCGACGACAGGTCCGTCCACCCCCAAGTCAACGGCCACGCGGGACACGATTTCCTTCAGGGTTTCGGACCAGCGGTCCCCTTCGAGACGGACCCGGTCGGCCCCGACCTGCCAGACCTTCCGGATACGGGTATCCACGACCGTCTCTTCCCCTCGACCGAAGGGAGCCCGGTCGGCCAGGGACACGATCTGTCCGGCCTGATCGGACGGCAAGGGAAAAGCGATGCGCCCGACCCCTTCCACGGTCAGGGAGGGAAGAAAGGCGGGAGTCCGTCCAACAGTACAGAAATCGTCCGGGCGGTCGATCCGGTCGAGGATATGCGCGAGTTCGACGGAAAAGTTCGTCATGAACAGGCTCCTTTGGAAGTCAGAGGTTTGATCGTTCTTTGGGTGGACCAGCCGTTCGGCCAAAGGAGAAGAGGTCCCGAATTGACTAAGAAGAAGCAGGATTCAAGAGCGACCGGATCACGGACAGAATCCCGGAGAGCGATTTTTTCCGGAAGAGGCCTTCCGACTTCCTTGCGAGCGTCGATTTATCGGAAAAGCTATCACAAACAGTGGACTGTTTCCAAAGTGAGGAGAGCACAGATCATTCTAGCGTATTACGCAGGGACGGGGTGATCTTCTTTCCGACCCCTCAAGCCAAGTACCCGCAGCCAAGAATCGACCTGTCCGAAAGCGTCTTGCTGCCATTGCTCCGGACTGCGATCCCCAAGCGCATTCGTTTCTTCGACGAAGCGGCGAACACAAGTTGGCCCGAATCCGTCAGGGCTATCGAATTTTCCGGCAATGAAAGCATATCCCGCTACGCCGCTTGCATGATCGAGCAACGGACGACATTCCTCGGCGAGAACCTCCGGACCTCCGGGATAGTTCCGGATGCAGTAATAGATGTCGTAGGCGTCCTTCTGTTTGTATCGTCCCTCAATCGCATGCCCCTTCATAGCTAAAAGGGCCGGGAT
>JAKAYA010000101.1 GCA_021826965.1 Nitrospirota bacterium
TCAGGCAAACGGCGATCGACAGGATTCGTCCTGCCTCCTTCGGCTTCTAGCCGGAGTCGGAGCCGTTCCTCCCGGAAGTCCGGTCGTGGAAGGGGAAGATCCGGGATGTCATAGCCGAAAGGCGAGGCCCCGGAAGACCTTTTCCAATCACGGGCAGAACCCCCCGAATTCATTCGTGGGGAGATTCAGGAATGGAACAGGATCCGTCCGTTTCCTGGAACGCGTGTCTGTCGGTAACGACTCCCAATGGATTCTCGTGAGAGGCGAAAGGCGCGACCTTCCGGTCCTTCTGCTTGTACAGGCCGGACCTGGTTTTCCGATCATTCACGAGGCGGATGCCTTGCAAAAGTGCCTGCGATGGGAAGACGCGTACCGGGTTGTCTACTGGGACTTGCGGGGATGCGGCAAATCCTCCCGTCCGGATGTGTCTTTCGGGGAAGTGCCCCTGGAGAGGCTCGTGCTCGATATCCGGGAGATGATCGATCACATTCTCAAACGACTGGATGTCCCGGACCTCACCCTGCTCGGATTTTCTCTTGGCGCCAGCCTGTCTGCCCTTGCGGCACGGCGTTCTCCGGAGGGAATTCATGCCCTCGTAGGGGTTGGAACGGATATTTGCCTTGCGGAAAGCGAGCCGATGGCCAGGGATTTCCTCTGGGAAGCAGCGATCCGACAAAATCACAAGAAAGCTCTCCGGGCTCTCAAAAATCCCGGAGATCCTCCCTGCACGAGGAGCGCGCCTATTATGGAACGGGCGAAATGGATGACGGAGTTCGGAGGTATTCACCGGACCGAACGATATGGATCTCTCCTGCGGAAGAACCTCTGGCGTCTTTTTTCCACGCCGGACTACTCCGTGAAAGAGGCGATCCGGGCGCTCGGAGGACTTTCCGCGGTGCAGGACGCCCTTCTTCCCGAGGTGCAGGATCTGGATCTCTTTCATCAGGTTCCGGCCGTGGATGTCCCCATATTCCTCATTCAGGGTCGACACGACAAGGTCGCCCCGGGTTTTTTGACCCGGCGATACTTTGATCGCCTTGATGCCCCGAAAGGCAAGAAGCTGGTATGGTTCGAATCTTCCGCCCACATGCCGCATTACGAGGAATCCGAGCGGTTCGCGGCTTTTCTGAAAGAGACAGGGCCCGGCGGGAACGGCCAGAAAAGACAGAAAAATTTTTGACCGAAAGGTTATCGATTGCTAACTCTTGAAATCCATGAAAGGAGAAAGGCCGATGGCAATGGTTGTTGAGACGGAGATCGAGATACGTGCCCCTTTGGCCCATCTATGGAAAATCCTGACGGATTTTTCCCGGTACGAGGAATGGAATCCCCTGATCGTTCGTGCCGCTGGCCCGTTGGTAGCGGGGAGTCGGATCAGGATTTCCGTGCGTTTGCCGGAACGGAAAACGATGGATTTTTGTCCCACTCTTGTTGTTCTGGAAGAGGAGAGGGAACTCCGGTGGCGCGGCTCCCTGGGTGTTCCCGGTCTTTTCAGCGGAGAGCATGCGTTTATCGTGACGGAACGGGAAGGCGGGATCCTGCAATTCGTGCACCGGGAACGCTTTCGGGGATTACTGGTCCCGTTCTTGTCCCGGCGCTGGTTCGAACGAGTCCGTCACGGATTCGAAGGGATGAACGATGCCTTGAAGGCGCGGACGGAGAAGAATGGCTTGGGTATTCATCCGGACTGAAGAAACAGGGGGAATTTGGAGGGAGAAACATGCCGGGCTACGCATGCCGGGTATTTTCCGCCCTGGCATCCGTATGACCGCTGGGCGGGAGAGATGGATGGCGGAGAGGAGGACGAGATCGGTCGTCGGCTTTCCTTGTCGGGGATCGCGCCCTCCGAATTCCGGACGGTGGCCCTGACTTGAATTGATGCTGAATTCAGGAAACGTGTGTCAGTGGTACAATCTCCGGACGAGAATGTTGTCGTTCGGCCTGCCAAAGATCCCACTTCAGCTGATTGTCGAGCCATGATTCGGGCGTTGTTCCTGTCAAAAGACCGATCCGGATCGCCATTTCCGCCGATATCCCCGATTTTCCATTGAGAATGCGGGACAGCGCCACGCGCGAGATCCCCAGCCTCGAAGCGGTCTCCGTCACAGTCATGTCCTCTGGGATAAACTCTCTCAGAATTTCTCCCGGATGGGCGGGATCGAACATTCTGCTCATCTTTCATTCCTCCTCAGTGATAATCCCGATAATCCACATCGTAAACATCCTCCCCCTTGAACCGGAAGATCAGTCTGAAATTTCCATCCACCCATACGGCCCATACACCCTGAAGGTTTCCCTTCAGAGGGTGAAGTTTCCATCCAGGAGCATTCATGTCTTCCGGGTTCCGGGCACCATCGAGACGAGTCAGTTGCAGACGTAGACGGCGTTCATGGGATGCCTGAATTCCAGCTTTTGAGCCTCTCAGAAAATATCTTTCAATTCCCTTGTGCCGGAATGTCTTGATCATGGTCGTATCGTAAACTGTATATTTATAGTTGTCAATCCTCTGACGCTCAGACCTCTGGTTTCCCGGACTATGATCCGGAATCGGTCCACAGACTTGAGACCCGAAGGACTTTTGCCATCCTGATGAGGAGAAGGGGCAAGTTCTTGAAGAGTGAAAAAACATATTTTCTACGGGACCACCCGAAAATGCGGTATCACGGGGTCCCGACCTGGCCTCCTGACTGGGGAGGAGTATTTGACATCCTCCCCTCCCTCTCGCTTCGCTCTCCGCGAAAGCGGAAAGGAAGGGGATTCCTTCCTGACAACTCCCCGGACTGAAAACGGGGATCGATTCGCCGACTGAACGGTCAGGCGACGAACTCACCGGATTGATCCCGTGAACAGGCGCTGCGGGCCTGCCCGGCCCTGAGGATATTGTTCGCGGCGTTCGTATCCGCATGATCTTCGTATCTGCAGGAGACGCAACGGAAGGTGGTCTGGTCCGGCCGGTTCTCTGCTGCCACGTGTCCGCAGGCGAAACAGGTCCGGCTCGTGTTTCGGGGATCGACCCGGACCAGACGTCCTCCCCGCCGCGAAAGCTTATATTCCAGAAGGGAAAGGAACGTCCCCCATCCCCGGGACAGGATGGAGCGGTTCAGGCCGGACTTCTGCCGGACGTTGCCTCCTGGGTTCTCCCGGGTGCCACGGGCGCTTCCGGTCATGTTCCGGATCTTCAGATCCTCGACAATCACGACGGCTTGGGTTTCGCCGATCGAAGTCGAGGCCTTGTGGAGAAAATCCAGACGCATGTTCG
>JAKAYA010000011.1 GCA_021826965.1 Nitrospirota bacterium
CCCCGGTTTTTCCGGTTCCGACCCTGGATCGGGATGCGGGGAGAACCCTTCTCTCTCAAAAAGGAAGGGTTCCTCTTTTGACCCCTCTTGCGGGGACCGGTTTAAAAATCAATTTCGGTTTTTGGGAAGACCCTTCCCCTTGTGATTTTGACGGATTTCCGGGCATACTCAAAAAATGGTTTTTTTTCATGAAAAATTTCGACCGGAGACAATCGTATTGGCCGGAAGGCGGTGTGACAGGAAGATTCGATATGCGTCTTGAACGGATGGCCCAGTCCATGGGTGTTCCAGAAACTCATTTTTATCCCTTCGGTCCGGGGAGAGCGAAAATTGACCCCCGATATCTGGAAAAGTCGTCTCCCCCTGTTTTCGGACGGGATCCCGCCCCATTGTACATACTGGTGACCGGAATGACCCCGACGCCCCTGGGAGAAGGCAAGACCACAACATCGATCGGGTTGTCGATGGCCCTTAACCGTTTGGGCGTTCGTACGGCCGTCACCATACGGCAACCGTCGATGGGACCTGTTTTCGGCATCAAGGGCGGAGGTGCGGGGGGAGGGAAGTCGACCATCGAGCCGTCGGAAGTCCTGAACCTTCACCTGACGGGAGATGTGCATGCGGTCGGGGCGGCCCATAATCTTCTGGCTTCGGCGATCGACAACGAGATTCACCACGGGAACCGGCTTGGAATCGACCCGCTGACTGTCGGATGGCCGCGCGTCGTCGACCTGAACGACCGGGCTCTGCGCCGCGTGGTGATCGGGCTGGGAGGGCCCGCCAACGGGTCGCCGCGCGAATCACGCTTCGATATCACCGTGTCTTCGGAAGTCATGGCCATCCTGGCCCTGTCCACGTCATACTCCGATCTGATCGAACGTCTTGGGGACATCAGTTTTGGTCTGTCGCGCGACGGACGTCTCCTGAAAGCCCGAGACCTGAATGTCGAAGGCGCGATGGCCGCCATTCTCCGGGAAGCCTTCTGGCCGAATCTGATGTCGACGTCCGAAGGAACGCCTGCGATCGTACACGGTTCTCCCTTTGCCAATATTGCCCACGGGAACAGTTCCATCATCGGGGATTGGGTAGGGCTTGCCGGTTCCGACTGCGTCGTGACGGAAGCGGGATTCGGCGCCGATCTCGGCGGGGAGAAATTTTTCGATATCAAATGCCGGTCCCTGGGCAGGGGCCCCGATATTGCGGTCCTTGTAGCGACAGCCAAGAGTCTGCGTATGCATGGAGGACTGGCGGACACGGTGGCCGGTCGTCCGATCCCCGAGATCCTCGACAAGAGCGATGTGCCGTCTGTGCGGAAAGGAATGGGAAATCTGTTGAGACAAATAAAAAATGTCCGTCGTTTCGGAGTTCCGGTGGTCGTGGCGATCAATGCCCATCCGGGGGATGCGCCGGAAGAGTGGAGCGTCATCCGGGATCTGTCCGTCGAAGGCGGAGCGGAAGATGCGGTCGTCTGTACCCACTACCGGGATGGCGGGGAAGGTGCGCTGGAACTGGCGGAGACGATCCGGCGGGTGACGCGATCGACGAAGGCTTCCTATCGTCCGCTTTATCCGTCCGATCTTTCGGTAGAAGAGAAAATCCGGACCGTTGCACGGGAAATGTATGGAGCCGGTGAAGTGGTTTTTTCCCCGCGTGCCCGAAAGTCCTTATCGGATGTCGAACGTTACGGAGCTTCGGATTTTCCCGTCTGCATCGCCAAAACGTGGGCATCCCTTTCCCACGATCCTTCGAAAAAGGGCGCTCCTTCGGATTTCAGCTTTCCGGTCGAAGAAATCCGTTATGCGACGGGAGCCCGATTTGTCACAGCCATCGCCGGAGATATCCAGACGATGCCGGGACTTCCCTCAAAGCCCGCATACCGTCGTATCCGGCTCACCCCCGGAGGAAACGTGGAGGGGGTTTCGTGAACCGCCAGAGCATTGCCCGGCTTTTGATCCTTTCTTTCCTTTTGCCTGTCCGGCTCTTTTTTCCGGAAGACTCGTACTCCATGACATCGAACGAAGCTTCTGTTCCGGTTCGGACGCTCGACCTGGTGCGCATTCTTTCGACATACTTCCCCCGGATCGATGGCAAGGTCACCGCCTACCATTCAAAAGAAATTTCCCTCGACCAGGGAAAGTCTTCCGGAATCTATCCGGGACTGGTCCTGGCGGTGACCCGCCAGGGGAAACCGTTCCGGGACCCCTATACCCGCCTTCTCCTGGGATACCGGGAGGTCCGCCTTGGAAATGTCGAAATCACTTCCGTGACGGATAACGGAGCGTCCGGTATTTTCCGTCCGGTGAAGACCGGAAAAAATCTTCCGGTTCCCGGAGACATCGTCCGGTTGTCGGGGGCTCCGCTTCCGGTAGCGATCGTGCCGGCGTCAAACTATACCGACGTTCGTGTTCTGGCCCACCTGTCCCGTACGCTGGAAAGGTCTTCCCGATTTCGCTCAGTCGACCCTTTCCGTGTCGAAATATCGATGAACACTCTCGGAATCGGGAACAAAAGAGACCCGCAGTCGATGGTCCGTCTTGCACGCATGCTGAAGGTCAAGGTGCTGATCATCGCCGATACGACGCTGATCGGCAAAAAGGTCGAACTCGATCTGAATGCCGTCAATGCCGAGACGGGTGCGACACTGGCCAAAGTTTCCGGCCTCCTGGAAGGAGCGAGGCCTTTTTCCGAAGCACTGGAGTCCAGTCCGGGAGTCGGATTCGTGGCGCCGGGCCTTCCGCCTCTCTCGAATCCCGACAGCGTCGTGACCGTTCCATTCATCCCGCGCTTCATGGCGCTCGGGGATTACCGGGGTAACGGGAAGAATCTCCTTGCCCTGTCGGACACTCACCGGATCTATGTGGGCGACTACCGGAACAAGGCGGTTCATGTGAAGTTCGAGGAAACCGATCGATGGGTTCCCCAAAACCGCCACATCTTCATTTCCTCCGGTCCTCTTGTATCGCAAAAGGGGCCTCATCCCCGCTATCAGATCGCCGTTTCGAACATCGTGACCGGGACTCCCTATTCCTACGTCCTGGATTACGACGGGAAAACCTTTCACCGGATATGGAAGCACGCCAAAATTTATCTCCGGATCGTGACTCTGCCGGGGAAGGGCCCGACCCTTCTGGGACAGAAAAGGGGCGTCAACAAACCTTTTCTGGGTGCGATCCACGAATATACCTGGGTGCGCGATCATTTCGAGAAAGGATCTGCGGTTTCCTGGCCTCCCGGTATTTCCCTTTTCGGAACCCAGCCGCTTCTTCTCGACGGAAAGACGGTCTATCTCCAGATCGGATCGGACAATCACCTGGAGGTTTTTGACGGAAACGGAGATCTGCGATTTAAAAGCCCTCTTTACCTCGGGGGATATTTCGATCACTTCGTTTACGGTCGACCGCATGCTCTCTTGCCGGTACGACAACGGAATGTCCATCTGAAAGGCCGAATCCTGACAGTCGAGCCGTCCGGAAAGCCTGGAAGTCACCCGATCGTCATCGTTTACAAGAATGTTCCGATGGCCGGTGCCAACGAACGTTTTCAGGGGTATCAGTATGGACAAGTCTTTTTCTACCGGTGGACGGGTGTGAACTGGATGATGATCGGGAAACTTGGCCGGGTCAAAGGGTTTATTTCGGATATGGCCCTGAGCCGGAATCCCCGGACCCTGAAACCGGAACTTCTTGTTTCGACTGAACCCCTGTTCAACTTCATGAATATCGAAAATCTTTACGTCAATGAGGGAAAAGTGTCTTCATATCCGCTCCCGGCGGCTGTCATGCAAGATCTGGCACCATCCGGGTCATCTCCGGGACTGATAAACCGGCCCAGTGGCGGGGGATCCCGGTGAGAACGACCCAGACCGGACAACAGGATCCGGTTTCCCGCAAAGAGTTTTCTGTTGCGCGTCCGTCCTGGATCCGGAATCCGCCCCGCCATGTCGCGATTATCATGGACGGAAACGGGAGATGGGCCCGCAAAAGGCACATGCCCAGAATCGTCGGCCATCGGGAAGGGGCCTCGGCAGTGCGGACGATCGTAACAGCTGCGCGGAGCTGGGAAATCCCTTATTTGACCCTCTATGCTTTTTCATGGGAAAATTGGAGCAGGCCGCGCCAGGAAGTCGACGCTCTGATGGGCCTTCTCGAAGAATATGTGGATCGGGAAATCCGGACGATGATGGACAGGGGGATCCGGTTCTTCGTCGTGGGAGACCGTTCGAGGCTTCCTTCTTCCGTACGGAGCAAGGTCGCCTGGGCAGAAAAGGAGACAAAGGGTCAGGACCGGATGGTCCTGACCCTTGCTCTGTCCTATTCGGGACGGGAAGAAATTGTGCGGGCCGTGAAGTGTCTGGCCGAGGATGTCCGGAAAGGCCTGCTGCCGCCGGAAAAGATCACCGAGCCGATCTTTTCCCAGTATCTTGAAACATCCGTTCTCCCTCCTCCGGACTTGCTGATCCGGACAAGCGGAGAGGTTCGAATCAGCAATTTTCTACTTTGGCAACTGGCCTACACGGAAATGTATTTTACCCCGACCTTGTGGCCGGATTTCGGGGAAGACGACTTCCGGCTGGCGATCGAAGACTTTCAGGAAAGAAGGCGACGCTTCGGAAGGGCGGACGAAGATATCCAGGGGCTTCCCGGTTGACAAACCTGTTGCAACGGACCGTTGCTGCCCTGATTCTGATTCCATTGCTTCTGGCCCTTGTTCACTGGGGTGGGGTCAGGGGGCTTCTCGTGCCGGGAATCGTCGTCGGATCTCTTGCTCAATGGGAGTTTTACAGGATGTTTCCGGATATCTGGAAACGTTTGTCCTCCAGAGTGGCGCTTTTTGGGGGGGCGCTGTTCATTTTTGGACTGGGCCTGATGGCGCGTGGACGTTTGTCGCCGGATACACTGCTGGTTCTTTTTTTTCTGTTCGTGACATTTCTCCTCGCTTTTTCGATTTTCTCGGGAGACGAGCAGGACCGGATGGGCGGGTTCCCCCTGATTCTGACCGGAGTGATCTATATTCCCGTAGGCGTCGGGATGATTTTACTCCTTCGCGGTCTTCCCGGAGGAGAAGGATTCGTCGTTTACTTGTTGGGGTTGACCTGGATCGTCGACATTCTGGGATATGTCGCCGGAAAATCGTTTGGTCGAAAAAAGCTTTCGCCCGTCCTGTCTCCGAACAAGACATGGGAGGGAGCCCTGGCGGGGATTGCCGGTGGACTTGCCTGGGGTCTTTCGACGCATCGGTTCCTGATGCCGGCTCTCTCGCTTCAGGAGGTTCTCTTCATTTCCATGCTGATTTCCGGATGGGGCCAGGTGGGAGACTTGTGCGAGTCCGCCTTCAAGAGAGTTGCAGGGAAAAAGGATTCCGGTTCGATCATCCCCGGACATGGAGGAGTCCTGGACCGGATCGACAGTCTGCTGTTCAATTCTGTAGCCCTCTATGGCATTCTGGCAATCGTTGAAGGATACTCGTCCCGTGTTTGGCTCTAGACAGATCGGGGAAGCTCGAATATGACCACATTGTCCATTCTGGGTTCGACAGGTTCGATCGGCCGTTCGACACTGGATATCGTGCGTGCCCATCCGGCGAGGTTTCGCGTTTTGGCCCTGGCGGCTGGCAAGAATGCGGGAATGGCGATCGGACAGGCAAGGGAGTTCAGACCGAAACTGTTATCGGTGTCGCCGGAGATTTATGCCGATGTCCGGGACAGTCTTGCCGGGTCGGGGGTGGAGATCCTTTCCGGTCTGGATGGCGCCTGCGCGGTTGCGTCCTTTCCGGATGCGGAGGTGCTCCTTTCGGCCATCGTCGGAGAAGCGGGACTCGCGCCGACATGGGAAGGGATTCTCCCGGGACGTGTCATCGCCCTTGCAAACAAGGAAACCCTTGTGGCGGGAGGAGAAGCTGTCGTACGCCGTGTACGGGAAAAAGGAGCCCGCCTGATGCCCGTCGACTCGGAGCACAGCGCCATTCATCAGGCGATGAGAGGTCATCCGTGGTCCAGGGTCCGGAGGGTGATTCTGACGGCTTCCGGGGGACCCATGTTCGGCCGGAACCGGAAAGATCTGCAGTCTGTGACGGTGGAAGAAGCGTTGAACCATCCGACGTGGAAGATGGGACCGAAGATCACGGTCGATTCGGCGACGCTCATGAACAAGGGCCTTGAGATCATCGAGGCCAAATGGCTCTTTGATCTCGCTCCCCGACAAATCGAAGTCGTCGTCCACCGGCAAAGCATCATTCATTCCATGGTGGAATTTGTGGACGGATCCTTTTTGGCCCAACTGGGTTCTCCGGATATGCGCGGACCGATCAGCTACGCGATTTCCGGAGAGGACAGGCTGGAGCTGGACGTCAAGACTCTCGACTTTCCGGCTCTTTCTCAGCTGACGTTTCACCGTCCCGACCACGAAGCTTTCCCATCGATCGGGTTCGCTTTCCGTGCTCTCGAAAAGGGAGGACAGGCTTCGATATGGTTGAACGCTGCAAACGAATTGGCTGTTCAGGCCTTTCTGGACAAGAGGATACCGTTCGTCGGAATAGCCCGGATTCAGGAGGCTCTTCTGGAAGAGGCCCCTGAAGTGCCGGCCCTTTCCCTGGAGGACATTCAGTCCTCTTCCGTTCGGGCCCGAAATGTGGCCGAGGAAAAAATCGGGGAGATGGTTCCGCGGCAAAATATTGCCGCCGTGTCCTGACCGGACGGAAAAAGGAGAGCCTATGGAAGCAGTGTTGTCATTCATCCTCGTGATTGGTGTCCTCATCGTCGTGCATGAGACGGGACATTTTCTGGTTGCCAGGAGATTCGGGGTCAAGATTGAAAAATTTTCCATCGGATTTGGTCCCAAGATCTTCTCCCGGACGGTGGGAGAGACCGAATACCGGCTGGCCTGGATTCCGTTGGGCGGATACGTGAAGATGCTGGGCGAAAACGATCCGGAACAGGTCCGTCCTGAAGAGAGAGACCGCTCTTTCTCGGCCTTGCCGGTTTCCCGGAGAATGGCCATCGCCGCCGCCGGTCCCATCGCGAATTTCCTTCTGGCCTTCTTCTTGTTCACCGCAGTCTTCTGGGTCGGAATTCCGGTTCTCGAACCGGTGGTCGGCAAGGTGCTACCGAAGTCTCCGGCACAGATGGCAGGACTCGCGCCGGGGGACAAGATCCTTTCGGTGAACGGCAAACCTCTTGCGACGTGGAACGATCTTCGGAGGGGAATCGAAGGCCAGTCCGGGAAAACGCTCCATGTGATCGTCCAGAGGGGAGAGGTCGCTCTGCCGCTTGCAATCGTGCCCCGAACCGAGATCGGGTCCGATATCTACGGCGAAAAGGTGCCGCAGGGCAAAATCGGCGTGGCCCCTCGCGGAGATATCCGTCAGGTTCGATACGGGTTGTTCGACGGATTGGGTAAAGGCTTCATGAAAACGGTCAACGTGACCCGGATCACGGTCGTGTCCCTGTATAAAATTCTGACGGGTGCGATCTCTTCCAAGAATCTCGGAGGCCCGATCCTGATTGCGCAAATGTCCGCGAAGGCGGCAAAATCCGGAGTAGTCAACCTTTTGATATTCATGGGTTTTATCAGTGTCACGCTGGGCGTTATGAACCTGTTGCCCGTTCCCGTGCTCGACGGTGGTCACATGCTTTTCCTGACTGCCGAAGGTATCCTGCACCGGCCTCTTTCCGTTCGTGTCCGGGAATTGTCGATGCAGGTCGGTTTTGTCATCCTGCTGACAATCATGGTTTTTGCATTTTATAACGATCTCATGCGTCTTTTCGGTACCCGATAGAACAGACGGACGGGATCACCCGGCATACCGGGAAGACTGACTGAAGGAGTCCGGACAGATGAAAATCGAACGAAAGAAAACGCGCCGCATTATGGTAGGTTCTGTTCCGATCGGAGATGGCGCACCCGTTGCGGTCCAGTCGATGACCGTCAACGATACGCGGAATATTCCGGCGACACTCGAGGAAATCCGGAAATTGGCGTCCGTGGGGTGCGAAATCATTCGCCTGGCTGTCGTGGACATGGAGGCGGCCGAAGCGGTTGGAAAAATCCGGAAGGAATCCCCCATTCCAGTCGTCGCGGACATTCATTTTGACTATCATCTGGCGCTCCGGGTTCTTGAGGGAGGGGTCGACGCCATCCGGATCAACCCCGGAAATATCGGAAGCCAGGAAAAGGTGCGGGCGATTGTGGACCGGATGAAGGACAAGGGGCTTCCGATAAGGATTGGCGTGAATGCCGGCTCTCTCGAACGGGACCTTCTGGAGCAGTATGGTCATCCGGTACCGGAGGCCATGGTGGAATCGGCTCTCCGTCATGTCCAGCTTCTGGAGAAGGAAGGTTTCTACGATATCAAGATTTCCCTGAAGGCATCCAATGTGCCGGATACGATCGATGCCTATACACTGATGTCGGAGCGGTGCGATTACCCCCTCCATATCGGTGTTTCGGAGGCCGGACCGCTTCTTTCCGGCACTGTCAAGTCGGCAGTGGGGCTCGGATATCTTCTGGCCCAGGGCATCGGAGACACCATTCGCGTTTCTCTCGCGGCGGATCCGGTGGAGGAGGTCAAGGTTGCCTGGGGGATCCTGAAGTCCCTGAACATGCGGCAAAGAGGTGTGAACGTGATCGCCTGTCCGACATGCGGACGTCTCGAGATCGATGTGGTCGGAATCGCCCAGCGTGTCGAAGAACGTCTCGCCCACATCCAGGAAACGATGGATGTATCGATTCTGGGATGTGTGGTCAACGGGATCGGGGAAGGCAAGGAAGCCGACCTCGGGATAGCCGGAGGACAGGGTGTCGGTATTTATTTTGAAAACGGCGAAGTCGTGAAGAAAATCAAGGATGCCGACATCGAAGAGTTCATTATCCAACAGGTGGAAAAAAGATCTCAGGACATGCGTGACGGAAAGATCCAGTCTGTCGGAAAGAACGGTCTTCCCATGCATCCCGCCATGGGAAGGTCCTGAGAAAGAAGGATTCTTGAAAGCGTCTCTCGATCCCGTCCAGACACTCCATGAAGAACCGGCCGAAGCGGAAGTGGTGAGCCACCGCCTGATGCTTCGTGCAGGCTTGGTGCGAAAACTTGCCGGTGGTGTCTATTCATATCTTCCCATGGCCGTTCGGGCCCTTCGGAAAGTCGAGGCCATCATCCGGCAGGAAATGGAAGCCGCCGGGGCGCAGGAGGTTCTTCTTCCGGCGCTCCAACCTTCCGATCTCTGGGAAAAAACCGACCGCTGGAAAGCCTACGGTCCGGAACTCTTCCGTGTGTCGGACCGGCACGAACGCTCTTTTGCGCTGGGGCCGACACACGAAGAAGTCATTACGGACCTGGTGTCTCAAATCATCCGCTCTTACCGCCAGCTCCCTTTCCTCGCCTACCAGATACAGACGAAATTCCGGGACGAGCGGCGTCCCCGCTTCGGAATGCTCCGGGGGCGCGAATTCATCATGAAGGACGCTTATTCGTTCAGCGCGTCCGAAGCAGACGCCCACCGGATATATGCCCGGATGCAGGAGACTTACGCCCGTATCTTCCGGCGACTCGGGCTCGAGCACCGGATGGTCGAGGCGGATTCGGGACTGATTGGTGGAAACCTTTCCCACGAATTCATGATCATGGCGGACTCGGGAGAAGACACGGTCATTTCCTGCGAAAAGTGCGTCTGGGCTTCCAATATTGAAAAAGCTCCGGATGCCGAGATTTGTCCGGTTTGCGGATCCCCGGTGACAAGCCGGACGGCGATCGAGGTCGGCCACGTTTTCTATCTTGCCCACAAGTACAGCGCCCCGATGGGAGCGAATTTCCTGGATGCAGCCGGCAAAGAGATTCCGTTTTTCATGGGCTGTTACGGAATCGGGGTGTCCCGTATTCTCGCGGCTGCCATCGAGCAGTCGCACGACGGCCAGGGCATCGTCTGGCCGGTGTCCATCGCCCCGTATCGCAATGCCGTCTTGCCATTGGGACCCGGGATGGCAGAGAGGCCGGAAGTTCTTGCCCTGCTGGATTCCATCGAATCGCTTTGGCCTGGAGAAACCTATTTCGACGATCGGGAAGTCCGTCCGGGAATGAAGTTTCAGGATGCGGACCTGCGTGGATTTCCGTTTCAGGTCATTCTGGGAGAGCGACATGTCGAAAAGGGGAACGGGGAAGTGAAAATTCGGCGTAGCGGCGAAAGAATTGTTCTCCCCCTGAAAGACATCCCCGCTCTTTTGTCGGCGCGGGTTCAGGCGATCTTACCGGAGTCTTGACACGTGCAGGAACGCCCGATAGAATCAGCTGTTCTGGAACTCAGGTTCCAGATTGACCGAATCCCGGACCAGAGACGTGCGCCGGAACACTCCTTTCGGGTTAGTCTCTCGACCGGAGCCTTTGAAGACTCTTCCCTGAACGGAGAGCCTCTTCAGATTGAAGGAACGATCAGCCGGCACGGGACAGAAGTCAATATTTTTTCCCGGATCGACTATGCCCTGAATGTTACGTGCGTGCGGTGCCTGGACGTTTTTTGCGCGCGCGGAACGGTCAGCGAATATGGACATTTTCTGCACCGGAAGCAGGGTGGTGCGACCTATCCCGAGCACGAACAGTACGGAGATAGCGGTCTGATCGACCTGGTTCCCTGGATCCGGGAAATCGTCCTGATCGACCTCCCGGAATATCCTCTTTGTTCCGAAGATTGTTCTGGATTGTGTCCGGAATGCGGAGAAAACATCCGGAAAGGTCTTTGTATGTGCCCCGAATCCGAAAAACCGGAATAACGGGAAGCCGACCGGAAATGCGAATAAACAGAAGGAGCTTTTGATGGCCCATCCAAAAACCAAGATTTCCCGCACTCGCCGGGACAAGAGACGGACTCACAAAAAACTCGTGGCGTCTCCGGCTGTGACCTGTCCGAACTGTGGCATGACAAAAAAGCCACACTATGTCTGTCTTTCCTGCGGAATTTATAAAAACCGCACTGTTCTCAGGACCAAAAACGGCTAGTTCTCTCCGCGGATGAAGATTGCCATTGATGCCATGGGCGGGGATCTTGGATCGTCGCCCCTTATTCTCGGCGCTTCCGATGCCTATCGGGAGTTTGGCATCGAGCCCACCCTTGTCGGAGACAAAAACCACCTTGAATCTGCCATACGGGAACTCGGTGTGTCCGGCGTTCCCTTCGAGATTGTGCACGCGCCGGACATGATTTCCATGCACGATGCGGCGACGGACGTTCGCAAGAAAAAGGGGTCATCCGTCTGGATCGCCTCCGAAATCCTTCGGGACGGTCGCGTGGAGGCGGCGATATCGGCTGGCCATACGGGTGCGGCCATGGCTTCCGCCCTTCTTGTTCTTGGCCGTCTTCCGGGAGTGGACCGTCCTGCGATTGCAGCTGTTCTGCCCCATCTGACCGGAGCTTTTGTCCTGGTCGACGCGGGCGCCAATGTCGATTGCAAACCGACCCACCTGCTCCAGTTCGCCAGGATGGGCTTTCTCTATGCCCGTACTGCACTGGCTATCGAGTCGCCAAGGGTGGCAATTCTTTCCAACGGGGAGGAGGAGACGAAGGGGAACGAACTCGTCCGGGAAACCCACGAGCTCCTGAAGACCTCCGGTTTGCCCTTCATCGGCAATGTCGAAGGCAAGGACCTCTATCGGGGCAGTGCAGACGTCGTTGTTGTCGACGGATTCGTGGGGAATGTCGTTCTCAAGACCTCGGAAGGACTGGCGGAAGCCTTTTTTTCCATGATCCGTCAGGCGGCTTCCTCCACCTTTCTTTCCCGCGTGGGCGGACTGCTGATGAAACCCTCCTTTCGTTCCCTGCGCAAAAAAACAGACTATGCAGAATATGGGGGAGCCCCCCTTCTGGGCGTAAATGCCCCCTTTTTCATCTGCCATGGTCGTTCGGACCGGCGGGCCATACAGAGCGCGTTCCGGATCGCCCGGGATGTGGTTCGTCAGAAAACGATTCCTGGCATTGCCCGCGCAATGGCTCCGGAGAAGGCGGGATGAACCCTTTCGAGAATGCACGCAGCATCATTCTGGGAACCGGATCCTGTGCTCCGGAAAATGTTGTGACCAATGAAGACATTTCCCGGAGAGTCGAGACCTCCGATTCCTGGATCCGGGAACGGACAGGGATTTGCGAACGCAGGGTGGCCTCTGACGGTGAGTCGACTGCCGATCTGGCGCTCGAAGCGGCCCGAAAGGCCCTTCGACATGCCGGCGTTTCTCCATCGGACCTCGACGGCATCATCGTTGCCACCGCCACCCCGGATCTGACTTTCCCTTCGACCGCTTGTCTCGTTCAGGGAAAACTCGAGATTCCGGGAACGTTCGCGTTCGATGTCAATGCGGTGTGTTCGGGATTCATGTATGCTCTGAAGGTCGCCGACAGTATGATTCGTTCCGGCCAAAGCGAAACGCTGCTGGTGATCGGTGCCGAAGTCATGAGCCGCTTCGTCGACTGGTCGGACCGCTCCACGTGCATTCTTTTCGGGGATGGCGCCGGTGCGATCGTGCTCGGGAAGTCCGGGAACGAAAATGCCGCGGGGGTCGGAGCGGTAAGCCTGCACGCGGACGGACGTTACTGGGATTTGATCCACGTTCCGGGGGGAGGGGCCAGGAGCCCTGTCCGTCCGGGCGAACCCGCGGGAAATGCCTGTACGGTCCGGATGAAAGGGAGCGAAACCTTCCGGATGGCGGTCCGGACCCTGGAAGAATCCGTACGCGAGGTTCTTAAGGAAGAGGGGATTGGTGTGGACGACGTGGACTGGGTTGTTCCCCACCAGGCGAACATCCGGATTCTCCAGGCTCTGTCGGAGCGATTGAATATTCCTCTCGAACGCTTCGTGATCAATATCGACCGCTACGGCAATACGTCGGCGGCTTCCATTCCGATGGCGCTGGACGAAGCGGTGCGGGACAACCGGATTCGACCAGGACAACGCATCCTTCTGACGGCCTTCGGAAGCGGGGTGACTTGGGGGAGCGGTCTCGTGAACTGGACTCGAAAGTCTGGAGAAGAACGGTGACAGAGATGCGTGCCGGCGGAAAAGTGGCCTGGATTTTTCCGGGACAGGGCTCCCAGTATCGTGGGATGCTTCGGTTGGTGGAAGGTTCCGAAGACCAGGTCCGCCTCGATGAAGCTTCCGAGATCCTTGGGTACCCCGTACGGAAACTCCTGGGAGAGGATCCGGACAACCGCCTCGACCAGACCGAATGGACGCAGCCGGCCCTCCTGCTCGTCAGTGTGCTGATGGCGGAAAGAAAAATGCGGGAAGGTTTTTCCCGGCCGGATTATTTTCTCGGGCATTCCCTTGGAGAGTATTCGGCGCTGGTCATGGCAGGAAGCCTTTCTTTCGGGGAAGCGCTCCACGCTGTTCATCTCCGGGGAAAAGCCATGCAGGGGGCTGTACCGGAAGGCGCCGGACTGATGGCGGCCGTTCTTGGCCTCGATCGCGAAGCCTTGCAGGAAGTCCTGAAAGAAATGCCACCTCCCGGACCGGGAGAATTTGCCGGCATGGCCAACATCAATAGTCCCGGACAGATCGTGATCGCCGGATCCCGCTCCCGCGTGCAGGCGGCCATCGAGGCGATCAAGGCTGCCGGAGCCCGGAAAGTCATCCCTCTGGCTGTTTCCGTCCCCTCTCATACCCCGCTCATGGAGCCGGCTGCGAAGGAGATGCGGAGAGTTCTGGAAGAAATTGCATGGAAGCGGCCTGTCTCTCCGGTCGTTTCCAATGCGACGGCGACCGCGTCCAGCGATCCGGAGGATCTCAAGGAAAAGCTTCTGCGGCAGATCGTTTCTCCTGTCCTTTGGGAGGATTCCGTTCGGGAAACTCTCCGTCTCGGTGTGGACCGGTTCATCGAAATGGGGCCGGGGTCTGTCCTGTCAGGTCTTGGAAGACGGATATCCGACAGCGTCCGATGGGAGTCGACAGACGCTACGGGAAAGGCAGGGGAAAAAGGATGACGAATTTCGCGTCCGGCCGGCTTGAAGGCCAGGTTGCTCTCGTGACCGGGGCATCGCGGGGAATCGGGCGCACCATCGCCGACAGCCTCCTGTCGGAAGGTGCCCAGGTCTGGTATGGTGTACGGAACGTGACGGCCGAAATGGAAAAGGTCCAGTCCGGTTCGGGCAATAAAGCGATTTTCATACCACTGGACGTGGCCGATGGAAAGTCCATTGAAAATGGTTTGGATGCTCTCTTGAATCGTTCAGGGCGCATTGATATTCTGGTGAACAATGCGGGAATCGTGCGTGATGGACTGATGGTCCGGATGAAGGACGAGGATTTCATGGATGTCATCGGGACGAACCTTTTTGGAGCCTTTCGTCTGATGCGATCAGCGGTCAAAGTCATGATGAAGCAGCGATATGGCCGGATCGTCTCGATCTCTTCCGTGGTCGGCACCACGGGGAACGCCGGTCAGGCGAACTATGCGGCTTCCAAGGGAGGACTGGTGGCCATGTCCAAGAGCCTTGCCCTGGAAGTCGCATCCCGGGGGATTACCGTCAATGTCGTGGCCCCCGGGTTTATCGAGACAGACATGACCGATGTCCTCCCCGAAAAGATCCGGGAAAAGGCGCTCGAAAATATTCCGGTGGGGCGGTTCGGCAAGGCCGAGGAAATTGCTTCTGCCGTCCGCTACCTTGTATCCCGTGAAGCGGGATTTGTGACGGGCCAGACACTTCATGTGAATGGAGGAATGGCGCTCGTCTGATATCGAGGGAGTTGAAGGGCCTGACCCGCCCGATTCCCGTTCTGAACAGGGTCTGGATGTATATGGAGGAAGGTTTCTGTATGGCTATTGAGGAGCGCGTCAAAAAGATCATTGCGGAACAGTTGGGCGTCGAGGATGAGGAAGTCAATCCGGAGTCCCGTTTTGTGGAAGACCTGGGAGCCGATTCTCTCGATACGGTCGAACTGGTCATGGCCCTGGAAGAAGAGTTCGGGATCGAGATTCCCGACGAAGACGCCGAAAAGATTGCCACCGTTCAGAACGCCATCGACTATATCAGCGAGCGTGTTTGATGGTTCCCGCCCCGCAGTCACCCCGAAGAGTTGTCGTGACAGGGGTGGGGATGGTGACCCCTCTCGGGAACTCTGCCGGAGAGACCTGGAAAAATCTTCTGGCCGGGAAGTCCGGCGTCGGGCCGATCACCCGTTTTGACACGACCGGGTTCCCCGTCACGATCGGGGCCGAGGTCAAGGGTTTCGACCCCGCACAGTGGATGGACCGCAAGGACGTCAAGAAAATGGACACGTTCATCCATTATGCTCTGGCGGCAGCAAAAATGGCCGTTGAAGACGCCAGGCTCACCATTGATGTTTCCAACAGGAACATGGTGGGTGTTTATGTCGGAAGTGGTATCGGGGGTCTCCCGGGAATCGAATTTTACCACCAGGCTTTGATGGAAGGGGGACCCCGAAAGGTTTCCCCTTTTTTTATTCCCATGGTCATCATCAATCTCGCCTCCGGACAGATCGCCATCCACCTGGGGGCCCGGGGACCCAATTCCTGCGCGGTCAGCGCCTGCGCCACCGGGACGCATTGCATCGGCGACGCCTACCACATGATACGACGGGGAGATGCCGACGTCATGATCGCCGGCGGCAGCGAGTCCGCCATGTCGGATCTGACGGTGGCGGGATTCGCCTCTGCCAGGGCTCTTTCTTCCCGAAATGAGGACCCGTCCAAAGCCAGCCGGCCTTTCGACCGGGACCGGGACGGCTTCGTTCTGGGGGAGGGGGCTGGTATTGTGATCCTGGAAGAATACGAAGCCGCGCGCGCGCGGGGGGCAACCCTTTATGGAGAGATTCTGGGGTATGGTCTGACCGGCGACGGTTTTCACATCACCTCTCCGCCGGAAGATGCCGAAGGGGCGGTCCGGTGCATGGAAATGGCCATTCGGCATGCGGGTATTCCGAAGGAAAGCATCGGCCACATCAACGCTCATGCCACATCCACATTTGCCGACAAGCTGGAAACCTTGGCGATCCGGACGGTCTTTGGTCAGCATGCCAACAAGATCGCGGTCAGCGGCACGAAGTCGATGACCGGACACTTGCTGGGGGGAGCCGGAGGCGTGGAGACCATCTTTTCACTCCTGGCGCTCCGTGACGGTATGGTGCCGCCCACGATCAATCTGGAGAACCCCGACGAAGGCTGTGATCTCGATTATGTCCGGGAAGGCGCCCGACCGGTCCGCCTGCAGGCGGTGTTGAAGAATTCTTTTGGCTTTGGGGGAACCAATGCCTCCCTCGTCATCGGGAAAGCGCCGGTCGGCTGATGTTTTGTCTGAACGATTGATTTGCATTGTCTTACGGGGGCAGGAGATCGGTGTTTTCAGAACCGGGATTCCTGACAGTCCATGATTCCTAGAGTAAAGCCCTTTCGTGACCTCTCGGAACTTGAAGACCTTCTGCGCTACAAGTTCCGGAAGATCGATCTTCTCGAAGAAGCCACCACGCACAAATCCTTCATGAATGAAGGCCGCCGCTTTGGTGTCACCCAGAACAACGAACGACTGGAGTTCCTGGGAGACACCGTTCTGGGCCTCATCGTCGCCGAATATCTGATGGTCACCCATCCGAAATACCCCGAAGGCGTTCTTTCCAAGTTCAAGGGGCGTGTTGTTTCCGAACCGACGCTGGCTTTGGTTTCCCGCTCCCTGGGAATCGGCGGGTTTCTTCTGATCGGAAAAGGCGAGGAACTGACGCAGGGACGCGAAAAAAGCTCCCTTCTGGCGGACGCGATGGAAGCGATCATTGCGGCCATCTATCTTGACGGTGGACTCGATGCCGCCCGTACCTTCATTATCGGTCATTTCCGGACGGTGATCGAACAGACGGTCCATGAAGATTCCATTCAGGATTATAAAACGGATCTTCAGGAGTATTGCCAGCGAGAACTCGAAACGCTTCCTGTCTATCAGGTGATGGACCAGAGGGGACCGGACCATCAGAAAGAATTTGATGTGGCGGTTCTCATCCGGGGAAAGGTGTACGGGGAAGGTTCCGGCCGATCGAAGAAAGAGGCTGAACAGAAAGCGGCCAAAGATGCGCTTTCACGACTGGCGCGCACTTCGCGCGACGTTTCTCCTCCCGGAAAAAAGACGCCGGGATAAGGCGTCTTCCGCACGTTCCGAAAAGGAATTCCCGGAGATTACATCCAGCCAAAAGCTACCTGCAAGGAAAGGATGTGGTTGGGGTTTTGCCCCGGCACCACGCCCGCTTCTTCCGTATAATAACTCCCGTTGATCTCGAACGCCCATAGATCCAGTCCGAACCCGACAGTCGGGTACCCTTCGTAGATGCCGGCGGACAACGTCAGGATAGCGGGAAACTGGTACTGGATACCCGCATGGGTATGCAGCCAGAGGGAGTTTCCCGTGTAATAGAGATAGTTGGTGACATCGTCGTAATCGATATCCACGAGGAGCCTCCCGAACCCGACATCCGGATCGATGCCCACGCCGGCATTGATGATCTGGGGAAGCGAGCCGGCTTGTCCGAACGACGCCGTCCCGATGTTTTCGACCGAAGCGCCGATCGTGGGGTTCAGGGGCAGGTCGAAGTGGTAGATGGCGCCGACGTTCCCCAGAATTCCCAGACCGTGTGTGAGATTCGAATTGATGGTGGACTGGAGATTTGATGCCTGGGCGACCGACAACTGGGGGATATCGACGAACATCTGGTTCAATCCCATCAGCGTGCCGCCGATCTGGAGGTGGTGGTTGAAGAAGCCCATGGCGCCGGAGATGACGATACCGGTGTCCGACAGCGCCGCGAGCGAGGCCAAGTTGTTGGTCGAAGCATTAGCGGCGGGAATTCCGAGCATCTGGTTGTTGGTCAAAAGACCGATGGAAAAATCATGCGTCGTGTAGTTGGAGTAGTCGCCGACACGGGCGTAGAACGACTGGTTGGCCACCGAGTTGAACGTGTTGACGTAAGCCGAGTCCTGGGCGGTGCCGGAAAGCTGGCTGTCGCTCTGCATGTTGTTGTAGAGCGTGAAGAGTCCCGGATAGGTTGCGTCTGTCGAAACGTTCAGAATCTTGAAGGATGAGTCCTGGATGTTGTCCAGCCCCGCCGGATTATAGAACACCGCGTTTTCGTCATCCGCGACGGCCGTGAACGCTCCGCCCATTCCGAGCGGCATGACGCCCTGGTAGAGCAACGGGAATTGCTGAAAAAGGGCTGTTCCGGCAATCCCGCTCGGGCCAGCAGACCAGGCCCGGCAAGGTGCGAGGAAAAGTATTGTCCCGACAACCAGAGGGGCGATCGCTCGGGAAAAAACTGGATGAATGTTTCTCATGTAAAAGTCTCCCGCTTACATTGTGGCAATGTTGGTCAGATAGTTCTGGATGTTCGTCTGAAAAGAAGTCATGCCACCAAGGGATGTGGGTGTCGAGGTTTGTGTGCTTGGCGAGCAGGGAGAAACGGAGCAACCGATGACAGAGTTCAGAAATTCGTTGATCGAGTTGGTGACATTGGTTCCGCTGGAGCCGAGGGAGGCGGTGAGGGTTCCCATGACGCTGACGAGAGATGCCGTTTGGGTGAGAGAGGCAGAAGGTGTTCCGCAAGGGGATGTGGAGGGCAGTCCGTTATAGAGCAGAAGGCAATCGTTCGCCAGGTCCGTTGCGGACAAATGGAAGGATGATGCCGAAATGGTTGTCGAACAGGAGGTCGTTCCCGCTCCGGATGTCCCGCATTGTTCCCATCCTCCCTGGATATACGTGATTCCCGTCTGATACTGGATGTTCGCGAGGGCATAGACGCCGGCAGCCAAAAGGAACATGGATGCGAGATCGCCCGAACAGTTTGTGGCCGTGCAGCCGCTGTTTATCAGGATATTGATTCCCGTCAGGAGGGTCGATAGCCCGCTTGCGGTGCAATTGTTGTTTTCGATGCAGGGAACCGCCTGGGCGAGCGCCTGGAAGGTCTGGTTGGCCGTATAGGTCGAACTCGAAGCGGAGATCAGGTTCGATATGATCTGATTTGTGCCCGCATAACTCCCCGAAGAGGAAGTCACCAGGATCCCGGCGGCCGCATTATAGGCGGAATCGGGGGCAGAGCCGAGAGCGATGTAGGCATCGGCCAGAATCGTGGCCGATGTGGAGTCCGGACAGGTTTCGTTCGGACAATAGGCGGAAAGATCGGCAGCCGCGGCCGCGTAGTTTCCTTTGGCGAGATTGACGAGCGCGGTGGTTTCGGCTCCCTGCAGGGTACCGGTGCCGCTTCCTCCGACTCCACTATAAAGGTTTCCGCATCCCGGCAAGACGATCGATATGGCGACGAGACAGAACAGGACAAGACTCTGAGGGTTTATCCTCCTGGTGCGAAGAGGGATGGCGGATTTTCGGCTTTGAACAAACATGGGGTGTCTCTGTCTCCTGTCGTGTGACTCAATGCCGGAAGTGACAATATAATTCCCTGATCGGCTGAAGCCACCCGGATTCAGTCCGAGGGATCACCCCGGGACATGTTGCAGGAATTCGGGGGAGGGGATCCGTCTGACGGAAGACACGGTCAATAGGGCCAAAATTGCTGGGCTGACGTCTTTTCGGTATACTTCATCCGTGACTTGAGCAGAGATGAAGTCGCCCATGGAAAGGAATTCCTGTATCGCGACAGCGTCGGAAATATAATTCTGTTTTATTTCCATGTCAAACGATTAATTTTATTTATTTAAAAATCGGAAAGGGGTTGGATGTCTGGACAGGATCTGAATCGATACGCAT
Organism: Nitrospirota bacterium; assembly: GCA_021826965.1. Lineage (GTDB taxonomy): Bacteria > Nitrospirota > Leptospirillia > Leptospirillales > Leptospirillaceae > Leptospirillum_A. Next base: position 19,724 of record JAKAYA010000011.1, read on the forward strand.
CGGCCGGTGTGTCGATTGAGCGCGGCAATCGTTGGGTCGACGCGATCCGGCCGCTGGCGGCGGGAACCCACCGGGAGGGTGTGGTCGCCGGCATCGGCGGGTTCGGAGGCGTTTTCCGTCCAGACTGGTCAAAATTCCGCGATCCGGTTCTGGTGTCCGGTACGGACGGCGTCGGAACGAAGCTCAAGGTTGCACAGTGGGCGGAGATTTATGAAGGTCTCGGCATCGATCTGGTCGCCATGTGCGCCAACGATATCGCGGTCATGGGGGCCGAACCACTTTTCTTCCTCGATTATTATGCGTCCGGACATCTCGATGCCGAGGTGGGAAAGAAGGTTTTTTCAGGGATCGCCGAAGGTTGCCGGCAAGCGGGTTGCGCCTTACTGGGCGGGGAGACCGCCGAGATGCCGGGCGTCTACCGGGATACCGATTTCGACCTCGCCGGCTTTGTCGTCGGGATCGCGGACCGGGAGAAGATCGTGGACGGTCGAAAGATCGGACTGGGGCACCGTCTTTATGGACTTCCGTCCACCGGAATCCATTCGAACGGATTCTCTCTTGTCCGGAAGGTCCTGATCGAGGAAAAGGGGATCGCACCGCGGGATTGTCCGGACTGGTCTTCCGGGGAAGACTGGGGGCATATCCTGACCCGACCGACGAGGATTTATGTTCCGTTGGTTCTCGAGATGCTTTCCCGTGTGGACGTGAGCGCCATGGTTCACGTTACGGGTGGCGGGTTGACGGAGAACGTTCCCAGAGTCTTGCCGGAAGGCTTTTCCGTCCGGATCAACCCCCGTGCATGGGAGAAGCCTCCGGTGTTTCAGGCGATCCAGCGGGAAGGCGGGGTGACGACACGGGAGATGTTCCAGGTCTTCAATATGGGTGTCGGACTGGTGATCGTGGTTGCGTCGGAAGCGGGAAAAGAGCTCGAGCGATTTCTGGAGGAACGGGGAGAGACGTTTTATTTTCTGGGGGAAGTCATTCCCGGGGGTCGGGAGGTGGTCTATGACCGCTCATTCTGAGCCGGCGGGTCTTGCTCTGTTTGCGTCGGGATCCGGGACGAACTTCGAGGTGATTGTCCGGGCGATCCGTGAAGGAAAACTCCCGCGCCTGAAGCCGTCGCTTCTCGTATGCGACAAGCCCGGGGCCCAGGTCGTGGAAAGGGCTGTCCGGATGGGAGTTCCTGTTCTTGAAGTGCGACCGGGCGCTTTTCCGTCGAAAGAGGCCTACGAGAAAAAAATCCTGGAAGCCTTGCAGGAGAAAAAAGTCGAGACGATCGCGCTGGCAGGTTACATGCGTCTGGTCGGAGCCACGCTGATCGAAGCCTATCCGAACCGGATCCTGAACATCCATCCTTCTCTTTTGCCGGCTTTCCCGGGACTGCACGCACAGAGGCAGGCCGTCGAATACGGGGTACGGGTATCGGGCGTGACGGTTCATTATGTCGATCTCGAGATGGACCATGGACCGATCATTGCACAGAAAGCTGTGTTGGTGTCGGATACGGACACGGAGGAAAGCTTGACGTTAAAGATCCGTGAAGCCGAACATACGACGTATGTCGAAGCCTTGCGGCTCCATTCGGAAGGGCGCCTGCTGATCAAGGGAAGAACTGTTCTGGTCCGGTGATTTTGCCGGGGGTCACTTGCCCGGAAGTTCCCGGTTCTGTTATGGTATTCCAGCTTTGCGGGGGGTTAGCTCAGTTGGGAGAGCGTCAGGATCGCACCCTGAAGGTCAGGGGTTCAAATCCCCTACCCTCCACCAATGTTTTTATTTCTATCCTGATTTCTTCTTGTGACCATCCTGTGACCAAACGGACCTGATTCGTTCACCGGAACCCGGCACTGTATCGGGCAACCATCTCCCGTAAACCTTCCGAATCATCCCCCAGTCCTTATGGCCCATCTGATGGGCGACAAACATCGGATTCTCTCCGGCCGACAGGAGCATCGAGGCATAGGTATGCCGGGTCTGGTAGGGATTCCTGAACTTCACCCCCGCCTTCCTCAAGATCACTTCCCACAGCTTTCCGATCTGCTTCGGATGCTTCCATTGTTCGTTTGAATACGGATGCCGGAAGATGATGGAGTTCTCGAGGGCCGTGTGCTCCTTCTGGCGATCAAGGGCCTCGAGGGCTCCGGGTAACAGGGCGATTTCTCTTCGTCCGGAAACCGTCTTCGTGTCTTTTACTTGACCGGACACGAAGGCCCTCCGGACGAAGACCGTCTTCTTGTTCCAGTCGATGTCTCACCACTCGAGGGCGATGAGTTCGCTGGTCCGAAGGCCTGTCCATACAGCGAACTGGATCAGATTTCTCATCTGTCCCTGGGCGATGTCCAGGATCTTCCCGATCTCTTCCAGAGTGAAGGGATCCGCTTTTCGGGTTTCGATTTTCAGATTCTTGACGCGCTCCATCGGGTTCTTGTCGATGATTCCATCGTGCAAGACAGCTGCAAAGATTGCCCGTAGCGGGCTCAGGGCATTGATGATCCGCTTGTTGGAGATCCCGAGAGTTGCAATCAGCTTCGGATGTCGGAAGTGGTGATTGAATGAAGAAGCTTGTCTCCAAAAGTCGGGATGAGATGTGTTCGAACCGCCGATTCATAGCCGATCCAGGTAGAGCGGGCGGTGGTTTTTTCGATTCCCTTCAACCACGCAAACAAAGCTTGCGAGATAAGAATCTTGTGACCCTTCTCTCCGGCGGCCCGGGGAAAGTCTGGAAAGTAGTCGGAATATCGGAAGGTCCCAGTAACAATGGCGTTCAGAATTGTAGCTCGAAGCCGGGAGGCATAGAGCAGGTTCGCCTTGGTGGGTTCGAGCTTTAACGTTTTGCGGCAACGTTGGCCATTCCATCTGAAGTCGATCTGGACGGAATTCCCCCGACTCCGTCTTGGCCAGATCCTGACCGTCCGGAAGCAAGGCTCTTCCGGGATCCTTCGGAATCTCTTCTCGAGGGGAAAATCGAATTTTTCCGATCAGAGAGATTTGGGGAACTGTTTCCGAACCGTGGACAAAAATCGGAAAAGTTTGACGAAGGCTTGAAGATACTTTCGCGATACGATAGTATTGGATTCATGATTACGTCGTTTCAGGATGACGAGACGCGCAAGGTCTGGGAAGGGAAGGTGTCGAGCAAGTTGCCTCCCCCAATCCAGGCTGTCGCCCGGCGCAAGCTCAGAATGCTGAACAACGCCCGATGCCTCGAGGACCTGCGCGTTTCGGCCGGAAACCGCCTGGAGCGTCTGAAAGGATTGCGACAGGGACAGTGGAGCATCCGGATCAACGATCAATGGCGCGTGTGTTTCGTCTGGAGAGACGGTCACGCGAACCGCACCGAAATCTGCGATTATCATTAGAGGACCCCTTTCATGGACAGACTTCCCAACATCCATCCCGGAGAAGTGCTTCTCGAAGAGTTTCTGGTTCCACTCGGGCTGACCCGGTACCGGCTCGCACGGGAAATCGGGATCGGCGAGGCGCGAATTTCCGCCATTTGCGCGGGAAAGCGCGCGATCACCGCCGACACGGCCTTGCGTCTTGCCGCTTTTTTCGGGACGACTCCAGGGTTCTGGCTCGGGCTGCAAGCCGATTACGATACCGAGGAGGCGGCGAGAACGCTCAAGGATGCTCTCTCCCGCATCCATCGTTTCGAGCCCCGATCGGCCTGAACGCTTCTCTCTTCCGAGCTTCTTCCGTCTCCCCTATCAAGAGGAAAAAAGTTTGTCCGATTATCAGGATTTAATCTGTCCACTTTTCTCCGAAAGAAATTGTCCCGGACCGGGGATCCCGGGATCCCCGGTCGCCCGACAAGGATCGTCCGGGCGGTCCAGTCGATAGGCGTTCCGGGCGATGCGGTCCTGGCAGCATCTTTCTACGGAAGGGGACTTTTCCCTCCGGGATGGGACCGGGACCTTGTTTCTCATCACCCGGGAGTCCGAATAGGACACGCTCAAGACGCTCATCGGGGCCTGGCTGTCGCTCGTGCTCCGGGAAACCCTCTCCATTCCTGCCGACCCCGAGCGGCGGATGTGGGTCGTCGCCGACGAACTGGACAGTCTGGGGCGGGTCGACGCCGCACTGGCGATGATCGCCACCGTCCAGTCGGTGACTCAGCTCGAACGGACCTACGGTCACGACACGGTCCGGGTGCTCCTGTCTGTGTTCGCGAGCAAGCTCGTTATGCGGACGGGTGCGGGCTACGACGCGGAATACTGGAGGACTGGCCACGGCCAGAGCGCGGGGGCCTCCGGAGGCTCGGCCGGCACGCATAATGTGCCTCACAACGTGCGACTGGTGCTCCCCTCGGAACTGATGGATCTTCCGAAATCCTACCGGGTACATGCGGCTTGCCGACCGGGAATCACGAGATTTCAGGTCCCGTTCTGGACAATGGGGGATCGGTTCCTGGCGTTCGTTCCGTTCGATCGTCGGGAAATGGGTGGCGTTGGGACGGAGGGACGGGGATCGGACCCGGGAAAGAGGTCAGGCGTGAACGGTCAGTTTGACGCCCAGGGCATGCAGGACCTTCATGATCGTTTCGAACCGCGGCTTGGACCCGGGCGTCAGGGCCTTGTAAAGGCTTTCCCGCCCCAGTCCGGATTCCTTGGCGATCTGGGCCATTCCCCGGGCCCTGGCCACGTCCGAAAGAGCGGAAAGGAGAAGGTCGGGATCGTTCTCTTCCAGAATGACGGTCAGATATTCCGCAATGGTTTCCTCGCTGTCGAGATAGACCGCGGGATCGAACTCCGTGATTTTTTCTTTCATGGCTTACTCCAGAGTTTCCGCCAGTTCCCTGGCCCGGACGATGTCCCGGTCTTGCGTCGACTTGTCGCCGCCGCAAAGAAGAAGGATCACCGTATTTTCCCGGCGGACAAAATACAGGCGGTAGCCGGGCCCCGCATTGCTCCGGATCTCCGAAACGCTTTCGCCGATCGGCTTCACGTCGCCAAGATTTCCCATTGCGATCCGGTCCAGTCAAGACACAGGATCCGGATCCGTCTGATCAGACCCTTCAAAGAAGAAAACCAGCGGGAAAAGGTCTCGGTCTGCCGGAGGATCAGCATGGAACAATCGTATCCGATCGAATACAAACGGTCAAACAGGAGGACCGATGAAGCCGATCATCCGGGAGTTTTCAACACGAGAGTCTTCGTGAAAGGGAGATAAGTGGCGCTCGGACGGAACATCAGCCCCGGTCAGGGAGAAACTTGCTATCGCAAGGACGACTACGACCTCGAACGGGAGGGAGGCGAGGAGCGCAATCTCGAATGGGGCGGGACCCTGGCCAAGGAACTGGGGCTTTCCGGGAAGGCCGATCCCGAAACGTGGAAAGAGGCGTTGAACGGCCGGTTTCCGGGCGGGATCGCGGTCGACGGAGGAACGTTCCTGGACGAGAAAGGCCAGCCTCAGCGGAGGGCCGGAACGGACTTCGAGTTTTCGGCCCCCAAGAGCGTGTCAATCGGAAACGTAAAATACCCCACAAGTAGGAAATGAAAAAGGGACCCCTGGGGAGGAAAAAAGGCATGAAAGTTTTGGAGACAAATTCCGGAGAACCGAATAATCTTCTTCCCGATGCAACGCATGGGAAGGCACGCAATGCATCAATTCATTGCGTCGGGACGATCTGGAGGCCCGTTTCCCCGGGTTGCTTGATGTGGTCTTGCGGACAACGGATCCGATATGAATCAGCGCTTCAGGGTGGTGACCTCCTTTATCGGTGTTGTTCGATCCACATCTTCAGGACAGCATCCATGCGGGTCTGCCATCCTTCGCCAGTTGCCCGGAAATAATCCACCACTTCCTGGCTGTAACGAACAGAAAGCAGCACCTTCTTTTTGCCCGAAGGTGGCCGCCCCCGGCGAACGGTCCGGGGACCTTCCATCAGATCTGCGCCTTCGAACCATTTGTCCGTCAGTTCCGGAGCGTCGTCCGGATCAGTCCATGTGGTTTTGGAAACGTTTTTTTTCTCTGTCATTGGCTTTTCTCATTGAAACAATGTGAGCTGCTTCGCCCCTTGGGATCCATACGAGAACCACCATGCGACCATGCAATCGCCCGAGGGTGAAGCGGCTCTCTCCGTGATCGAATCGGTCGTCTTCCCGGGTGAAATGTCGCCCTGCGAAAATCAAAGGAGCTTCTTCGAAATCCAGACCCCGATGGTTTATCGTGGCTAAGCGCTTGGCGGAATCGTAAGCGATGTTCACTTTTTTAGCGTAGCTACATAAATAGAGAATGTCAAAGATTCTTCGAACAGGTTGAGCCTCTTCCAATGCATGGAAGATCGATCAAATCAAAAATAAGGTTGATCGAAAACAAAAAACACTGGCAGGTTTTGCAGTGACCGATGACGGGGATAAAGAGGTTTCAAAAAGTGGACGGATCCCTCAGGAGGGAAGCACCTCGGAAAGGGGGATCGACAGCCCGGGCAGGAACGGGGAGTCCAGGACGTCGTTCTTGTGAAATTCCAGACAGGTTCCATAGCGTCCGTCGGAGAGCCGGAAGACCTGGACGATCTCCGCATCCGGGTCCACGATCCAGTATTCGGGAACACCGAACCGTTCGTAGAGGGTCCGCTTCACCCGGCGATCGGTCGCGGCCGTTCCCGGGGAAAGGATCTCGACCAGCAGGTCCGGAACGCCCTGGATGTTCTTCTCGGTGATGATAGCGGCATGGGCCTTCGAGACGAAGATCAGGTCTGGCTCCGCCACTTGGAGGGGATCTTGGGAAAAAACCACGTCGCAGGGGGCATCAAAAACCTCTCCCAGGGGATGGGTCTCAAGAAATTTGCCGATCACCAGAAGAAGTTTTCTGGAAATCCTCTGATGCCGGATGTTGGGGGAAGGGGTCATGTACAGTTCTCCGTCGATGATCTCGTAGCGAGAGGGTCCCCCTTCCGGGAGCGTCAGGAATTCCTCGTAGGTCCATTCCTTGAGAGGAGCTGTCTTCATCGGAACCTCCTTGATCGAATCGGGCGCGTCATCCTCATGATACCCCATTCCGGAGGCCGTTCCAATTTTGCCAGCGGGAAAGGAAACGATCTTTCTGCAGAATTCTCTGCAAGGTCAGGACAATCGCCAAGGGCCATATATATGAAAAAAGCGGAGCTCACGGAAGTCCGGATCTTTTTATATCATTCCGGTTATTCATTGACTCGGGGATGGATTAAGGCGAACATGTGCCTTGTCGGGCCGTGTTCTCCGTATTGCGGGTGGCGTCTATGAGTTCCCATCCCTTTCCCGTTTCTCGTGTTTTCCTGTTTTTGAATGAGAGTGGGTGCGTCGGCATGTGCGAATCGTAGAAGCGGTGTTCAGGACGGATTCCCGGCATTGTCGATTCACGATCGAAGCCGGTGGGGAAGAAGTTTATCAGGACAAAAGGAGGTTTCGGCCATGCAGATCGGAATGATCGGATTGGGGCGGATGGGGAGCAACATGGTCCGCAGGCTTTTGAAGGCTGGACATCAGTGTGTTGTCTACAACCAGGATCCGGGTCCCATTCGGGACCTTGAAAAGGAAGGTGCCATCGGAGCCGGATCCCTGAGCGATTTTCTCGGAAAACTGGAAAAGCCTCGGGCGATCTGGTTGATGGTTCCCGCTGCCGTGGTGGACAAGCTTCTCGATGAGATCGTCGGGCTTTCTTCGCCCGGAGACATCCTGATCGACGGAGGAAACTCCTATTATCGCGACGATATTCGGCGTTCGGAAAAACTGAAGAAATCGGGATTTCATTATGTGGATGTCGGAACCAGCGGGGGAGTCTGGGGATTTGAGCGGGGATATTGCCTCATGATCGGGGGAGAAACGGATATCGTGCGGCGGCTCGATCCCGTCTTTTCCTCCCTGGCTCCCGGAACGGGAACGATTCCCCGCACTCCGGGCCGGCCCAGGCCCGGATCGACCGCGGAGATGGGCTATCTGCATTGCGGTCCCAACGGAGCCGGGCATTTCGTCAAGATGGTTCACAACGGTATCGAATACGGGTTGATGGCGGCTTATGCCGAAGGGATGAACATCCTCAAAAACGCCAACGCCGGTTTGAAGACCCACGAGCAGGACGCCGAAACCGCTCCCATGCAGGACGCCGATTTTTATCGGTACGATCTGGATTTGGGAGAAATTGCGGAGGTCTGGAGGCGCGGGAGCGTCGTGGCGTCGTGGCTTCTGGACCTGACGGCCGCCGCTCTTTCCCAGGACCCGAAACTCTCCGAGTTTTCCGGCCGGGTGTCGGATTCGGGGGAGGGCCGATGGACAGCTCTGGCGGCTATCGACGAGGGCGTGCCGGCTCCTGTGATCAGCGCCGCTCTTTTCGGGCGCTTCGCCTCCCAGGGGAACGCGGATTTCGAAAACAAGCTTTTGTCGGCCATGCGAAAGGAATTTGGCGGCCACGAGGAAAAAAAGGGAGGAGGCTGAAATGGATGACGGCCGCCGCTCCCGGACGCGCTCCGATGCCCTTGTCGTGTTCGGGGTGACCGGAGATCTTGTCCACAAAATGGTCTTCCCGGCCCTGTACCGGATGGTCAAAAAAGGGGTGCTCGATGTGCCGGTCATCGGTGTCGCCTCCTCTCCCTGGACGGTGGAAGAACTCCGGAAACATGCAACCGACAGCATTCAGGGAAGCGGGGAAGACGTCGACTTGGAGGCCCTGGCTCGTTTTCTCGGTTTGCTCGGGTACGTGGGGGGAGATTACAAAGATCCCGGAACTTTTCAGAGTCTTGGAAAAGCCTTGGGAGGAGTCGTTCGGCCGGCGTTTTACCTGGCCATTCCTCCCGCCCTGTTCGAAACGGTGATCCGGAGTCTCGGCGATGCCGGACTTTCCCGTCAGGCCCGCGTCATTGTCGAAAAGCCTTTCGGGCGCGATCTGGCTTCCGCCCGGAAACTGGACGATACGGCCCATTTGGTTTTTCCCGAGGAGTCCATTTTCCGGATCGACCACTATCTCGGAAAAGAGGCGATCATGAACATTCTGTACTTCCGGTTCGCCAATTCCTTTCTGGAGCCGGTCTGGAACAGAAATTATGTGGACAGTGTCCAGATCACCCTGGCCGAAGACTTTGGGGTGAAAGGCCGGGGAGTGTTCTACGAAAGCGCCGGATGCCTCCGGGATGTCGTCCAGAATCACCTGTTCCAGATCGTCGCTCTTCTTGCGATGGATCCGCCGGCTTATCAGGGATACGAAGCCGTTCATGCCGAGAAGGCGAAGGTGTTTCGGGCCATGCGTCCCCTGAAGCCGGAAGATCTCGTCCGGGGACAATACAACGGTTACCGCAGTGAGCCGGGCGTTGCGAAGGATTCCGATGTCGAGACCTTTTGCGCCCTTCGTCTTTTTATCGATTCATGGCGGTGGAAAGATGTTCCCTGGTATCTGCGATCCGGAAAGAATCTGCCCGTTTCGGCGTCAGAGGTTCTCGTGGAAATGAAGCCGCCTCCCCAGAAGCTGTTCGATGATTCGGATCCGCCTCCGGGTGAAGGACGGGCGAATTATCTGCGCTTTCGCCTTTCTCCGAACTCCGCTGTCGCATTGGCTGCGCGGGTCAAGACCGCGGGAAAGGAATTCGTTGGGGAACAGCGGGAGCTTTTTTTGCAAAACGAGCAACGGGGGGAAGAGGGACCATACGAACGTCTTCTGACGGCGGCTCTGTCCGGCAACCGTTCTCTTTTTTCGCGGGAAGACGCGGTGGAAGCGGCATGGGCTGTCGTCGATCACGTCCTGTATGACCATCCCCCGGCCCGGCCTTATGACGTCGGCAGTTGGGGCCCCCGAGAGGCGGAATCTCTTCTCGGTCCGGAAGACCGTTGGCACAATCCGGGTGCGGGATGATCTTTTTCGGGCTCGGGATCGGAGGTGGTTTTTGACAAAAGTGTGTGTGGTGACCGGTGCCTCTTCGGGCATCGGAGCCGAAACGGTCCGACTGTTTCGGCTGCAGGGCTATCAGGTTTTCATGGGTGCGCGGCGCGAGGAACGAATCCGGAAACTGGCAGAGGAGACCGGCGCGACAGGCCTCCGTCTGGACGTGGCCGATTCGGCTTCGGTCCGATCCTTTGTGCGGGAGCTTCCGGAGACGGTCCATGTCCTGGTCAACAATGCCGGAGGTGCTCTGGGACTCGAACCTGTGACGGAAACGTCCGAAGAGGCATGGCTTTCCATGTACCAGTCGAACGTTCTCGGGACTGTCCGGATGATCCGGGAGGTGTTCCCCCGCCTGTCCCGGTCTCAGGACGGAAGTCATGTCGTGAACGTGGGTTCGATCGCGGCGATCGAAACCTATCTGGGAGGCGCAGGATATACGGGAGTCAAACATGCCCTGAGGGCCCTGACGGAAACGCTTCGTCTCGAATGGCTGGGTCTGCCGATCCGGGTGACGGAAGTGGACCCGGGTCTGGTCGAAACCGAATTTTCCATCGTCCGTTTCGGGGGAGACACCCGGAAGGCTGCGAAGGTGTATGAAGGCATGGATCCTCTCGTGGCAAGAGATGTCGCACAAGCCATTCTCTGGTCTGTGACGCGGCCGCCTCATGTCAATATCGATCAGATGGTCATTCGTCCGAGAGACCAGGCGCGCGCCGACAAAGTGCATCGCCGGACAGGGAATTGAAAAACAGTCCGGAAACTCCAGAAAGGTTGGTGAAGTGGAAACGGCAGAAGAACGAAAAAAACGCTTCAGACAGATGGCTCAGGGTGCCCTGAGCCTCGATATCGCTTTCGTCGGTGTGGCCAACGGTCTGTTTTCGGCCATGAGGGAGATGGAATCCCCGAATGCGGAAGAACTGTCCGCCGGGACGGGGATGGACAGGGATTATCTGGTCCGGTGGATGGATGCGGCGTTTGCGTTCGAATATCTGGAAGAGTCTTCGCCCGGTCGTTTTCGACTGACCCCCGCCGGTGAAGCCATGTGCCCCGATGCTCCGGACACCCTGATGCCCGTCGCCGTGGGCGCGGTTCTTTCGGCGCACATGGCGGAGCGCGCGGCCGGATGTATGCAGACGGGAGAGCGTCCCGGAGAAGTCGTCCTGGGCGAGAGGAAAACGATCCTGCCCTGGTTCGGATCCATGATCGAAGCGAATTTTTCCCCGCTTTTTTCCGGACAGATCCTGCCGAAGCTTTCGATATTCGAAGAGGTGGACGAGCGCGCCGGCTTGGTTGTGGATCTGGGGTGCGGAAACGGCTGGTATCTTGTGACGTTGGCCGAGCGTTTTCCGCGATTGAAAGGCGTCGGACTCGACGGCTTCGGAGAGAATGTCCGTCAGGCTTCCGAAAAGGCGAAGCAAAAGGGGTTCGGCGGACGGCTCCGTTTTTTCCAGGGGGACATCCGGAACTATCCCCTGGAGGATCCGGTCGACGTGTTTGTCATGAACCGGGCCCTGCATCATGTATGGTCCGACCGGGAAACGGTGTTTTCATTCTTCCGGAAGAATCTTTCGAAGCAAGGTGCCGTGGTGATCTGGGAGCCTTCCTGGCCGGAACGCCGGGCGGACCTCCGGGACCCTGTCCGTCGCCCGATGGCGTTCCAGGGGTTGAGCGAACATGTTCAGGGGAACCGGCTTCTGTCTCCCCGGGAAATCGTGGACGCTTTTTCGGAAATCGGTTTTTCGTCCACGGTCCTGTCTTTCGCCGGGGAAAACGAATCGGTGGTGGTCGCCCGACCCGGACGCTAGAAGACCTCTTCCGTTCGGGCGAATGTGCTCAGGAGATCAGCGCCTGAAACTCGTTCTTGACCTGCTGGAGGGCGGTTCCGGTTCGGGATGCCGTCTGCTCGGTCGAAGAAACGGTGTTCCCCATTTTTTTCACCCCTTCGAGAAGCTGGTTCATCTCCACCCCGATGTCCCGGATGTGATTCGTGACGTCTTCGACCACGGAGGCGAACGAGTCGAAGGTATTCGTGGCGTTCGTGGTAACGGTCGAGACCTGGTCCATTTTTTCCTGGATGCTCTGGACCAGAATGCGGACTTGCTCGGACAGGTTCCGGACCTCGTCTGCGACCACCGCGAACCCGCGGCCGTGCTCTCCCGCCCGGGCGGCTTCAATGGCGGCATTGAGTGCAAGGAGATTGGTCTGGGCCGCGACGTCTCCGACTTTGGAGACGACGGTGACGATCTCGATGACCGCAGCCTTGTTTTTCTCCATCACGGTGCGCATCTGGGAGGCCGTCTGGTCCATCGATGTGACCGTTTCCAGGGCAGAACTGACCGTACCCTGCATGCCTCCCATGGTCTTGCTCATTTCGACGCTGGTCCCGAAAACCTGCTTGAGAGTCGACAGAAGGGACTCCCATGCCTGGGTGAAGCCGTCGAGCTGTCCGACGGTCGAAAGGGCCCGGCTCTTGCGTTCTTCCGCCACCTTCTGGAGATTTTTCATGGAGGTGGTTTCGTAGAAGGTGGCCATGTAAAGCAGGGGATTTCCCTCCGCGTCGGGAATCATGGACGATGTGGATCCGAGAAAGTAGTTTCCGATCTGGGTTTCCATGTTCTGTCGCACTTCGAGCGGTCTGAGTCTGCGGAGAATGTCCCGGATGCGGTCCGGATGTTCGTGAAACCGGTGAATGGATGTGCCGACCAGGCGATCGATGTCCACTCCGAAACGTTCCTGGGCCTCTTTCTTCACAGGACGCAGGATCTCGATCAGAGACGGGCTGACATACAGGATTTCGTTGCCTTCCTTGCCGCTTTTCAGGTCGGCGTTCACCACCACCACGCCGTTGTGGGTCATCGAGCTGGTGATGGTGGTAAAGAGATTTTCCAGGGCTTTGGCGGCGTTGAAAATGCTTTTTTCCTCCACGGTTTCCGGGGCATATTCAAGGCCTTTGGACTGGAAGGAGGCCACCGCCTGGATGTTGTCGGCCAGTTGTTGGAGATGGCTCGACAGCCGGTCCATCCGGAAATACAGGAGGATCAGCATGCCGACGGCCAGAAGACCGGCGACTCCCGCCATGACACGGGATTCGAGGACGAGGTATCGGAGATTTTTCAGAGAGCGGGCCTGCTTTTCCTCGATCTGATCGAACCGGGGCGCCAGCCATTCCTTGCGGATGATCGTGGCCTGGTTCCGTACGGAAGCAATCATCTGGGAGCGTGCGTGACGGTCTTTCATGATCCGGATGAACTTCAGCATCCCCTTGGACTGCATGACGCCGCTCCGGATGATCATGGCGTCAGGGTCGACGGCCAGAACATGGTCGAACTCCCGGATGATCCCGTCTCCCGTGCCTCCGTTCATTTCCAGTTCGAGGAGACCCGAGTCGATTTTGATGAGCGAGGACTCCACCGTCTGGAGGCTGGCTATAAGGCGCATGGTTTTCTGGACCTTCACCGACTGGACGGAAACGCGATGGGCGGTCCAGAGAGACATGAGCGTGGTCAGAACAATGACCGATCCGACCATGTAAACGTTGCGGAGGATGATGGATCTCAAGGAAGTCATGGCGATCCTTTCTCGGGAAATCCTGTCGGATTTCCTTTCATTCGGGAGATACGGGAACAGACCTGGTCCGATTTTTCGACTACACCCTTATCGGTCGCGAGAGAAAAAACCCTTAGCAGAAACCCCCATGAAACTCGAATCGTTTCGATTTTTCAAGCCGATCAGAAGGATTGTCGAAGGCATGTTTCGCTTTGATTACGGCCTCTGAAGTATGATAAAAAAATATTATAATTTTAAAGAAAGGATTCTGTCCGAACCTCCCTTCGGAAAAAGAGTCCCAGGGCAATTCCGTTAGGCAGGTTTTCTTGTGTGCGGAAGAATTTGGGACGATAATCCTTTGGCGTGTTCCTTGAGGGAGGCTTTGGCCAGTAAACTTCGACAACGGGAGTGTTCTGTATGACCGATTCGTTGGATCCGGGCCTTTTTATACGGGGTTTTCGGGAATCTTCTCCTTACATCCACCGTTTCCGGGGGAAAACTTTTGTCATTGTTTTCGGAGGAGAGGTCCTCGCGGATGGCAGTTTTTCGTCGATCGCGAGCGATATTGCACTTCTCCGGAGTCTCGGCATCGGAATTGTTCTGGCGTGCGGAGCCGGTCCCCAGATCGAAGACCGCCTGAAGGCGGCCGGCATGACGATGGAACGGACATGGGCGGGCCCCGTCGTTTCCCGGGACCTGATGCCGGAAATCCTCCGGGCGGTGGGAGAGGTGCGCTTTTCGGTGGAAGCGGCCCTTTCCAGGGGCGTCAGCGATTCCCCGATGTCCGGTGCCGAAGTGCGTGTCATGGGAGGAAATCTCGTGGTGTCCCGTCCTTTGGGCGTCATCGAAGGGGTCGATCATCATTTTTACGGTACGCCGCGACATATTCGCTCGGAGAGCATTCGCTCTTTTCTGGAGGAGGGGATGGTTGTTCTGCTTCCTCCTCTCGGGGTTTCCCTGTCGGGGGATCTCTTTCTCCTGTCTCCCGAAGATGTGGCCCAGGAAGCGGCAATCGCCCTGTCGGCCTCCAAGGTCCTGTTTCTCGTCGACGATCCCGTTGTGCGCGGGTTGCCGGAAGAGGGCCAGCGGGAACTGACGGACCGCGATGTCTCCTCCCTCCTGTCCAGCCGATCGGGTGGCGACCAGACGCCGGAAAAGGCGCTTCTGGAACGTGCTTCGAGAATGCTCGGAGCCGGGGTCGAACGGGTGCATCTTGTCGATCGGCATCGGGATGGAGCTCTTTTACTGGAACTTTTTACCCGGGACGGATGTGGTACGCTGGTTTCGTCGGACCCTTTCGAGGCGATTCGTCCGGCGTTGCCAACCGACGTTCCGGGCATTCTGGATCTGATTCGCCCCCTGGAGGTCAAGGGGATTCTTGTCGACAGATCCCGGGAGGCGGTGGAGACGGATGTCGGCCGTTATGCGGTCACGCATCGGGATGGAAAAATTGTGGCTTGTGTCGCGCTCTATCCTTATCCGGAAGCGCGGACGGGAGAACTGGCTTGTCTGGCCGTTCATCCGGATTACCGAAGATCCGGGCGGGCAACCCATCTGTTGTCCTGGTGCGAAAGGAAGGCGGTGTCTCTGGGGCTCGAGCGGTTGTTCGTCCTGTCGACCCAGTCCCGGGAATGGTTCATCGAAAGGGGGTTTTCGGCATCCCGGGTGGAGGATCTTCCTCCGGAACGGAGAAGGGCTTATATCCCGTCACGAAGAAGTCATGTGCTGTTCAAGCCGCTTGACAGAAAGATGCCGGGTATCGGTTAGATCTGTCATGAATTTGACGAGCTGCGTGTCCGGTTTCAGGGAAAAAAGGAAAGAATCATGGGGAGCGGTAGGCCGGTCTTTTGGACCGGTCTACCGCAATCGATCAGGCCGAACAGGCTGGAAGAACGTCGGCGGGGTTCTTGCGGACAACGGTGGAGGACTTCGGGCGGGCTGGCCATGGCCAGTGCAGGGCGGGGCCTGACCCACAAGGGAACTTCTCCGGGAGAAAGACGACATTTTGTCAGCATTTTTTCCCGAAATGAGATCGCCCGGACATTGCAATAGAAGATCCGGATGTCCGGTTTCCCGAAAGCTCTTCAGGAGATCACATGACAAAAATTTAGCAAATAAAATGCCAGCCCGAGAGACTGGCTCTTCCGGAATCTTTTTTGATACATAATAAATTATTATTGTTTTGATGGTTCAAAAAAATAATTGGAATGACATTATTGTTTTCCACGAGACGTTTTTGAAATGACTGAACGACTGTTGATTTATCCGCCCAAAGATGCCCGATCCCGCGAAAAATCCGTTCTTTTGCTCCTCTTTGGTTTAGCGGCTTTCTTTGTCGGTCTTTTTTCGGTGACACGGCTTTTTCTGATCCATTGGGTCTGGCTTGTGCCGCTGTCGCTGGGATCTCTCGTGCTGTTCATGGTGGCAGTTCTCTATTTTCGCATACGGGAAAAGCCGCTCGAAGCTCTCTGGCTGGAAAAGGACGGCCTTTTTCTCCTCCCGGATCCCGGTTCGCCCGAATCCACCGCGGTCCGCTATCCTCTGTCGGAGATCCGCGTGGAGAAGGAGGGGCAGGGCCTGCCGACGACGATGCGGATTTATCACGGAGACACCCTTCTTCTGTCCTTTTCTCTCGTCCAGGTGCGGGATGTGACCTTGTACGGAGAAATCGCCCGTCTGCTGGAAACTCCTTCAGACACGTTTTCCGCGTCTTCTTCGGTGAGCCCGGCAAAAATGGCCGGGAAGGGAAAATTTTTCTGGGTGATTCTGCCCTGGTCATTGATCGTTCTTCTGATGGCGGCGTGGGAAATCTACGAAAGTCATCTGGCTCCCCGAAACTACGGCCCCTTTTCAAACCCGTGACCCTCCGCGACCGGCGGGTTCCCTGTTCCTGGCGATTGGTTCCCTTGATTGTCGCGCATTTCTGCCCTCCATAAGGAACGGCTTGAAGGAAGTCCTGGAAATCGATTAAACATGTCCCTCATTTTCGGGTCTGTTAATCGGATTAACTTCGTGCCGGCGCGACAGGGATCGCTGCGGGATGAGATGCGTATCGGGAGGTGTGGTGGAGGCGGGAAATGCGATCATGTGGGACAGTGGAAGTGCGGCATACCAGGAAGCTATCCGGAAACTTCATGTTTATGCCAGGCATGACCTCACGGTTGTCCTCGAAGGGGAGACCGGAACGGGTAAGGAACTTTTTGCGCAAGCCCTTCACGAAAAATCCGGTCGTTCCGATGGACCGATGATCCCGGTCAACATGGCCGGAGTTCCGTCGGCCCTGTTTGAGAGCCTTTTTTTCGGGCATCGGAAGGGGTCTTTCACGGGGGCTCAGGAGACGCGGACCGGATTTTTCGGATCGGCGAACGGAGGCACGCTTTTTCTGGATGAATTCAATTCCATGGATCCCGAACTTCAGCCCAAGCTTCTGCGGGTTCTGGAAACCCGCTTCTTCCTCGCGGTAGGAGATGTGCGTCCCCGTCAAACCGACGCGCGGGTCATCCTGGCCACGAACGTCCCGCTCGACCGTCTCCGGGAATTCGGCCGGTTGAGAGAAGACCTGTACTTTCGTCTCGTGGCGCATCGAATCCGGATCCCTCCTCTCCGGGAACGTCAGATGGATTTGCCGGTTCTGGTTGAAACTCAGGTCAAGAAAATCGCCCGTGAATTCGGACGGGAGGGGATCACGGTTCCGGAGAACAGTCTGCGCGCTCTTTTGGGCTATTCCTGGCCGGGCAACGTGCGGGAACTGTCCGAAAAACTGCGTTCCGCAATCTTGCATTCCACGGAAGGCGTCCTGACGTTGCCTCTTCTTTTTCCGGACTCGACGGAAGATTCTTGTGTGCCCTATTCGGTGGCCAAGGAAAAATTTGATTTCGACTACTTTGTGGACCTGGAGAGGAAGTCCGGAGGAGACCCGGCCAAAGGGCGCAGACTTTCGGGTTTGTCCGAGACGACATATCGCCGGAAACTGAGGTCCATCCGGAGAGCTTCTTCGATGGAAAACCAAAAGAAACGGCCCGGGATGCCTTGATATTTTTCCCGGATTTCCTTACTCTGAAGGCCAAAACAATTTCGGGATCCGTGACCGGAACTTCCCCGATGGACCACTTCCCGGATACGTTCCCCCATCGGGAACGGGAATGCCATCATTTGAATAATCCTGTCCCGCCCGGACAGAACTTCTCCGGTCGGTCCGGACCGCTTGTCGAGAACGGGAAAAGGTCGGTGTTCCGGCCAGAGACCGAACATCCCTGAAGTTTCTTGATTCTCTGTCCGGTCCGGATTCTTTTCCGTTGTGACATGTCCGGATAGCCTTCAGAAAGGAGATCGGGAACAGATGCTATCCCTCTCCGGCGAATTCGCCGGAGGTTCCCGTGCATCAGGATGAAATACATTCGCTTTTTCAAAGAAATAAAATTGTCGGACCTGAACCTTGTCGGCGGTAAAAATGCGTCACTGGGTGAAGCCTATCAGGAGCTCGTTCCTCAGGGAGTCAAGGTTCCCAACGGTTTTGCCATCACCTCCGAAGCCTACTGGCATCTTCTCTCGGCGGCCGGAATCCTCGACGCCCTGAAGGAAACACTCAACGGTCTGGACCGGCACAATATGGATGACCTCGCTCGGCGCGGCAAGAGGGCGAGGGACCTGATCCTGGGCGCCCGGATCCCGGAGGATCTCTGGTCGGAAATCGTGCAGGGATACGAGATTCTGGGAAAGGAGTACGGAGAAAATCCGGACGTTGCCGTCCGGAGCTCCGCCACGGCCGAAGATCTTCCCACCGCCTCTTTCGCCGGTCAGCAGGACACCTATCTGAACATCCGTGGTCTGGCCGATCTCCGGGAATCCTGCCTCAAGTGCTTTGCCTCTCTCTTTACGGACCGGGCGATCTCCTATCGGGTCGACAAGGGGTTCAACCATTTCGACATTGCCCTTTCGATCGGGATCATGAAGATGGTCCGCTCCGACAAGGGTTCCAGCGGAGTCATGTTTTCTCTTGACACCGAAACGGGGTTCCGGGATGTCGTGTTCATCACGGGAGCCTACGGTCTCGGGGAAAACGTCGTCCAGGGGAATGTCGATCCCGACGAATTCTATGTGTTCAAGCCGACTTTCGAGACCGGACACAAATCCATCATCCGGAAAAACCTTGGACAAAAGCAGTTCCGGATGGTGTATTCCCTGGGCAACGCCAAGGAAACGGTCCACAACGAACGGGTTTCGGCGGAAGATGCGCGGGCATTCTGCCTGACGGACGACGAGATTCTGGTATTGGCGGATTACGCCATCAAGGTGGAAAAGCATTACTCGCGGAAAGCCGGCGAAAACCGGCCGATGGACATGGAATGGGCCAAGGACGGAATTTCCGGAGAAATCTTTCTGGTGCAGGCTCGCCCGGAAACCGTCGAATCGCAAAAGAAGGACGATTATCTCGAGTCCTACACGCTGGATGAAAAAAGCCGGGTGATTGTCCGTGGAAAATCCGTGGGGCAGAAGATTGCTTCCGGAAAGGTTCACGTGATCCGGACGCTCTCCCAGATCCGGGATTTCAAGCCCGGAGAGGTGCTGGTCGCCGAAACGACCACGCCCGACTGGGAGCCGGTCATGAAGACGGCGGCCGCCATCATCACCAACCGGGGCGGAAGAACATGCCACGCGGCGATTGTCAGCCGGGAACTTGGAATCCCCGCCGTTGTCGGTGCGGAAAATGCCACCGATCAGCTGGAAGACGGGCAGCAGGTCACCGTTTCGTGCGCCCAGGGCGATACGGGGATGGTTTATGAGGGGACTCTCCGCTTCCATGTCGACCGGACCAAGCTCGACAAGCTGGAACGGCCGCGGACGAAGGTCATGATGAACCTGGGAGATCCGGATCAGGCGTTCAGCCATTCCTTCATCCCGAACGACGGAGTGGGGCTTGCCCGACTGGAATTCATCGTCAACGGTTTCATCAAGATCCATCCCATGGCCCTGGTGCATCCCGAACGGGTTCTGGACCCGAAAGTGCGTGCGGAAATCGAGGGAATGACGAGCGGCTATGCCGACAAGAAAGAGTATTTTGTGGAGAAGCTGGCGTTCGGGATCGGCACCATCGCGGCCGCCTTTTATCCCAAGCCGGTGACGGTGCGCATGAGCGACTTCAAGTCGAACGAATATGCCAGCCTGATCGGGGGGTCCTATTTCGAACCTCACGAAGAAAATCCGATGCTCGGCTTCCGGGGGGCCTCGCGTTACGCCAGCCCGCGATACCGGGACGGGTTCAGCCTGGAATGTCAGGCGATCCGGCGAGTCCGGGAAGGCATGGGCCTGACAAATGTTCGCATCATGATCCCTTTCTGCCGGACGGTGAAGGAAGGACAGGCCGTGATAGAAGTGCTGGCCGAAAACGGTCTGGCCCGCGGGAAAAAGGGTCTCCAGATCTTTGTGATGTGCGAAATTCCCAACAACATCATCCAGATCGACGCCTTTTCAAAATTGTTCGACGGTTTTTCGATCGGATCGAACGATCTGACGCAGATGACGCTGGGGGTCGACCGGGATTCGGAGATTCTGGCGGACTCCTTCGATGAACGGGATCCCGGAGTCATGGCCTTTATCCGGATGGCCGTGGAAGGAACGAAGCGCAACAAGGTGCACTCCGGTATTTGCGGACAGGCCCCGAGCGATTTTCCGGAAGTGGCGGAAGAACTGGTCCGGATGGGGATCGAATCCATTTCCCTGAACCCGGATACCGTGATCAAGACCACGCTCAAGATTCTGGAGGCCGAGCGTCAGATGAAGGGTTGACCTTCACAAGGCGGTTCGGCGCAGGTGTCGAAAGGGGAACGGTCCGCCGGATCGTTCCCCTTTTTATTTTTCGTCCGAATCCCGGTCTCTCCGGCTCTTGGCCTGGATCTTGAGGAGGAAGGGAACTCCGATGAACGGATGTTTTTCCCGGATTTTCCGGGACAAAAACTGACGGTACTGAAGGGAAATGCCTTCCGGTTTGTTGGAGAAGACCATGATGACGGATGGGGCGACCTGAACCTGCGTCACATAATAGATGCGGACCGGGTGGTTCTTGAGGCGAGGCGGCGGAGAGGCCTGGACGATTGGCAAAATCAGGCTGTTGAGATCCGAAGTCGGGATACGCGTGAAGTACCAGTCCCGGACGGTGGCGATATGGCCAAAGAGTTGGGAAATATGAAAGCCTGTCCTGGCCGAACATCCGAACATGGGAGCGAAGGCCAGAAAAGGGTAGCGTTCGCGGACCTCCCGGAAAGGCGGGGAACCGGCTGTGTCTTCAAGATTGAGCGTGTCCCATTTGTTCCAGGCGAGGATCAGTCCTCGCCGGTGATCGATCACCTGTCGGATGATCCGGAGATCTCCGTCCGTCAGGCCGTCTTCGGCCGAGAGGAGAACGACGGCGATTTCGGATTCCAGGATGGCCCTGTCGGTCCGGATTTGGGCATACAGTTCCGAGGCTTCGGCGACTTTTCCCTTCTTTCGAAGGCCGGCCGTGTCGACGAAATGATAGGTTTTGTCCCGATAGGTGACCAGTGTGTCGATCGCGTCCCGGGTGGTTCCGGGAATCGGACTCGTCACGAGACGTTCTTCTCCCAGAAGACGGTTGACGAGAGTCGACTTTCCCACGTTCGGACGCCCGATGACGGCGACCCTGGGCGGATCGGCGATACGGCGCTGAAGCCATTCCTGGATGTCGGATTCGGAGGCTTCCGAAAAGCGGATTCCCGGATCGACCGGAAACGCTTCATCGGTATCCGGCATGAGATCCATGAACGGGTCCAGCAGTGCGTCGACGTTTCTGCCGTGGGCGGCGGAAATGCCGATCAGGGGGGAGACCCCGTGCCGGTGGAAATCGGCCAGGACTTCTTCGGTCTTCACCGTATCGACCTTGTTGACGGCGAAGACCGAAGGTTTGCCGGAACGACGGATGCGTTCGAGGACATCGGCGTCGACCGGAAGATAGCCTTCGCGACCGTCCATCACATAAATGACGGCATCGGCTTCCTCGAGAGCGAACAGAGCCTGTTTCCGGATCGATTCCCCCAGAGGGTGGTCGTCGCCGAACAGGATTCCCCCGGTGTCGACCAGACGGAAGCTTTTCCTCCCGATGGTGCCCTGACTGTAATGCCGGTCCCGTGTCACTCCCGGACGGTCTTCGACAATCGCTTCCCTCCGGGAGAGGAGACGGTTGAACAACGTCGATTTTCCAACGTTGGGTCGTCCCAGGATGGCAATGAGTGGTGGAATCTTCATCAGATGGCCGTGCCCTTCGTCTCGAGAGTCTTCCGGGTGAAATAGGGGGTTGGCGTCAGGACGCCCCAGAATCCCTGAAGGCGGCGAAGAAATGGCCACCGGTCGGGCGGGACATTGCCGTTTATGAGAAATCGGGGGAGGTCCGGTCCGGGGGTTCCGTCAAAAAGGTTGCTGTCGAGAATCCAGGATGCCCCGTCCGCTGCCCGGGAGGGAAAATGGTCGCCGGATCTTCGCCAGTAGGAGACGGTTTTTCCAGGCGACGGAAGCGGGAGATCCGGAGGCAGGACGACATGGAGGGGAAGTCGGGCATTGTTGCTGGAGAGAGCCTCCCGGAAGATTTCCCCCGCGGGGGAGGACAGAAGCTTCGCGGAAGGTTCGAGAAATCCCCGGACCGGCGTCAGGGATAGAAACCGGAGAAACTCCTCGAGGCCGGTCAGTCGATAGGGCTTTCCGGTCAGCGGGGAAATGGGCGGTCGGGATTCGCATTCTTCCCGGGTACTCTTTTCCAGGTCGATTTCCCCTGCTTCGGCGGGAAGGATCGGGCGGGGGGCGAGAACGATCCGGTTGTCTCCGGTCGACCAGAGACGGACAAGGACCCCGTCTGCCCATTCGGAAACGGCGAGGACGCAGGATTCAAGCGTATCGGAAGGCGCCCTTTCCGGGGACCCTCCATCCCCAATGATCCACATAGAACGAAGGCTGCTCGACTGTCAAAAGTTTGGCTGTTTGCCCGGATTCAATCCTTGCGGAAGATCCGGGGTTTTTCGGTGAATTCCGGAGGATGGGTGCGGCGGACGAATTTCTGGTAGATCCACTGGAGGAAAATGACGATCAATCCTCCCGCCATGACAGCCAGAAATCCGTAAACCATGACGACATTGATTCTGGAAACGTGGTCGTAGATTTCGTTGCCGGACATCGAAAGCCCTTTCTTTCAGCATGAAACGTCTTTTACACTATCATCGGATACCTTTTTTTTCAACAGAAAAACCTTTTCCCGTCTGTCGGAAAGAAAAGCAAGTTTTGGCTGTGGCGCCGGAAGAGGAGGCGTTCAAGGAGGGATGGCGCGTGCGAAGGGAGTCCGGCCGGCACCTGGAACTTACGGGAATCCGGCCCGTCTCTCCCCGAGAGAGAACTTACGGTTTTTTTGACCTGTTCTGGAACTGGTTCGGAGACGGGGCGAACGCTTCGAGCTGGTATTTCGGAGGGCTTCTGGCGCTGTCCGGGGTTCCTTTCCTGTTCTGGAACACGTTTTTCTGGACTCCCCTGATCATTCTTCCCTGGGCGACCCTCGCCTACATCGCCTCACGCACCGGCGCGACGACCGTTGTTCTGGCCCGTCCTTCCCTGGGTGTTCTGGGGGGTTCACTTTTTCTGGGAGTGGCGGAGACCGTCGTCCAGATCGGGTGGACAACGGTGACGACCTACATCGGGGCCGTTTCCCTTGTCCAGATCTGGAAAGGGGGCATAAGTCCTGCCGGAGAGGCTTCGCCGGGATCTCCCTCTCTGGTCCTTCCGATCCTGTCGATCGCTCTTCTTCAGGGGGCGGTGGCCACCCTTGGACCAAGGGCCATCAAGATTCTGAAATGGGTGGCGTCTCTTCTTCTGCTCGGTTTCGGGGGGGTGGAAACCTACGAAGTTCTTTCCCGATGGGATCTTTCCCGGCTCCTGACGTATGGCAAATCCGCTCCGGTCTTTACGCCGGTCCAGCTTGTGGACATCTCCTTCATCAACATCTGGACCTGGCTTCAGGTCGGCGATTTCGCGCGTCTTGCGAAAACCCCGAAAGTGGCCGTTCGGGCGTCCTGGCTTGGTATCTGGGGGGGGCAGGCCTGGTTCGTGTTCGTGGGGGCGATAGGGGTTATCGGACTGGGGCTTGCGACCGGACATGCGAATCCGGACGACAGCGATCCTGCCCGGCTGATGGGAAGACTCGGTCTGTCAGGAGTGGCGCTGTCCGTGATTTTCCTGTCGTCCGTCAGCGTCAGCTCGAGCAATCTCTATGGAGCGGGCATGGCTCTTTTGGCGTTGCTGACCCGGGGCGGGAAAACGACAAATCCACGAAAAGCGCTGGGAGCCGTGTCCCTGATCCAGTTGGCGACAGCCTTCATTCCCCTCCTGTTCTCGAGCTTCATCGGATACTTCACCACGTTCCTTTCGACGATCGGAGGGATTTTCATTCCTTTGTGGAGCCTCGTTCTGACAGACTACCTCCTGCACCGGAAAAGACAACTGGATGTGCCCTCCCTGTATGAAACCACTTCCCGGTCCCGGTACTGGGGCAGGGGGGGGTTCCATCTCCCCGGATTTCTGGCTCTGGGTCTGGGCATTGCTTTCTATTATCTGTTGCCCCGGGTCGCACCGACGGTCGTTCATACGGTCGGGGTGACTTTTCCGTCAATTCTCTGGACAGGAGGCGTGTACCTTCTCGCCCTGAGATGGACCAGCGAAAAGGATACATGCAGGATTGAACTTTTGACCGACGATGGAGAGAAGAATGGCTGAGTCCCAACCCACAGAAATGTCCGGGAACCTTCCGGCGGAAAAACCCCACCGGATCCTGGTTCTGGGTGCCGGCTTCGGGGGACTTTACACGGCCGTCTATCTGGACCGGTTTCTGAAAAGTCGGCCGGATGTCTGGATCACGGTGATTGATCGCCGGAACTATTTTCTGTTCACGCCCATGCTTCACAGCACGGCGACGGGATCGCTCGAACCCCGGTATATCGCGCATTCCGTCCGGAAGATCTTTCGGCGGACGAGAGTGCATGCCCATATCGGGGAAGTCCAAAGTATCGATCTCAAAAACAGGATTGTCCGGACGGAGCACCGGGCTCTGCCGTTCGACGATCTGGTGATCGCACTGGGAAGCGAAACCAACTTTTACGGGCTGGAGTCCCGGCTCGAAAACATCTTTACGCTGAAATCGCTGAAAGACGCTTCGGCCATCAACAATCACCTGATTCGGATGTTCGAGAAGGCCTACTGGGAAGAGAGCCCGGAATCCCGACGGGCGGCCCTGACCTTCGTTGTCGTGGGAGGAGGTCCGACAGGCGTCGAGCTGGCGGGAGAGATCCACGAATATGCCCATCGCGAGCTCTTGCGGGATTTCGGCCGGAGGATTTCCAAAGAGGAAATTCGGGTGATCCTCGTCGAAGCCACCGGAAGAATTCTGCCGTCCCTTCCGGAAAAGCTCTCCCTGGAAGCGCTCGAACGGCTCCGCAAGATCGGAATCGAAGTGATTCTCGAAGGGCGTCTGGAAGAATATCGAAAAGGCATCATGCAGCTCTCGGGAAGAGCGTCTGTCCGGGCGGAAACGCTGATCTGGGCGGCTGGCGTCCGGACGAACCCTCTCACGGCCGCGCTTGCGCTCGAAAAAGACGGGCAAAATCGGATTCGGGTCAAGGGAACACTTGAGAGTGTCTCCATGGAACACGTCTGGGTTGTTGGTGACAACGCGTCCTGCCTGAATCCCTGGGAAGGACGCCCCTATCCGCCGACTGCCCAGACGGCCGTTCGCCAAGCCCGCACCGTCGCCCAAAACATTGCGGCGCGTCTCTTGAAGAGGCCGGAAAAAATTTTCGCACACAATCATGTCGGGGGGTTTGTATCGATCGGAGACAACTATGCCCTGCTTTCCGCCAAGCAGTTCACCCTGAGCGGGATCCTCGGGTGGTTTCTCTGGAATCTGGTGTATATCCACAAGTTGCCGATTGTTCGCTACCGGCTTTTTTCCACTTTCGGGCTCTTTCTCAAGGTCTTTTTCGAGCGGGCCACGACCGAAATCGATCTCTGTCCCGAATACGAAGACGCTCCCCGGGTCGCGTCCGTCGACCGGGGAGGACCCTCCGGCGGTTAGGGGGGCGTAGGGGAAGTCTTTCCGGCGGTTTCTTCGGCCAGTATGATCGGTCGCTCGACGGTCAGGCGGGGCTTGGGTGTCGGTGTCCGGTCGCCCCCTGCAACCTTCTGAAAACTCCAGACCGTCACCGTGTTCGAGGAGCGTTCGACGGCTCCCAGTATGGTCCTTGAAATGGCCGATCCGGTGTTGTTGATCACCAGAGTGTCGGCCTTGGTCTTTTTCAGGTGAAAGTTCAGCAGTGTCCCCACCGAACGCCCCTTTGCCAGAACCGTGTCGATGATGACGTCTTCTTCCACTCCGATCGCCTGACACAGGTCGAGGGTATGGCCCGCCACCTTTTCTTCCATGGACATGTCCGCCGTCAGAGGCAGTGTCAAGGGAACTTCGATGACCGAAATAACGGTGATGCGGGCGTTGTCGGCCCGGGCGATCTTGCAGACGTCCCGAAGCATGGGGGAGGGACGGGTGGGACTGGTGGCGACGAGGAACCGCTTGTGGGGGACCGGTTTTTCGGGAGTGTCCGGCAGGTCAGTGATCTGGACGCGCTGCATGACCGGAAGCGATTCATGCCGGCGGAACCAGAGGTAGTAGAAAATGCCGCCGATCATCCAGACCGTTCCGAAGACCCTTCCGTATTTGTGAAAGAGGAGGACCATGAGAAACACGCCGCCCGTTCCGAAAAGGCCGAAAACGGCGGTCAGGGGGATGACTTTTTTCCGGATGATCAGAGAGAAGGGAACCCGGAACGGGCGCGCCATATCCGGTTCCTTGTTCCGGAGCACGATGAGCGCCAGATGGGTCATGGTAAAGGACAGCATCGCACCGTAATTGTACAGGTCGGCCAGGATATCCAGATAGGGAAAGAACGCCACGATGGCTGTGGAAAGAATGCCAAAAAACATGAGGGAATAGACCGGCGTTTTCCAGCGGACGGTTGTGTGCCGGAAGATCGGGTGGATCAGGAAGTTGTTGGACATGGAGTAGGCGAGCCGGGATACCCCGATCATTCCGGCGTTGGCGGCGATGGTCAGGATGGTGGCGCCGAGAATTGCGATCCAGGGCCCCAGAAACTCCTGGACGTGGGGCATGTAATGGGCGATGCCCGCGATCGGATCATTCTGCCAGGTCGTGGACAGGACTTTCGGGTCCATGGCGGACAGTGCCACCATGGAAATCCCGGCATAGAGAAAGACCGTGGTTCCCATGGTCATGAACATGGCTCTCGGAACGGATTTCCCCGGGTCCCGGGCCTCGGCCGCCATCTGGCTGATCGCTTCGATCCCGGTGTAGGCGACCATCGCGATGGAGATGCCATACAAGAAATGGGGCCAGGTCGGGGCGACGCCCATGGTAAACTGGTTCCAGATCTTGTGAAAATTGAGAAGAAACATGGCACCCAGTCCCATGAGGGAAATCTGCGTCAGGATATCGAATCCTGTCAGCATGAGGCTGAACCAGGAAGATTCCTTGAGACCGAAGACGTTGACGAAGACCAAAAAGGCAATGAGACCGGCCGTGAAGGTGACGTTGGCCTGTGCGCTGTTTTTGAGGACCGGGAAGAAATATCCCAGGTAGGGACCCACCGAGAAGGCACTGATGGCGAGTGTCAGAACATAGTCCAGAAGCAGCGCCCAGCCGGCGAAAAAAGCTCCGCCATCGCCAAAGGCCCGTTGGGCGAAGAGAGAGGAGCCGCCGGACTCCGGCATGGCCGAGCTCAGTTCGGCATAGGACAGGACCGTCGCGATGAAAAAAAGGCCCGCAATGCCGATGGCGAGAAAGGACGCCCCCTGGGCGTAGACGGTGGTGACACCCAGGGCATAGTAGATCGACGACCCGACATCCCCGTAGCCGGTGGAATAGAGCGCACCGATACCGACAACCCGGCGCAGCATGGATTGCTGGAATCGGGCGATCGTGGTCCGGGTGTTGTGGTATATGCGAAAAAGAGCCATGGAGTTCCCCGATCGTTCCGACCTGAAAGTTTCTTGAGGGCCCCTGAATGAAGTGAGATGAAAGATTTTTAGGATTGGTTCGGCGCAGCCCTCGAAATACTAGATGGACCACCGGAGAGATTCAAGAGGAACATCTTTCCGAAACTCTCCGGTGGGGAAAAGGCATTGGTGAGGCAGGTCAGTTCTCGATCGTGAGACTGTAGGACTGGGTAGAGGAGTTTAAAAGATTGTCGTAGCCCGTCAGGGTGAAGGTGTAGGGGACGGCCTTGCACCCGTCCGGTGGCACGGTGAAGGAGAACTGGAAGCTCCCTTCCGTCGGATTTGTGCCGGACAGCGTAAAAGTGGACGTGAACTGGGTCGACGAGGGAGCCGTTTCCGCGACCGAAACAAAATTCGGCCCCGATCCCGTGTCCGTCAGCGTTCCCGTCACGGTCACGCTTTCGGTGGTTCCCGCGCAGAAGGTCAAGGTCTGGTTGTTTGCGGGAGACAGATTGGAAATGGTCGGCGGAGTATTGTCGACAGAAAACTGGACGTCCTTGTTCGCGGTGTGTCCGGCATAATCCGTGGCGGTGAAGATCAGATTGTAGGAACCGTCGGCGACGGAAGCGGTGTCGAAGGATGTGGTGAGGGGGTTCTGGTCGAGGGAGCCTCCGGGAAGGGGAAGATTCGGAGAAGACGTGACGAAGCTTCCGATACCGAGGTCGTCGGAAGCGGAAGCCATGATGGTCATTGTCCCCCGGTAATATTGCCCGACGACCGGAGCGACGACGGTGACGGAAGGGGCAAAGGGATCGGGTGCGACGGCCGTGGGGGTTTCGGAAAAGAGGGAGGACGTGTTCAAAGCCAGACTGTTGGCGAATCCGTCGACCGTCAGGGGCGTGAGCCCCGATTTGTTCTGGTTGTTCCAGAGAAACTCCAGGATTCCCGCGGCCAGATCTTTCCGCAGCGAATCCGATGTCAGGGAGTACCCGTAGTAGCTTAACGGTGTCGAAGACCCTTGTTGAAGACCGTTGAAAATGCCGTCCGTGATATCGCTTTCGAGCTGGACCAAAAGCCCGAAGGTATTGGTGGTGCCGGGAGAGAGGTTTTGTTTTTGCCCGATGTTGAATGCCATCTGGGACAGGCCGGCGAGAGCGATACCGTAAAGACCCGTGGGGTTGGCCTGGGTCGGGCCTTGCGTTGGATTGGCGACCGGGGTTTTCAACGGGTCGAATCCGAGATAGCCCGCCCAGAGATCGGCGGATTGTTTGATGGCGTCGGATGCCGCGATGCCCTGGACAATCAGGTGTCCGGCAAGGGAGGTTTCCAGGCTGGTAAAAGGCGTCACGCTCAGTGCACCCCCGGAGAAATCCTGGCCGGTTCCGATCGCCGTGAGCTGGTCCCCTTCCGTGAGGTTCAATGTGTTTCCGGTGGCCAGGTCCAGTGTTTTTCCGCCGGAGACGGTCAGAACGTAAACCTCCTGGCTGTCCAGTACCGGAGCGGAAAAAGAAAAGTTTCCGTTCTGGTCCGTGGTTCCGGTGGCCAGAACTCCCGAGCCCGGAGGGTAATGCTCGAGAGAGACGGTTCCCTGGAGAATCGGTCCATCGAATGCCACTCCCTGGACGATCGTGTTCGAAGTTCCTCCTTGTGGTGGAAAGTTCAGGTTATCTCCATTGCATCCCCCCGTGCCAAGGAGGGCGCAGATTGAAAGAAAATAGGAAAAACGCTTGAGGTCTGAAACAGGTTTTGCGGATACGGACACAATGTTCTCCAGAGTATTGGGGTCAAAAGTCTTCCGAGATTTCCGATGAAACGGTCGTTCAGAGCGGAATGGCGATAGCGGCGAACCATCGGTTGGTTTCGAGACGGGAGGCAGGGTTGCCGTCGAGCCCTCCTCCGGCCGGAAAAAACCAGCGTGTTTCGATTTCGAAGCCAATGTGCTTTCCGGGCCAGAGCACCGCTCCCAGTCCGATGTCGAACACCGGGAGGAGAGCCGTATCCGATTGCGGGGAACTCAACTGAAAGAGCCCGAGCCCCCCTCCTCCGGAGAGATAAAGACTGAGGACGTGGAACGGATTGATCCAGTAGAAGAGGTTTTCGGTGAGGGTCGTCTGGGCCAAACGGCAGTCCGAGCAGATTTCGGGCGTCCAGACGGCGTCCGTTTCCGCGCCCAGGTTCGGAACGAAGAAGAATTTTGCCTGCCCCCCGAATCCGGTTTTTCCGTTGGACAGAGCCACTCCGGGGGAAAGAACGAGCCAGTCGGACGCCCACGAAGAGGCAGCGGGACAGAGGAGAGACAAGAAAAGCCCCAGGATCAGAGGGCCGGAGAGTCGAATGAAGATCT
>JAKAYA010000012.1 GCA_021826965.1 Nitrospirota bacterium
GGACCGGAAAGTCGGGAGACACCCTGCCCCAAAACCTTGCAAGGAAGAAAGTGGAGGATTATCTTGTAAGATATTGTGAATAAACATAAATAAAAGGACTTGACATGACCGTCCTTCATATCAGTTATCGATTGCCTGGAGGGACAGAGCGAAAGAATCAATCACCGGAATAGTAAGACCGCCAGACAAATAAGCCAGCCATGCGCGAGAATTGTTAAACTGGGGGGTAACATAAGAATCTTCGTTAAATACAATGCTATTAGGAAATTTGTAAGAATATCCCACGGTAAAAGTGGCTCCTACCAAATTCTGATTACCGTTCTGTGCCAGAAATTGCTGATCCGTATAACTTGCTGCAAGTGAAAAATTGAGCTCCTGAATAGAACTTCGGATGGCCGTATATCCGAAGCCAGCACCGTATAATTGTTGAAGATTAAGTCCTGTAGTGGAGTTATGGTCATATATAGCCTGAGCCAGAGAATAAAAATCTCGGGAAAAATATTCGTCCTGTTCGGCATTCCCATGATAGATACTGGTTTGGACAGATGGGATTCCAGGCTGGGAAATGTTCCCGTATGTACTTGTAAAACCCAGAACCGTTCGATTATCCGGCTCGAGCCATGACACAGCTGGCACCGTCCGGAGAAATGAGATGGCAGCATTGAAGGTTTCAAGACTTTGCGTAGCTTCCACGAGGCTCGCTCCGGCACCAATCGATCCTGACCAGTTTTGCCATGGATGAGGAGACTTTAGAATCATCAATCAATAATCGACTGTCGAAACCTTCTTTTCGGATGGACGCTCTGAGCTTCTTTAAGAAAGGGTCGAAGTACACTGGGAACATCGGGAGGCTCCTCGCGGAATGACCGAAAGACAAAACGGGCAAGTTTTGGTCGTACTGGATGGAGGTTCCGTTTTAGGGACTATGGCAGTCAGCCGGTTTACCCACCGAATCAGCATGAAAACGGAAAAGCCAACGATGAGAAATGCAATGACCGTGTTAATAAAAAGGCCGTAGTTCAGTGTCACAGCTCCGGCCTTTTGCGCCTGGACCAAGGAGACATAAGGTCCCGGAATCGTACCATCATGTAAGACGATAAAAAGATTCGAAAAATCGGCTTTTCCAAGAAAAAGACCAATAGGTGGCATAATGATATCGGAAACGAGGGAGCTCACAATCTTTCCAAAAGCGGCACCGATTATAATTCCTACCGCCATATCAAGAACATTCCCTCGCATCATGAACTTTGTAAATTCCTTGAGCATCGCATCACTCCGATGGAGAGTTTTCGCTTTCCCTCTGACCACAAAAATAACCCGTGAGAATCCGGACTTCCTTTGCCTATACGGTCCCTACATACAGATCGCTCTCGCCCGGACCTTATAGACCTGGACGATACCCAACCAGTCCCTGTCGCTCAGTTGCGACTGGACGTTAGTCAGACGGCCTGAGCGACATTTGGACAAAAGATCCTGATTTGCTTTAGCCGTCAGATCTGTCGGTGAAGTCAGATGCAGAATGCCGAAATCCCCCTCCTCGGTGACACTCACCTCTGTACCGGAAACTCCTTTCGGAGAATCGGAAATCCCGGAAGACTCGATAGAAACACAGCCTGTCACAGAGATCAAGAAAGCCGCCAGCGTCAACCCAGTCATTTTTTTCACTTTTGTCCACCCGCCTGATTGCATTCAAGATTGAACCGGTCGGACCTGTATCCCGTAACCGGGAGAATTGGCGAAATCCAAAGAGATTTCAGCCATTTTTCCCTGTTATCGCTCATTTTTGAAAGATCCGGAAGCATCGGAAATGACGATCTCAACCCGTCGATTTTTCTGGCGTCCGCGAACAGTTTTATCCTATAGGAACATTCACGAGTCTTCCTGAAGGACATTTTCCCAGAAGAGAGATTCGGCCCTGTTCGTCAAGTCCTGAGGAGAAGTCAAATGAAGGAATCCCAAGTCCCCTGCCTCAACAACCCTGACAGTAATGGCACCTTCTGCCGGAAGCCTTTCAGTAACGGAAGGAGACTGGATGGATACGCATCCGGACAAGAGCGCTATTCCGAAAAGCAAGAAGGTCGAAAGATTTTTTTCATAAATTTTCCTTTTTCTGGAAAATACACTTTTCTGGCAAAGACCTCGTCCCGCCGGATCACACTTAATCCCTGATATAAATGACACTTTATAATTTCCTGTGGAATTTATGCTTAAAAGTACAATAGAAATTCATATTGTCAATGATGAATTTCTTCCTCGATTTTCATTCTATGAGGTGGACTCAACTCCTTTTTCTCCCATGTCCCGGAAGGAAGCTTTTTGCCAATGGATATCCTTGTCAGGCAATGGCTTGATTCTTTTCCCGATGATGTTGTTTTTTTGTGGGTATAACTTCAGCGATATATCGGTCAAGGGCTTCGGAAAGAGTCGTGTTTTCAGCTTCTATTCTGAATACGAAAACACCTTTTGAGATTTCTGATTCGACAGTAAATGCCCAAGCCTCTGCCTCAACACGGGTATCAAAGGATTTCCGTTGAAAAGGCTGACCTTTTCGACGGATCAGGGCTTCCCAGGAAACTTCACCATCCTTGAGTTTTCTTTTCCAGAAAGATGCCATACTCCTGACCTCCGATCAAAAAGAAAAAATTCTCCTTTTCAAAGGGCATTTTTCATGCTCATTGTCGGAGAAATTCAAGTATTTTGATTTTGTCGGAGAAGATTTTTTCTAAGATTGGCTCTGGTATTGGTGGCGATGGAGGGATTCGAACCCCCGACCGAGTGATTATGATTCACCTGCTCTGCCGACTGAGCTACATCGCCTTTTTAACGAGAAAAGACTTGACCAACAAAACGGACTATAGGAATGAAAAACATGAAGGGAAAGGAAAATTACGTTTCTCAAACTCATTGATTTTACTCAAAGTGTCTTACAAAAATCAAATTTTATCCGTCCCGCGCTCATTCTTTCACTGCAATCGGAACTATCCGCCCTTATGCGCCCAAATTGTCCTCTTGTCCCCGAATAGTTGATTGACGGAGCCGGCGGGGCAAAACGTCGAACAGAAACCACGACACAGACAACGCGGACGCGCCGATACTGATCAGTCCCATGACCCAGAAGGCGATATTGTAGGAATATTCTCCGGACAACCGCTTCAGAAGAATGGCTCCATGGGAGATTGTACTTTCAGACAGGGGGGAGAGAGGAATCTGGACGTGAAACACAGGCGCCAGGTTGTCGAGGAGGTGGCGTCCCAGGATCGTCCCGATCATCCCCCCGAGAAACATGACGGCGAGCTGAAACACATTGCCCACACGTTCGAGCGGCACGGGAAGGGTTCTTCGAACCAGGGGAGCAAGAGACACCTGGACCATAGCCATTCCCACCCCGAAAACCAGGTTTGGCAGAACAGTTTCCGGAACGGAAAAGGCGTTTCCGGGAAGATTCAGGTAAGCCACGCTGGAGAGTCCTAACAGAAACGAGCCCAGACTGATGGCGAGCCAGGGGAAATGAAGATTTCCGGGCACCAGGGCTGCCAGGACCGGTATCATAAGCTCAACCATGGCGCCGGTCATGATCAGGAAGCCGGCCTGATGCGCCTGAAAGTGGTAAAAAATCTCGAGATACAAGGGAAGAAGGTACAATCGTCCAAAAACCGACACGGATCGCAGAAGGTTCACGACCGTGAGTATGACGAAGCCCGGATACCGGAAGAGATCCAGGGGAAAGATCGGATCCGGGAATCGTGCGGCCCACAGGACATAGAAAAAAAACAGCGCCAGAAAAATGAAGAAGGTCTGGAAAATGATCTGGCTGTGCCAGCCGAAACGCTCCCCTTCCATGACCGAGTACATGAAAAAGAACGCTGACGCGGAGTACAGGAGCCACCCGGGCAGATCGAAGCGGCGAGGATCCTGGCGCGGATGCTCTTCCAGCGACAAATGGACAAAAATCAAGGTTGCGAAACCGATGGGGAGATGGATTCCCATCGTCCACCTCCAGTTGGCGTAATCGACCAGGTATCCGCCGATCGTCGGACCAAGGGAGACGGCCAGTGCGTTGCCGAGGGAGAAGAGGGTCAGTCCCTGGGCACGGGAACTTTCCGGAAAAGACTCATTGACCAGAGCCAGGGACAGGGGCAGGAGAACACCTCCGGCCATCCCCTGAAGGGCTCGACCCACCATCATCGAAGGCATGAAATGGGAGAACATCGAAACGACAGATCCCCCCATGAAAACCAGGGTCGCCAGAGCATAGAGAGTGCGTTCGGAAAAAAAACTCCGGAGCCGGTGCGACAGGGGAATCCCGATCGCGACAAAGAGACTGTAGCCGGCGGTCAACCACCGGGTTTCGTCGGAACTCGAATCGAGCGCGCGGGCGATGAAGAACCGGCCGACGTTCATGCTGGTGGTATCGGCCAGGGGCAAGCTTGTTCCCAGCAGAACCGTCGCGAGGACCATCCAGGGGGACCGGAACCAGTCCCGCAAGCTTTCTGCCTTTCCCGTCAGGAACAAGGATTCGTTTTCTCCCCGAAATTAATAGTACTCGACCGTATCCACACCTTTTTTCGACACGTAATGAAAAAAGAGGTTCGAAGGAATCCCGTCCCGCCGGAAAGCGTAAGGGGAGACCGGAAAAAAGAAGCGTCTCCGAATCGATCCGAGAGAATAGAATTTCCGCTGGAGCCAGTCGATTCCCTTCTCCACTTCTTCGGGGGTCATGTTCTTGGGAACGAACATGCATTTGTGGCCGGACGAAAACTGGTCCGCCATCGGATTGATCACGCGGAGTTCCTTGTCCAGGCGTTCGCGCAGAGGCGTGCCTTCCCGCGGCGAAACGATGCTGAAAAAGGCCATCGGGGCGCGGACCTCTTCCAGAAATCGGTAAGTGGCTTCGAAGACGTCGGGGGTATCGTGATCCAGTCCGAACATGAGGTTCAATGAGTACAAAAGCCCCCTCTTTTCCATCGCCTTCAAAAGGGTCATGTAATCTTTGACGTGGTTCTGTTTCTTGTGGATCTCGTTCAGATTGTCCTGGTTGATGCTCTCCATTCCGATATTGACGTGCTGACAACCCGCCTGTATCGCCAGGTCCAGAAGCTCTTCGTCGTGGTTCGTGTTCAGGGTCCACAAGCAGCTCCAGGTGATCCCGAGCGGCTTCAGGGCCTTGAAAAGTTCCCGTGCAAAAGTATGTTTTCCCGTCAGCTGGTCGTCGATGAACTGAAACTGGTTGTTTCCGGTCACACGCTTCTGTTCCTCGATTTCCCGGACGATATCTTCGATCGGGCGCATGCGGTAAGCTCCGTCATAGACGACAGGCACCTCGCAAAAATCGCAATGGTAATTGCATCCCCGGGTAGCCTGTATCGGCATCAGGTGGACCCGGTATCTCTTCCAGTCGAGAAGTTCATAACGGGGTCGTGGAAGGGATTTCATGTCGCAGGGCTGTTCGGCCTTGTAGATCGATCGACGTTTTCCGGCCCGGACATCATCCAGGAGTTCCGCCCAGACGTTTTCGGCTTCTCCGACCACCACGCTGTCCGCATGCATCAGAATCTCCGCGGGATGGAGCGTCGCGTGGAAGCCGCCCATCACCACGGGAACCTTTCTCTCCCGGAACCGTCCGGCGATCTGGTAGGCCCTCTGGGCAGAACCCGTCGTCGTCGTGATGGCGACCAGGTCGAAATCGCCATCCCACGGGATCTGCTCCACTTTGTCATCAATCACCGTCACGTTGTCCGAAGAGGGGGTCAGGCCGGCAAGATACGACGTCACCATAGTCATGATCAGTCGCTTTTTGGCTTTGACGGGAGAACCGTCAAGACGCATCAGTGTGGGTTGGACGAACAGGACATTCAATTGCTTTTTGCGCATCGGATTCTCCTTCGCCGCACGTTTTCCCGGACGGAACGGGATTCTTGACCACTCCGTCCGGGAAAACGTGTCTCATTCCGGATGGCCCGTTCTGGACGGAACCGACCAGACTCCCGCCGCTGGTGGCAGTCGACGGGCAAAGAGTTGGGTGACTGGTAACACAACAGGATCTTGCCATGGAGTTACCGGAAGGATCCCTTCTCCCTGGAGATAAAAAATGGAACACCTCCTGCGGGATCGATGCCGGATTGGGGTCCATAAGGCCGATTGAATTATCTTAACGCCCGATCCGCGCGAAATAAAGAGATCTTCTCGGGATCAGTTTTCCCGAAGACATACGTCGCTATTTTGCACGCATGCGGACAAACACCGATTTTCCAAAAGGAAACTGAAAACCTTTGATCAAAGGATGGACTTTCAATGGAGAAATGAGGCGGGAAGATCCCGGTTTCAGCTTCACCCGGAGGGATCCTGAAAACGGTAACGGGATCAGTCCTCGATATGTCTGGGAGAAATGCCCAAAAGGGCGGGAATTTTTCGACGGATGCGGATGCCGTGTCTCCGGCCGTTCAGGATCTGGGAAACATAGGCGGGCGTGACTCCAAGGTGCAAGGCGAGATCCTCCTGACTCCATCCCTTTTTCAAGAGCGCCACCCGAATTTTCTTGACCCCTTCTGGTCGCATTCCTATAATCCCGCCAACTTGCCTGAACCTGTCTATTATACCAAAAAAGCATAATAACACTATGGTATACCAAAATAACATAAATAACAACTGGGATCCGCTGGAACTCGGAGCCCGCATTCGCCGGCTTCGGGGAAGAATGTCCCAGACAGCGTTCGCCGAACTCCTCGGAATCCGGCAGGAAGAGATCTCCCGCTTCGAGGCGGGACTGCGCGTTCCGTCCGTGGAATTTCTTGTCCGTCTGTCCGGCATTCATAAAGTCACCCTCGACTGGCTGGTCATGGGCAACCCAACGGGTGGGGAAGGGGCGGCCCGGGAAGAGGAGGCTTCCCTTCCACAGGAGAAAGAACTGCTGGAACGATTTCGTCGGCTGGGAAGAAAAGACCGGACGCTTGTCCTGTCCATCGCCGACCGCCTCAAATCCTGAAAAATTCCGACCGGACAGGATTCCGGTCCTGGTATGACAAAAAAAGGGAAAAGCGCCAGCCTGCGCCTTTCCCTCGGATCCCCGATCACACTGCTACCAAAATCTTTACGCGACCTGCTCCCCTTCTTCCGAACGCCGGGCATAATGCTTGATCAGGATTTCGGCGACTTCCGGACGCGTCATTTCCGGCGGGGGCGCGACTCCTTCCCTCAGAAGCGCCCGGACCTTGGTCCCTGAAAGCAGGATTCGGGAATCTTCCGGATGACCGCAGGTCTTGTGGGAGGCCATACTTCCGCAGAGACGGCAATAATAGGCGGTGTCAAAAAAGATCGGCACGATGCCCAGGTCCTCGAAATCGAACTTCTTCAGAAGATCGTGCGCCTCGAAGGGGCCGTAATAGGAACCCACTCCGGCATGGTCCCGTCCGACAATAAAATGAGTGCACCCGTAATTCTTCCGGATCAGGGCATGAAACAGCGCTTCACGGGGCCCCGCGTATCGCATCGATCCCGGGAAGACCCCCAGGACGACGCGTTCTTTCGGGTAGTACCGGGAAAGCAGTGCCTTGTAGCAATCCATCCGGACGGAAGCGGGCACATCGTCTTCCTTCGTCTCTCCCACAAGGGGATGGATGAACAGGCCGTCCACCAGTTCCAGCGCACATTTCTGGATATATTCGTGCGCACGGTGGATGGGATTGCGTGTCTGAAACCCCACCACAGTGTTCCACCCCTTCTGGGTGAAGAGCCTTCGGGATTCCGCCGGTGTCAACTGCTGGGGCCGGAACGGGTCCGTTTCGAACACTTCCAGCGCCCGCACCGTTCCGCCTACGGAAAACGGGGATATCTGGTGAAGGTAATGGACTCCGGGATGCTCCGGCTCCCGGGTCCGGTAAACTTCCCGGGCCTCCCGTTCCACGGAGCGTTCGAAGAGATCCGTGACCCACAACCCCCCTACGGTTTGGCCGGAGGACGTGGCCAAAGCCAGAAGGTCTCCTTTCGAGACTTTCCTGTAAAGCTCTTCGGGGACCGAAAGTACCACCGGCAAGGGAAAAAGAAGCCCTTCGGGCAGGCGCATCCGGTCGATAACCGAATGGTATGTTTCTCCGTCCATGAAACCGGTCAGGGGAGAAAGGGCTCCCTGAGACAGAAGAACCAGGTCGGACAGTTCCCGGCTGTCGAGCGTCAGGACCGGGGCCCGAGAGAGTTCCCGGAGAAAGGCGCTCTTCTCCGATTCCACAATCACGTTGGAAACAAGCTTGCCACCATGAGGTTCCGCAAGGGTCATTGAAATACTCCTTCAGTGGATCTGATTTTTGTCGAAGATCGTGACAGGACTTTATCTTCCTGTCGATCCGCGTTAGCGTTCTTCCGTCAAAAGCTCTTCGGGCACCCTTGTCGGTGCGTCGAACTGCTCCTGGTTTCCGTCCGGGTAAGTCAGTGTCCATCGAATCGATTCCCGCTTCATCTTCGGCATCAACCGCGCGTTCTGGCCGGCTACCGGATAGGGAAGGATGACTTCGACGGCCGAAACCGGACACATCTTCACGCAGGCATAGCAGTCCCAGCAATCTGCCTGCACCCGCATATAAGCCTTTTTGTCTTCCCGGATCCCGATCAGGTCTCCCGGACAGGCCGTGACGCAACGGGCTTCGGGGAGACGGGTGCATCCGTGACAGGCGTTTTCGTCAATAAGAATTCCCAAAGGCCACCTCCGTCGGTTCAGATACGCTGTCGGAAAACGAGTCGAGAGGACGCAGGACAATCCGGATTTCTCCGGTATCGGGGTCGCTCGCCGAATTGACGAAAAGGTTCCATTCCTCCCGGGTTTCGGGATAGTCGAGACGGGTCTGGAATCCCGGCCACCGCGTTTCCTTCCGGGCGATCAGATGCGCGACCAGGACGCGGGCCACGTCGATTCTGTCGAGGACCTCGTGCAGATTCATGAGTTCATGCATGTCGCCGGCCGCAAGACCGGGAAGATCTCGTGTCATTTCCTCGAGCTTTTTCCGGGCAACCTGCAAGGATGTCTCGTTCATCGCATACTGCGTCCGGATCCCTCCGGCGTATTCGTCCATGATCTTCTGCAGTCGTTCTTCGACGGCTCCGGGGGAAAGCTTTCCCCCGGATTCGAGCGGCGAAAATGTCCGTTTTCTTTCTCGATCGATCTCTTCGGGAGAAACGTCCGGACGCCGTCTCCCCTCTTCCCGGATTTCCCGGACGGCGGATTCGGAAGCGATCCGGCCTTCCGCAAAACAGCCGGAAACGAACTTGTATGGAGCCCCGCCCGCCACATCTCCCGCCGCAAACAGATTTTCAAGAGTGGTCTTCCGGTCCGCGTCGATCCAGTAACCGGCCTGACAATGACCGCCAACGAGATAGGGCTCCGTTCCGCAAATCTCGATCGGATCCCGGGAGGGATCGATGTCGTTGGCCGCCCAGTACTGGACTGTGTTCGGATACATGTCGAGATAGGCTTCCTTCAGGGCTTTGACCCGGTCGGGGGAAAGATGACGGGTATCCATATAGCAAGGTCCGCGTCCTTCGGCCATTTCTTTCAACGGAGCATAAAGCCGGATCGGAGTGGGTGCCCCTTCACCGCCGACGTGCGACCACCGTTTTTTCATGAACTCCTCCCCCAGAGCATTGACCTGGGGAGCTCCGAAACCGAGAGCCAGCGTCCCGGTCGGTGCGATCGTCTCTTTCGTCCTCAGAGCGATGAACCGGTGTTCGAAACTGGTCATCTCGGCACCGGCCCGGATGCCGATCGCGTACCCTGCTCCCGTGTTGAAGGGGGAATACCACATTTTATGCCGGGCCTCCCCTTCGTTGTTTGGCCGGTAGAGGCCGGAAGCCCCCCCGGTCGCCACGATGGTTTTTGAGGCCCGGATCACATAGAAATTGCCGTCGCGCAATCCGAAACCGACACAACCCGACACTCTCCCATCCTGCACCAGCAGATTGGTCACAACGACCCTGTTCAGTATGCGGGCTCCGAGATTCCGGACCGCCGTCGCCAGAAGAGGCTTGAGGGATTCCCCGTGAATCTTGATGTTCCAGCGTCCGCGAGGAGCATATTGCCCACTGGCATCTTTGACGACCGGAAGTCCCAGCTGCTCCAGGTCGCGAACGACTTCGTTCAGGAGTGCGGCCTGCGTGCGCACCAGATCTTCCCGGAGTATTCCCATGGCATCGAACCGGACATATTCCACAAACGAATCGACCGTTTCTCCAGGATTGATGTAG
The DNA here is from genome assembly GCA_021826965.1 of Nitrospirota bacterium. Lineage (GTDB taxonomy): Bacteria > Nitrospirota > Leptospirillia > Leptospirillales > Leptospirillaceae > Leptospirillum_A. Next base: position 10,228 of record JAKAYA010000012.1, read on the forward strand.
GCATTGATGGCATTCATGCCTCCGGCCAGACAGCCAGAACGGTCGACATGCGCCTTTTCAATGATCAGGACGTCCAGCTCGGGGGCCTGCCTCCGGGCGGTCATTGCCGCATAGCATCCGGCTGCACCCCCGCCGATAACGGCAATATCCGTCTCGACAATAATGGTCTCTGCCATGTTTCCTCCGTTAAAATTTAAGTTACTAACTTATTAACTTTATAATAAAGAAGGCAGGGCCCTGTCAAGTCCCCGCAAAACGTGCAGTTTCGGGGGAATCGTCAGAAAAAATCGGTGAAGGGGGAATCAGACCACGGAATTCGGGATGCGGAAACATCTGAACGAGGGCAAAAAAAAGCCCGGACAATCCTGTCCGGGCCAAGGGAACCGGTCGGCCGGCCGACTGATCGCGACCAACCGGCCAATCCAGAAATCCGATCTACTTCGAAGAGGTCACAAATCCCCAGGCGAATACGGCTGCCACCAGGACCATCAAGACGATCCAGCTGCCGAGAGACGGGTTGCTGGGAACGCTTTTGCTCAGATCAACCATGCTTTCCATCGTCGGACCCTTTCATTGGGTTGGGTCGGGGGAACCCCCCGGAAAGACATCTACTGCACTCATCACGAAACGAAATAGGACTTCACAAATATAGCCACTCCCTTCTTTTATTGTCAAGACTCCGGACTTGATGGATAATGAGGGCATTCCTCCAGCATCGGCCGGTGGATCTCTTCTTCCGGAAAGGACGTTTTTTTCTTATGGTACCCATTTGGATCGACCTTTTCGCCATTGTCGTCCTGATCCTGATCAATGCTTTCCTTGCGGCTTCCGAACTCTCCATCATTTCCATCCGCATGTCCCGCGTCCATCAGATGGCCCAGTCCAGAAGTCCGGAAACCCTGGCCATCGAACGGCTCAGAAAGGACCCGGAGCAATTCGTCGCCACGGTCCAGGTCCTGATGACCCTCATCACGTCCCTGACTTCGGCCCTGACAGGCACCGTGACCTACGAAGTCCTGAAACCGAGACTGACCGAGCTGCCTCCCGTTCAGGAGTTCCACTTTCTCCTCCCCCTCTCGGTTTCCGTCATCATTCTCTTCCAGGTCTACTCGATGCTCGTACTGGGAGAAATCGCACCGAAGACCCTGGCGATCCGGAACAATGAGCGGATTGCCTCATTGCTGGCCCGCCCCACACTCTTCCTGACGGAGACGCTGTCCTTGCCGGTCCGGATGATCACCGCCACCAGCCAGGGACTTCTCCGGATCCTCGGGATCCGGAACAGCCGTTCGGCATACCCCATCAGTCCGGAAGAGCTCGACCTTCTTCTGAAGGAAGGGACCGAACAGGGGGTCATCAACCGGACGGAACAGGACCTGATCCAGAGCGTGTTCAAGTTCACGGACATCTCTGTCCGGGAGGTGATGGTCCCCCGGATGAAGATGATCACCATGGACGCCTCCATGACGATCGACGAAGCAACAAGGTTTCTGTCGGACCATCGATTTTCCCGCTATCCGGTCGTTCGCTCCGGGACTGGCGATGTGGTCGGCATCCTCTACTACAAGGACCTGTTCGAAAATTATGTCCAGTCCCGACAGGGTCGCCTTACAGACCTCGTCCACACCCCGTTCTTCATTCCGGAGTCGATGAAGGTGGCTCACACGCTGAAGGAAATGCAAAAAAGACGGACCCAGATGGCCCTCGTCCTCTCCGAATACGGGACGCTCGAGGGACTTGTGACCATGGAAGATCTGCTCGAAGAGCTCGTGGGGGAAATCGAGGACGAAAGCGACGACATCCAGAAACCTGTCGAGCGCCTTCGGGACGGCTCGTACCTGGTCGATGCCTCCCAGTCGATCCGCGATCTGCGGGAAGATTACCACCTCGACATCCCGGAAGGGGACGACTATGAGACGCTGGCGGGCTTTGTGGTCGCCCAGCTCCAGACCATCCCCCGGGGAGGGGAGTTCTTTTACATGAACAACCTGAAGGTCACGATCGTGGACATGGACAAATACCGCGTTTCCCGCGTCAAGATCGAACCGGTCCCGGACATGCCGAACCTGCCGCCGATGCCGGCTCGGGTCTCCCTCCCCTCTTCAACGCAGAAGCCTTCGTAACAAAGGAGTTTTCGAGATGCTGGACATTCTTCTGGCACCCATCCGGCAACTGAAACCTCGGGAATGGCTGATCGTTCTGGCGGGCATCCTGATCGGACTCATGGTGTCTTTCATGTTCAAATCCATGATGCTCGGACAGAAGCCTCCGCAGTCCGAACGGATCAATGGCCCCCTGAACACTGTCGAGTCGCCCCGGATGTTCTCCCTGGCTTTGCGAAAAACCTACCATGACGCCCTCCTGGACGTCCGGGCGGACGCCATCCGGATTTCCGGAGGCCAGACCATGATCGAGATGGACTTCTCCTTCCATCCGGGAACCGGAGGAAAAACCATGGAGATCGGTTCGTATGAACCGCCCAATTTTGTCGAACCCGATGGACGGATGGTCCTGGGAACGTTTAACCCTCCGGAGTCCCATCACTTCCGGACAGGAGAAAATTACCGGACCCTGATCTCGTTTCCGGAATCTCCGCGCCACCTTCCCATATCGGTCACCCTGTTTCTCGGAGAGCGCCTTGACGGACGCTTCCATATGCAACCCGTCGTCTTGACCGGGCTTTCCCCTGCGCCCGAACCCCACCGCTAGACATTCTCCAGGAGGATTTTTTGGCTGATTCGTCCTTGCATCCCGACACCGAACACACTTCCGCGACCATGGCCGACAATCCCCGACCGGATATCGAATTTCAGGACCCTGAAGAAGCTTACCGGAACGAACAGTTCGTCATGACCCAGATGGGTGTCTCGTTCGCGATGATTCTCGGAATGACCTTCGGAATGTCGGGGCTGACGATCGCCTTCATGTCCGACCAGGTCAAGGGGCTCGAAGTCGTCGGATGGGGAATGATGATCTTCACCTTCTCCTCACTGCTCCATCTGCTGGTCAGCCGGATCTGGTCCGGACATATCGAACGGTCTGCCATTACCCGGAACGGCCATCTTTTCGCACTTTCCCTCCTGGCCGCCACTCTCTATCTCTATGCTCTTTTTTCCGACACGGTCTACACCTTTATTGGATTTATCGCCGCAAACATCTACTTCCCGTTCTTCGGACGGTTCATCCTTTCAATCGAACCCCCGACGCCGCCGTTACGCAAGGGAGGATTCAACATCACTCCCTTCAGCCGGGTTGCCCTGTCCGCCATCGTCCTCCTCGGAATCATCATCGGCCTGGGAGTCGGAATGGACTCTTCCGGCAGCCAGTCGACCGGCCGGGGTCTTTTTGCCCGGAAAATCGTTGTCCGAAAGATCGATCAGTCCAGAAAGTCCATTCACATGATCGTCTTCCGGTTCATCAAACCTTACCGGATCCTGCAAGCCCTGGCCGCAAAGGAACGTTCGGGCGTCCGGGTGAAGATCCTGGTAAAGCCCGGGACGTTTCGCAACGATCCGGCCTCCCTCGACACGCTTCGGGCTGCCGGCATTGCTGTCCGCATCCTTCCGCCGGATACACCAAAATGGCTCAGACCCTATTCCATCATTGATTCCCGGACCCTCCTTCAGGGCTCCAAGGGTTGGGCCGACATACCCGTTCCCTTCCAGAAACAGATGTCCGTCCAGTCCTCCATGCTTCTCTTCGAAAGAATTCGCCGCATGGACTCCAATTTCCGCGTGCTCTGGGCACACTCCCGTCCTCCTGCGCCGATGGACACCGGGAACGCTCGCCCTCCCATCCCCTGATTCTATTTGACAGGATGGGGCAGGAATGCTAAATTAATAACAGACCATTTTGGTCTGCGATTAAAAAGGTCGGAGACTCCGTTGCTCAAACTGACAAAAAAAGTCGACTACGCTCTCCTGGCTCTCAGCTTTCTCTCCCAGCAGGAAGAGGGGCAGGTCGTCAATATCAGGGAGATCTCCGAAGCATACCAGATACCGACGGAGATCCTGGCCAAGGTCCTGCAGCGCCTCTCCAAGAAGGGCATCCTGCAGAGCCACCACGCCCCGAAAGGCGGATATTCTCTCAAGAAGCCGGCCAAGAACGTCTCCATCCTGGACGTCATCAATGCGATCGACGGTTCCGTCGGCATTCTGAGCTGCTCGGACGGCCATGATAAAACGTGTCAGCAGATAGACAATTGCGATATACGTTCCCCCCTGGAACGGATCCAGGGAAAAATCATGTGGCTTCTCGAGGACATGTCCCTTGAGGAGTTTATTCATAGCGAGCCCACAACGGGAGGAGTCCTTCATGGATCGATCAATTTACCTGGACAACCACGCTACCACTAAAATGGACCCCCGGGTCCTCGATGCCATGATCCCCTATTTCACGGAGAATTTTGGCAACGCGGCATCCCGGAACCATGCATACGGCTGGAAGGCCGAAGAAGGAGTGGAACATGCGCGCGGTGACGTGGCGGCCCTCATTGGAGCCGATCCGAAGGAGATTGTCTTCACCTCCGGCATGACGGAGTCCGACAATCTCGCCATCAAGGGAGTGGCGGAAATGTACCGGGAGAAAGGCAATCACCTGATCGCCGTCGAAACCGACATCCGTTCCATTCTCGACCCGTTGCACGCCCTTGAGCGCCACGGATTCACCCTGACACTCCTGCCGGTGGATTCCAAGGGCCGCGTCGATCCCGAAAAGCTCCGGGAAGCGATCCGGCCGGAAACCATTCTGGTCTCCATGATGATGGTCAACCATGAAATCGGCACGATCCAGCCGATGGAGGAAATCGGAAAGATCACGCGGGAAAAAGGCGTTCTGCTTCACGTCAACGCAAGCTATTCGGCCGGAGCCGTGCCGATCGACGTCAACCGCATGAACATCGACCTTCTCTCCATGAACGCTCATCTGATCTATGGTCCGAAGGGGGTGGGAGCACTCTATGTCCGGCGCAAGAATCCGCGTGTCCGGATCACACCCCAGATCGAGGGGGGAGGACACGAACGGGGAGTCCGCTCCGGTACGCTCAACACGCCGGGAATCGTCGGGATGGGCTACGCCTGCCGTCTCCTGCGGGAGAACTGGGAAGCCGAAATCGCCCTGCTCTCCGGCCTTCGAAACAAGCTTGAGAACGGGATTCTGGAAGAACTCGATTACGTTTCCATCAACGGGGACGTCGACAACCGGTCTCCGGCGGTCTCCAACCTGTCCTTTGCGTTTGTCGAAGGGGAAGCCCTTTTGATGGGCCTGAAAGAGATCGCTCTGTCCTCCGGTTCGGCCTGCACCTCGTCGACGCTGGAACCGTCCTATGTCCTGCGCGCCCTGGGAGTTGGAACCGATCTGGCACACTCCTCGATCCGGTTTACGGTCGGGCGTTTCAACACCGAAGAGGAGATTGCCTACACCGTCCGGCGCGTCAAGGAAGCCGTCAGCCGGCTCCGGGACATGTCGCCCCTCTACGAAATGGCCAAAGAGGGAATCGACCTGAAATCCGTCCAGTGGAACTCACACTGACGACCATCGAACATCTATGAACGGGAGGCTTTAAATGGCATATAGTGACAAGGTCGTTGACCACTACAACAACCCCAGGAACATGGGATCGTTCGACAAGTCGGAAGAGAACGTCGGAACCGGTATCGTCGGCGCTCCGGAATGCGGCGACGTGATGAAGCTCCAGCTCAAGATCAACGATTCGGGCGTCATCGAGGAAGCCAAGTTCAAGACCTTTGGCTGTGGCAGCGCCATCGCCTCCAGTTCACTGGCGACGGAATGGGTAAAAGGAAAGACTGTGGAAGAAGCCCTTCAGATCAAAAACACGGACATTGTCCAGGAGCTGAACCTTCCCCCGGTCAAAATCCATTGTTCCGTTCTGGCAGAAGACGCCATCAAGAGCGCCATCAACGACTACCGCACGAAAAAGACACAGGGCAGCGAGAAACCGGAAAACGCCAAAGTCTGAAGGAGGGAATCATGATCAATGTGACGGAGAAAGCAGCCGAAGAAGTTGTCCGCCTGTCCAAAGCCCAGAAGAAGGAAGGCAAGTTCCTGCGACTCGGCATCGAAGGAGGCGGGTGTTCCGGGCTTTCCTATCTGATCAAATTCGAAGAAGAAGCCGGAGAGTTCGACACAGTCCAGGATGGCCCTGCCGGTATCCGAATCCTGGTCGACCCCAAATCCATGGTCTATCTGGACGGTTCGATCCTCGACTACCAGGGCGGCGGACTGATGGGGGGAGGATTCAAGTTCCAGAACCCGAACGCCACCCACAGTTGCGGCTGCGGAACATCTTTCGCCGTCTAGGTCTTTTGCAAATACCGGAAAACGGGCGCCCCCCTTCCGGGGCTCCCGTCCCGGACCATTGCGGGGCCGTCCGGTCCGTTCAAGCCAAAGGAGAAGTGGCATGTCCGTTTCCTCTGCGCACACGGACCCGTCTCTCTGCTGGAACTGTCGCGAGACGGTGTCCGATGCGGATATCTGTCCGTCCTGTGTCAAGATTCAGCCCGTCGGCCGAAAGGCCGATTTTTATTCCATACTGGGCCTTCCCGTCCGCTTGATCATGGAACCGGGACAACTGACAGACCGGTTTCATGGCAAGAGCCGGATCTTTCACCCCGATTTCCACCAGGATGAAGAATCCGGGGAGCAGCTGATCAGCCTCGAAAATGCCGCCCTGGTGAACCAGGCGTTCAAAACCCTGAAAGATCCCTACGACCGGGCCGCATATTTCCTGGACCTGACCGGACCGCATCACTCCCCGCAAGGGCAGAAAACGACCCTCTCCCCGATCCTCCTGATGGAGGTGATGGAACTCAAGGAGTCCCTCGAGGAAGAAGCCGGAGAAAGGGGAACGGACGAGGCCCTCTCCCGGCTGGCCCGACGCGTGGCGGAAGAGGAAACCCGGATCCTGGACCTGATGAAGAAAATGGACGCTCTTCTGGAAGGAGGAACGGACGCCGGTCAGCTTCCGGAAAACGACCGGTCGGCGCTTCGACAGGCTCTCGAATACCGGAAATACCTGAAATCCATTGAAAGGGACCTGAAGCCCCGTCCGGGGAACATCGGGAATCCGAAACACTAAAAACCCCAGAGAGGAGTCCTTGTGTCCAGAACCGTTGTCGGCATAGACCTGGGTACGACCAATTCCCTGGTGGCCGTGATGATCGACGACCGGATCGTGGTGATTCCGGATGACGACGGCCGACCGCTGCTGCCGTCCGTCGTCGCCTTCTCCCAAGCCGGTGTCCAGGTGGGATATTCCGCCAAGGCCCGACTGAACGATCCGGAAACAACCGTCGTCTACTCGGCCAAACGGCTGATGGGAAAAAGCTATGACGATGTCCGGGAAGAGCTTCCGCGACTTTCCTATCCGGTCGAGTCCGTCCGGGATCTCCCCATGATTCCGGACCGTTTGAAAAACCGTCACATCTCTCCTCCAGAAATCGGCGCCGTGGTTCTGGCCGAACTGAAGAAAAGGGCAGAGATTTATCTGAACCAGCCCATACAGGACGCGGTCATCACGGTCCCCGCCTATTTTAACGACGCACAACGGCAGGCGACGAAAGACGCCGGACAGATGGCCGGACTGAACGTCCTCCGGATCGTGAACGAACCGACGGCGGCCGCCCTTGCCTACGGTTTTGGCTCCGGAAAGGACGGCATTTTCGCGATTTACGACCTGGGCGGAGGCACTTTCGATTTCAGCCTTCTAAAGATTCAGAAAGGGATCTTCGAAGTCCTCGCGACCAACGGAGACACCCATCTCGGGGGAGACGACTTCGATCAGGCGATTGTCCGCCACTGGCAATCCGTGCACCCCGAACTCAAAAACAGTTCGGAACGATACGAAGTCCGGGACCTTCTCCGAAAAGAAGCCGAAAAGGCCAAAATCGCCCTCTCCACCACCGACAGCAGCCGGGTTACCGTTCCGTCCCTCGGACTGGACTCCACACTCACCCGGGACATCCTGAACCGACTGGTCGAACCTTTGGTCCAGAGGACACTCGTTCCGGTCCGTCAGGCCCTCGAAGATGCAGGCGTTCCTGTCGAACGTGTGGACGGCGTCATCCTCGTCGGGGGTGCCACGCGGCTTCCGCGCATCAAGGAAGCTGTCCGGGACCTTTTCGGAAAACCGATCTATGACTCGGTCGATCCGGATCTGGTTGTTGCGGAAGGCGCCGCGGTCCAGGGCCACATCCTGTCCGGTCAAAGGAAAGACCTCCTGCTTCTGGACGTCACCCCCCTTTCGCTCGGCATCGAAACCATGGGTGGCGTGACGTCGACCCTGATTCCCCGGAACACGACGATCCCGACACAGGCGAAAGAAATGTTCACCACTTTTCTCGATGGACAGACCCGGGTGGACATTCATGTTCTCCAGGGCGAACGGGAACTGGCCAAGGACAACCGGAGCCTTGCCCGTTTCTCTCTCACCGGAATCGAACCCATGATCGCCGGGGCAGCACGGATCGAAGTCACCTTCATGATCGATGCCAACGGGATCCTGGACGTCCGGGCGGTAGACCAGCGAACCGGACAGTCCCAGGGAGTCGTCGTTCATTCCTCCTATGGGTTAAGTCGGGACGACGTCCGGGATCTGATCAAGGAATCCTTCGTCCATGCCAAGGAAGATTTTGAAACGCGCCTTCTCATCGACGCGCGGACAGAGGCCCGAACAGTTTTGAACGCCACCCGTCGGGCGCTCGAACGACTCGACGACGCCATCGTTCCCCCCGAGGAAAGAGCCGGAATCGTCGAACAGATGCGGCTTCTCGAAACGGCCATGGAGGGGACAGACGGACGCAAGGTTCGGGATGAGACCACCCGCCTCGATCAGGTGACCCGTCCCCTGGCTGAAAGACTGATGAATCATTCCGTCCAGGAAGCCCTTGGCGGAAAGGCTGTCGACAATTAGAGCCGGGAGTGCCTCAATGCCCAAAATCCATTTTCCGGAACTCGGAAAAACCATCGAAGCCTCCGAAGGCGAATCCATCCTGAAAGCGGCGCTTCGCGCGGGCATTCCGGTGGAACACAATTGCGGTGGAGTCTGCGCGTGCTCGACATGTCACGTGATCGTCGAGGAAGGGGGGAAAAACCTTTCCCCCATGGAAGAAGACGAAGAAGACCAGCTCGACGAAGCAGAAGGACTCACCCTGAAATCCCGTCTTTCCTGCCAGGCCATCGTGCATGGGGATATCGTTGTGCGCATCCCTCCCTGCACGAAGGGTGGCCACGAACACTAGTCACCGACAACAGGAAACATCCAAAAAACGGAGGAGTTCAGGACGTGAACTGGAACGAACCCTATGAAATCGGCTACCGGCTACTGGAACAGCATCCCGACACCGACCCCCTGACGGTACGGTTTACCGATCTGCACCGGTACGTGATCGAACTTCCCGGTTTCACGGGGGACCCGAAATCGTCGAACGAAAAAATTCTGGAAGCGATCCAGATGGCGTGGCTCGAAGAATGGAACGACAAGGATTGACCGCGATCCCGTCCGTTCTCCCGGACCCGGATCGCCGGTCCCCGCCCGGTTGGGTTCCTGTTCGCGTACGAGTGCCTTCGGACGCCCTGGATGCTCCGGCATTGATCCAGCGTCTCAAACATGCGAAAACAGGCGTGGAGTATACGGACTTCGTGATCGCCCGAAAAGGTGATCCGGAAATCGGGGAGCAGGAATTCCGGAGACTTCTCGAACGTCTTCCTCCCGATCCCCATCACCGGCAGGAGCGCGTTCCGTTCGCGCCCGCCTGGATCGATACGGAAGGACGCTACTATCAACTGTTATGGGAGGAAGGGAACTCGTTGAGGCTTCTCCGGGACGACGGAGTCCTCGGACAGTGTTCCAGAACCGATTTTCAGATGCTTTTTCACCCCTTTCTCCCGGAGGGTTCCGGACGGAATCCCCGCTTGACGGAGGAATACCCCCTCGATCCCGGAGATACCCGGGTGAACGGGAACATGCGCATTCAGGATCAAATTTCAGGATAGAGAGAAAATCCGGATAGAACGGTCCTTGAGACCAAGAGCGAAGCATATCCCTCCCGTCGCCCGACGGGACAGCCCGAAGGAGAATTGGATGACCCAAGTCGCGGAAGAAAAAGTCTGGCAAGCCTTGAGCCGGGTGATAGAACCCGATTTCAAAAAGGATCTCGTGACCCTGAAGATGATCGAGAACCTGAAGATCGAGGAAGGAAAGGTTTCGTTTACCATCGTTCTGACAACGCCCGCCTGTCCTCTGAAAGACGAGATGAAAAATGCCTGCAATGACGCTCTGAGCTCCGTTCCCGGCGTCACGTCGACGGAAATCGCTTTCACCGCCCGGACAACCTCCGGGACCTTTGCCGGAAAAGCCCCGATCACCGGGGTTCGAAACGTTCTGGCCGTCTCCAGCGGGAAGGGCGGAGTCGGCAAGTCGACCACCAGCGTGAATCTTGCCATCGGGCTCCAGGCCATGGGTGCGAAAGTCGGCATCCTGGACGCGGACGTCTACGGCCCGAACATCCCGATGATGCTCGGAATCAACACCCAGCCCAAGCAGGTGGAAAACCGCTTCATCCCGCCATCCGCAAACGGTATCGCCTGTATGTCCATGGCGTTTCTCGTCCCTCCCGGAACCCCCCTCATCTGGCGCGGCCCCATGCTCCACGGGGTCATTCAGCAATTCGTCCGGGACGTGGAATGGGGCGAACTCGATTATCTGGTCGTCGACATGCCTCCCGGAACGGGAGATGCCCAGCTATCTCTCGCCCAGCTCGTTCCGTTGTCGGGAGCCGTCATCGTCACAACCCCCCAGGAGGTTTCTCTTTCCGACTCCCGGAGAGGGCTCGCCATGTTCCAGAAAGTGAACGTGCCAATCCTTGGAATCATTGAAAACATGAGCATGTTCGTTTGTCCCAACTGTCAGCATGAAACGCCGATCTTTTCCCAGGGCGGCGGCGAAATGGCAGCAAAAGAACTGAAGGTTCCCTTTCTCGGCCGGATCCCGATCGATCTGTCCATCCGGGAAGGCGGGGATTCGGGGGTTCCGATCGGGATCGCCCAACCCCAGTCCCCGATCTCCAAATCGTATGAAAACATCGCCGGACAGATTGCGTCCGCCATCAGCATTCTGAACGCCGGCGCCAAACCCATCCAGATCGCGAATTTTGGATGAACCCGGAAAAAGTCGCCCGGATCGCACGCTATGATGCGTTGCTGACGGAATGGAAGGGACGCCACATGTTGACGGAGATGGCGTCCCGCAAGGCTCTGGGACCCGGAACGTTCGAAAACTCCGGAAAACCGGAGGACTGGAAAGCCTGGGAAGAAGCCCTCAACGCTGAACTGGAGCTCTGGCTGGACCTGAAGGAGATCTGGTGCGACCTGGCCCGGGAGAGACCTTCGACCAGGGAGAGCGGGGAACCTTAAACAGGGTCCCCTTTCCCGGCATACCCTCGGAGGAAGAGCAAGGAGAACCTCTCCTTAAAGTTTATGCGCCGTTTTGCCTTTGTCGTATCCTACGACGGAAGAGGGTTCCAGGGGTGGCAGTCCCAGATTCGCGGAAACGCCGTCCAGGACCGCGTGGAAGAAGCTTTTTGCAGGCTGACGCAAGAGGACGTGCGGGTCACCGGATCCGGACGGACCGATACCGGGGTCTCCGCAGCAGGTCAAGTGTTCCATTGCGATCTGAGCGGAGAAAAATGGACCCCGGAGGTCCTCCTCCGCGGTCTGAACCACTATCTCCCGCCCACTGTCCGGGTCGTGCGCGCTGCGCCCGTCGCACCAGATTTCCACGCCCGTCATGATGTTGTCCGCAAGATCTATCGTTACCGATGGGTTCCCCTGTCTGCCCGGGGAAGAGGAGTGCTTCCGACAGACTCCCCCTTTTGCGGAACGTTCGTCGAATTCCCCGACTGGAGCATCCTGCAGCAAGCGACGAAGCTCCTGGAAGGTTCAAACGACTTCTCCCACTTCACCATCCGCAAATCCTGTCCGGAGAACGCGCGTCGAACAATCGACGCGATCCGGTGGGTCGCCGGAGCAGGAACCCTCGATCTCTGGGTCGCCGGCCGAGGGTTCCTGCATATGATGATCCGATACATCGCCATGGCCCTTCTCGAAACCGGTCAGAAAAAAAGATCGGTAGAAAGCCTGAGGAATCTTCTCCACGACAAAAGCCCCCCTCCCGTCCCCCCGCTGCAGCCAGCCGCGCCGGAAGGGTTATCCCTGATCCGCGTCCTGTACGGAAAAAAAGAGCCGTTTCCCCCGGGCATTCCCGTCCCTCCCGGGTGAGTCTCAGGCCCTGCAAAGACCGCAGGGACAGATCTTCCGAAGCAGATCGTAGGAATAAACGCCTGTCCCATGTCCATCGCTGAACCGGATGGAGAGGGCATAGTTTCCGACAGCAGAAACAGAAACCGGTCGGATGTCCGCCGGAATCCGATCCCTCGAAATCAGCTTTTCCCCCGTCCATTCGTGAACGCATTCGGCACACTGACAATGTTCGCGCAGATAGATATTTTCGTACAGACTTTCGTGGCCGTCCTGCCACTTTATCAAAACCGAACGCCCTTCGACAGGCTCAACGGAGGAAGGCATGGGTGTCATGAATTTTCTCCTGAAACAGTTGACAGCGATGATCGCGCACATACGCGTCTTGATCGGTCTTACACCCGGGAGGTTATCCGCCAGGAAGGGTTTCTTCCTCCTCGGAACGGGACGGCCGGGCCATCAGGGACTCGAGCGTCTCTTCCAGACCGGCCCCTTCGTAGAGAATTTGATAGATGGCGGTGGTGATCGGAAGGTCGACGCCGATTTCGCGCGCCAGTTCATAGGCTGACTGAGTAGTCGGAACACCTTCCGCCACCTGCCCGACTTCCCGAAGCACCTCCGGAAGGGATTTCCCCTGCCCCATCAGCATCCCTACACGACGGTTCCGGGAAAGCTCCGATGTAGCGGTCAGCATCAGATCCCCCACACCTCCCAGTCCGGAAAACGTTTGCGGGTGGGCTCCCAAACGAACTCCCAGACGGGTCATCTCGGCAAGGCCCCGGGTCAGGAGCGCCGCACGACTGTTCGCCCCCAGCTGCATTCCGTCCGAAATGCCCGCCGCCAGGGCCATCACGTTTTTCATCGCTCCGGCGACTTCCAGTCCGACCACATCCTGGCGGGTATAGACCTTGAAGGAAGGTCCGGAAAAAAGCGTCTGGGCTTCACTGGCCAGCCTGACGGAACCCGATGCAAGAACGACCGCGGTCGGGAGCTTTCGGACAACTTCCCGAGCAAAGGATGGCCCGGAAAGAACCGCATAGGAATCGGGACGGTCCGAATAGACTTCCCGCACGATCGCCGACACCAGCATATGCGTCTTTCGCTCGATGCCCTTGGTTCCTCCCACAAGGGGCAAGGGGGGCACAGACAGGAGAGCCCGGACGGATACCAGAACATCACGAACCGCCTGGCAAGGAACGGCAAGCACCAGGGTGTTTGCTCCTTCCAAAGCCTTTTCCAGATCGTTTTCGACGCGGATGGACGACGGGTAGGAAGCCCCGGGCAGATAGACCCGGTTCTCCCGTGTCTGGCGAATATCCTTGGCCAGAATGGGATCCCGGACCCACTGGACAACCGGATGCCCCGCCGATGCGAGGTGGACGGCCAGGGCCGTCCCCCAGGAGCCACCCCCCAGAACCAGGAGGGAAGGCAAGGACCCGGACGGAACACATTCAGGCGATAGGGTCTGGTTCAACGGAACGTCCTTCTCTTCGGATGACGATGGCAGTTTTTCCGGAAAACACTTTCGGAAAATTGATTTTACATGTCCCCGACAAATCCCTGCAACCAAGCCATGGAGAATCATGATAGAATGGAAGGGTTTCGGTTGAAGAATACTTGCGGATGGCCTTTTGCCCCTCCCGAAAACACAGGCGAATACCCATCGGGCGATGACCTTGCCCGATGATCGAGGAAGGACTCCGAAGGGTGATGGAAGGACCTCTTTTTCGGGACCGGACACAAGCCGGGGAAGAACTCGCCGAACGGCTCCTGGCTACAGGAAAGCCGGTCGATCTGGTTCTCGGCATCGCGCGAGGCGGAATTCCTGTGGCCATTCCCGTAGCCAGTCGACTGGCCGCCGGGATTGCTCCCATGATCGTCCGGAAAATCGGTGCCCCCTGGGAAAAGGAACTGGCCCTGGGGGCCCTTTCTGAAAACGGCGGCCTTTACTGGAACCGGGAGCTTGTCGAAAGCCGCGAGATCGGGGGCCACGAGCTGGACAGGCTGGCCGAAAAGGCCCGGCGGGAAATCCGGGAAAAAATCTCTCGGCTCCGCGGGGGGAAGCCGCTTCCGGATTTCGCCGGAAAACGGATTGTCCTGGTCGACGACGGAGCCGCGACCGGCGCGACGGACCTTGCCGCCATGATCGACATCCTCGCGGAAGAACCCCAAGACCTGTTTGTCGCGGTACCGGTCGCCCCCGCCGATTTTGAGCTCAACGTCCGAAGGATGGGGGGTGTTCCGGTCGTTCTCCGATCGCCTCCCGACTTTGGATCGGTCGGGGAGTGGTACGAGCGTTTTCCCCAGGTCACAGACGGAGAAGTGCTCCTTGCCCTGGGAACCTTTTCAGGACGGGGAAACGACCGGAGCTGACAGACTTCTTGCGCCCGGGAAACGGACGCCTTCTGGCGACAGAAAACGGTAAAAACCTGAATTTGCCAACCCTTCGGGAAGGACCCTTGAAGATACTTGCTTCTCCCCACCCTTTTCTGCCCCATGGTCCATGTTTGTTCGCTCCGGATAACATCACAGATACTTTGGCCGACCAGGGGCTTCCCGTCGAAGCCTGGCACGCCGGCTTTTCCCGCACAGGGGATTTTCTCTACCGGTCGGACAACCTCCCTTCTCCATGGGCCGACATCCCGCCTCTCCGGGGAATCGACCCGTTTTTCCAGACCCTGGAATCTTTCACCCATCCGGGTGACCTCCCCGGACTCAACGAATTCCGCACCGCAAGCCGGATCGAGACAAAATCCGATCTCCTGATCCGAATCAACCGGAAAGATTGGACCTTGCCTCCCCGGATCGCGCTGTCCTCGAGAAAAGAAGGCGACATCCTTCATATCGCGTTTCTTCCGTACAGCCGCGGAATCGACGCCGACCGGATCCGCGACGGAGCTTTCTTCTCCCGATTTCGGCAAACCCTTTCCGAAATTTCCGGATGGCTGGAGCAGATCGACGAGGAAACCCTTGGAGTCGTTGGAACGGGCGTCTTCCGGCAACTTTACCGGAAAGAGGAAGAGGATATCGTCATCCGGTCCCTTCGCGGCGGAATCCTGCTGAAATCGCCAAAGCGTCCGGATGACCAGCTTCCGGGAGTCACTCCGGACGTGGAAACGATGCCCCGATGGTGGGGAAGCCGCATCGAAGACACCTTCTCCTCCGAGGGAGTCTGGGTACACACAGTTCTGCACTGTGCCCGTGGACTGCCGGTGATGACGGTGTCGGCGCACACCGGCTTTATCCGACGGACAGGGATCTCCCGTTTCCGGACGACGCTTCTGAAGATGTCCGCCCAGATTCTTGAATGCTCCCGGACTTTCTCCTGGGGAGAACGGTTCCGGTACGCCCGGCAATGGCTCGACCCCGCCGGATTCGATATCCGGCAAGCCGACCGGATTCTGGGAATGCTCCGACCGGAGATCATATCCTCCCGGATCCTCATACCCGTCCGGGCATCCATGCAGGACATGAAAGACATTTCCCGGAAAACACGGATGAACGAACCGATCTTTTGGGACAGCCGGGAAGAACAGGTCTGGGTCACCCTTCAGGACGTCACACTGAAAGCGGCTGAAGACGTGGTCCGCCCCTCCCTTCTCGAACGTCTGGGCCGGCTGGTGGGATCCCCCATCCGATCCGGAACATTCCTCGAGCGCTACTCCAGATAAGCCTCTTCTCCGGTCCCGGAATCCTTCGGCCCGCCGTCCGGCAGGAATTCCATCCGGGAGCGTCCGGAATGGATCTTGTCCAGATAAGCCTCGAACCGGGGCAATGAAAGAGGTCGGGAAATGCAAAATCCCTGAACGACAAAGCATCCGAGTTCCCGGAGCATTTCGATTTCCACCGGGGATTCGGCACCTTCCCCGATCAGGAAAAGATCGAGGCTCCTGGCCATATGGGCGATAATCTCGACCATTTTCCGGTCCCGGTCGTTTTCCCTCATTCGCAGGACGAACTCCTGGGGGATCTTGACGGAATCCACCGGAAGGCGGGTCAGGTAGCTGAGCGAAGAGTAGCCCGTCCCGAAGTCGTCGATCACAAAGGTGACCCCCTGTTTGCGAAGAGACGCGATACGGCCGGGAGAGACGCCCGAGTCTCCCATGAAGAGACTTTCGGTCAGCTCCAGCGAAAGGCGGGAGGCCGACGACGGATATCGGTCAAACCGCGATTCGAGATCCGACCAGAAGGATTCGGATCGGAACTGGCGGGCAGATACGTTGACCGCCAGCCGAAAGGGAGGAAAATCGCTCCGGTCCCATTTTTCCAGCAAAGACAGTGCCTCTTCGAGCACCCAGTCCCCGACGGAATGGATCAGTCCGGTTTCCTCAGCCAACGGGATAAAGCTGGCCGGGAGGATCATCCCCCGGTCCGGCCGGTTCCAGCGGATCAAGGCCTCCACCCCGACGAGACGGTTGTTGCGGACATCGACCTGGGGCTGAAAGTAGAGTTCGAACTCTTTACGGGCGATAGCCTGACGAAGAGCCGTTCCCTTCTCATACGTCTCCCGGACACCTTGTTCGATGGATTCTTCAAAGAACCGGACCGTGTTTTTCCCCGCGCTCTTGGCATGATACATCGTGAGGTCGGCTTTTCGGAGAAGTTCTTCTACCGTTTGGCCGTCGTCCGGATAGATTGCCACTCCAACCGAAACGGTGGTCTGGAACTGCCCTTCCTTAAAAGCAACAGGACGGGACACCTGTTCCAGAAGATGGGTGAACAGGCGTTCGAAGATGAGGTCGTCGCTCTCCCGCACCAGAATGACGAATTCGTCACCGCCGAGGCGTCCGAGGGTTCCCTTGCCCTCCATCGCTTCCGACATCCGCCGAGAAACGGTTTCCAGAAAACGGTCTCCGGCCGCGTGACCCAGCGTATCGTTCAGCTCTTTGAACCCGTCCAAATCCAGAAAGCCGAGCGCCAGACGTTTTTTCGTCAGAGAGGACATCTCCGTTTCCTGCCGGAAGAGTTTCAGAAAGCCGTTCCGGTTCAAAAGACCCGTCAACGGATCGTGGTGGGCCAGCCGGTGTATCTCCCTTTCCTTTTCCCGTTCGGACGTCACGTCTTTCATATGAACGAGAAAGTGCGTCAGGCTCAGGCGGTCGTTGCGGATCGGACTCACAAGAACCTCCGCCAGAAAAGCCGTCCCGTCTGCGGTCATACCGCACCATTCGCCGGAATACTCTTCTTCGGAAAACCCGAGAACGGACTCTCCATCGCCCTTCCCCCAATCGGAAAGAGGGAAGAACTGTCGGAGACTTTCTCCCATAATCCGGCTCAGGTCGGTTCGGGTCATTTCCGAAAAAGCGCGGTTGGACCAGGCGATGGTCCCGTCAGGATTCACCAGCAGGGAAGGAGCCCTTCCGGATTCCATGGCTCCCCGGAAAAGCCGGATGCGATGGTGTTCGGCATAATGGGAAAAGGCCACCCTCAGCCTGTCTGAAAATTCAAGGAACAGCTGGCGGCGGCTGTCCGGAAAAGCCTGCCGGTTGCGAACGGACATCGTGAGCGTTCCCCAGGGCGGCTGACCGGAGTCCTCCCCCAAAAGCGGGATGACCAGGGACGCATCGATCCCCTGTTTCCTGTACCAGTCGAACAAAGGGGATCCCTTCGCCTCTTCCGTAAGGACAAAAGCCGGCTGGCGGGATTCGAGGACCCGCGCGCTCAGCCTCCGGTTTCCCGGGGGTTCGTTCCATTTGAACGGCCGGCTCTCTTCTTCCAGGGACTGAGCGCAGGAGGGATCGTCCGAACGGATGTTCAGATAACGGATCGTGCCGTCGGGTTCGGGGAGGGAAATATAGGCAAGCGCGAAACCGAATCCGGTCACCAGCCGGTCGACGATGACAGACAGAAGGGTTTCCAGATCCTGTCCGGCAAGGATCCGGCGATCCAGTTCCACGTACACGCTGTTCAGCTTTTCCATCTCCCGTTCCCGCGTCAGCTCCCGGACATGTCCGATGAGGAGATCCCCCCCTCCCGGAAAGCGAGAGAAGGAACAGAGCAGTTCGACGGGCAAGCGGATCCCGTCCGCCCGACGGAACGTCCTCTGGAATCTGGCAGGGCGCTCCCGGGTCCTTTTCATCCCATCGATCGCTTTCCGAATCTGGTTTTCCGTGGAAGAAGAAAAAAGCAGGACCGATTGACCGACGATCTCCGATCGGGAGGAATAGCCCAGAAGGGTCAAAAAGGAATCATTGACATCCCGGACCCGGAGCGTTTCCGGATCCGTCAGGAACACGGCTTCCGGACCCTGTTCAAAAAAATGCAGGTAATCATCCCCTGTGAGTCGCTCCGGGTCCGGACTCTCCAAATCGATCTCCCAAAATCACACTGCCGTCTGAAACAGGCCCCCGAAGGACCCTATTTGCCGGATCGCCCGTATCGTCCGACAAAGCGTCCTTCACCGATCATGTTCATGTGGATGTAGTAACCGACCAAAGCCGGAGAGGGGTGAGGAGGGAGATTCAGGCGGGACGTCTTCAGGGCGTAGACGGTAAACAAATAATGATGGGGGGCGTCTCCCGGAGGAGGACAGGGACCTCCGTAACCGGCGTAACCGAAATCCGTCACAGCCTGACGGGACCCGGGCGGCAATCCTTTTCCCCCGCGATTTCCGGCACCTTCCGGCAAGGCCCTCACGGAAGGTGGCAGATTATAAACGACCCAATGCCACCACCCCGAACCCGTCGGGGCGTCCGGATCGTAAACGGTCAGGGCAAGGCTTTTCGTTCCGGGGGGAAGGTGCGACCAGTGGATTTCAGGCGAGATGTTCTGTCCGGAACATCCGAAACGGGAGAACACAAACTTCCCGGCAATGGTGTGTCCGTTCCGGATATCCCGGCTCCCGACCTGGATTTTCTCTCCGGCCCAAGCCCCGTTGACCCCAAACGCCAGCAGCGCGATCACAAGAATCCATTTTCTGGACAATGCACCCCCCTCGCAATCCGGAACGCGACCGGCAGAGATCGCCGGAATCCTTATGACCCCTGTCCGTTTCCCGGAGTATGGACGGATCCTTTATAGTTTTATACCCGATCGCTCCTGTTCAAAACAAGAAAAAACCGCTCTCCGGTGAAAATTAAATCGCGGAGGAGATGTCTTGCGAATGACCGTCCCGACACGCGGTTTACAGGTCTTCGGAAAGAGCGGTAAAATTGAACGCACGACAGAAGGATTTCCAGAAACCTTGGATCCGGTGAAACCCTTACAGGAAAAACTGCATGCTTGACATACGCCGCATCCTTTCCGACACCGACTCGTGCCGGAAAGCCCTTTTGAACCGGAATCCGAACATCCCGATAGACGCTCTTCTTTCGGAGGAGCGCCAGCTGTCTTCTCTTCGCAAAAACTGGGAAAGCCTGAGGGAAAACCGCAACCGCCTGGCAGAAGAGATCGGGCGGAAAAAACGAAAAGGGGAAGACATCGCCCGGCTGATGGAGGAATCCCGCTCGGTCAATGCCAATATTGCCCTTCTCGAACAAGACCTCGTCAAGAGGGAGGAAAGTGTCCGGGAACAGCTTCTCCTAATCCCCAACATTCCCCACGCGTCTGTTCCGGTCGGCCCGGACGAGACGAGCAACCAGGAGGTCGGACGACACGGAACCCCCCGTCACTTTTCGTTCGTCCCCCTTCCCCACTGGGAAGTCGGTAACCGTCTGGGCATCCTGGACTTCGACCGGGCGGCCGTTCTCTCAGGGAGCCGTTTTTCGGTCCTGACGGGCGACGGATCGCGTCTCGAACGAGCCCTGATGTCCTGGATGATGGACACCCATACCGGCATGGGCCATTTGCGGCGATCCGGAAAAGCCTACACGGAAGTCTCCGTCCCCCTTCTCGTCCGGCCGGAGATGATGGAAGGAACCGGTCAGTTCCCCAAATTTCGGGAGGAAAGCTTCCAGATTCCGGACGACAACCTCGTCCTGATTCCGACCGCCGAAGTTCCCGTCACAAACCTGAACCGGGACACGATTCTGGAAGCGGTCGACCTTCCGGTGAAATATGTGGCTTCCAGCACGTGTTTTCGCCGGGAAGCCGGAGCCGCGGGGAAGGACACACGGGGACTGATCCGCCAGCACCAGTTTTTAAAGGTCGAGCTCGTCTGGCTGACCTCACCCGAAACATCCTACGAAGATCTCGAAGAACTGACCGGAGATGCCGAACAGATTCTCGCCGGACTTGGACTTCCGTTTCGACGCATCGCCCTGTGTACGGGGGATCTGGGATTTTCCTCGGCCAAAACCTATGACCTCGAAGTCTGGATGCCTTCACAGGGGGTCTACCGGGAAATCTCCTCCTGCTCCAATTTTGAAGACTTCCAGGCGCGGCGAACCGCTATCCGTTACCGGCCAAAAGGGGGCGGAAAGCCAAGGCTCGTGCATACGATGAACGGTTCCGGGGTCGCCATCGGACGCACGATCGCCGCCCTTCTCGAGAATTTCCAGGAAGAGGACGGTTCGGTGACCATTCCCGAAGTCCTGCGGCCTTACATGGGAGGGAAGTCCCGTCTCACCCCCGGAAAGACCCGAATCTCCGGAAAGGAGAACCCTTGACAGACAAACAAACCGACATGAAAACCGTCTGCTATATCGGAAAGGATCTCTTTCTTTCAGGCCCCATCCGTCAGGCGGCCGTCTCGGAAGGATGGTCTTTCCGGCAAGAGGAGCCAGCAAAAACATCGAATCTGGGCTTCGACGGACCGGTCGTGGCCGTCTTCGATCTCTCCGCCCTCAAGGAAGACGTGTTTCCGATTGCCGAAGCCCTCCGTAAACGGACGGGAAAAACGACTCTGGTCGGCATTTGCTTTCATACCGATACGGAAAGTCTTCGGCGGGGCCAGCAGGCCGGTGTCGACAAAATCCTTCACCGGTCCAGAATGGGCCCTGATCTGAAGACGCTTCTCCATGAGCATGCTTCCTAAATCCGGGATATTCGCCGCACTGGCCGTTTCGGTCCTTGTCTCCTCGGTTGGGCAGGCTGCGACTGCTCCTCCGAGCCCAAAAGCCGCAAGCGATCCTATAGATATCCGGTCTCTCGACTGCCGTCCGGATCTCACCCTGATCGACCAGGACCTGGCCGACCAGCCGGTCATGCGCTCGAAACTTGCGCTTCTGGTCCTGAAAGCCCGCCTTCTGCGCGACAACCGGACGGTCAAGGAAGCCAGGAAGGAAGGATTGAAAACCATCGATCTGGGCATCCGGTCGGCGCGCCAGGCCGAAGAGGAGAATCCCGGAAAGTCCTGGCCCTGGGCAATGGAGGGAATGCTGGACCTTTTGAAGACCCAATACCTGCATTTTCCCGCCGGCATGCGGTACGGAAAAATGGCCAGTCGGGCGAACAGCCAGGCTCTGGCCCTTCAACCCGACGATCCCGACGCCAATCTTTCCCGGGGCCTCGAAGATTACTATAAACCCTGGTTCGTGGGCGGCTCTTACGTGAAAGCGGAAAAGCGGTTCCGCAAGGCCCTGGAAAAGGCCCCGAAAGATCCCCGCGTCCTGTCCTGGAACGGACTGGCCGACCTGGCTCTCGACCGGGACCAGGAAGGATTCCGGGAGTTGAAGGAAGCTGCGGGGTTGTGTCCCGAAAACCCCATTTACCAAAAGCGGCTCCTGACAAGGAGACCCCGGTGATCCGGCAATGCCCGGTGATCGGGGACATCGTGTCGTGAGCGGAGGACCGCATCTCTTCCTTCGTCCCGGAGAAGCCGTCAAACACCGGGATTATCCGGAATGGGGACGCGGCTGCGTACTCGAGATTTCCACATCGACCCTGCCGGGAGGTGCGGCTTATGTCCGTATCCGCTTCGAAGATGGACAGGAAAGAACTTTTTTCAACGATCTCGATGATTCCCGGTGCGCCTATTTCATGGGATTGAAACGTATCGACATGCGGGAGGGCAATTTCCCATTTCCCTGGTGAACGGCAATACAAAAGGGCTCAAGCCGAGCCTGATCCAGACATTGTCCCGGCTTTTCCGGAGGAGAGTCCCTCCCGACTTGTGGGTTACGGCCGAACTGATGAATGCCATGGCCGAGATCAGCCACGAAACGGGGAGGCAGACCGGCATCCTGCTGTCGCGGGAAGGCACCGTTCAGGACGTGATCGTGGGAACACCCCAGGAAATCTATATCGAAAAGCTCCCCGCCTCCCGCGGCGGCGACCATCTGTTGCGGGGATTGACGCTCGTCCATACCCACATCAAGGGGGAACCGCTGTCGAAGGATGATCTGAACGATCTGGCCCTTCTTCGTCTGGACGCCCAGATCGTCGTCCATATGAAGCCCAAACTGCCGCAGGTGGACAGCTTTTCTCTCGCGACTTTGGATCCTGATCCAAAGGCCCCTCTTCCCTGGACCCTTGAAGCCAATCTGCGCGTCTCTCCAGGAAACCTGGCCGGACACGACCGCATCCGCGCCATCGAAGAGGAAATGCGACGCGTCCGGACATCTTCCCGCCATCATCTCTCCGATCGGGAGCGGGCGATTCTGGTATCCGCCTCTCCCGATTCGGTCGCGAGCCAGGAGGAAAACATCCGGGAACTGGAAGAACTCGCATTGTCGGCGGGAGTCGACGTGCTGGGGAAGGAAATCCAGAAAACACCCTCCTACCATCCCAGCACGCTTCTGAGCCGGGATCGCCTCAAGAGTCTCATCATCCACGCCCTCCACGTCCAGGCCAGCCTGATCATCTTCGAACAGAACCTGTCTCCCGTTCAGGTGAAGACGATTGCCGACATGACCGAACTGAAGGTGATCGACCGGACCCAGCTGATCCTCGACATCTTCGCCAGACGGGCCCACTCCAGCGACGGAAAGCTCCAGGTCGAGCTGGCACAGCTCCGCTATCTCCTTCCCCGGCTCGAAAGGCGTTCGACCGCCCTTTCCCGTCTGACCGGCGGCATCGGAGGGCGGGGACCGGGAGAAACCCGTCTCGAGGAAGACAGGAGACGGGTCCGCGACCGAATCGGGCATCTGTCGGAAAAGCTCGACCGGGTTGCACTGGAACGCCAGCACCGCAAAGAGCGCAGAAAAGAGCGGGACATTCCCGTCGTTTCGCTGGTCGGATATACCAACGTGGGGAAATCGACCCTCCTGAACCAGCTGACCGGGAGTTCCGTCCTGACGGAAAACCGCATGTTCGCAACCCTGGATCCGACGACGCGGCGTCTTCGCTTCCCCCGGGAACGAGAAATCATCCTGACCGACACGGTGGGGTTTATCCGGAATCTGCCCGGAGATCTTCGGCGGGCCTTTCTGGCAACCTTCGACGAACTCAAGGAGGCCCATCTTCTCCTGCACGTGGCCGACGCTTCGCATCCAAAAGTGGAAGAACAGATCGAACGCGTCGAGGAGCTCCTGAAAGAGATGGAAATCGACCGCATACCCCGGCTCCTGATCATGAACAAGACCGACCGGCTGTCTCCGGAAGACAGGGGAATCCTGAAATCCCGGTTCCCCGGAGCCTTCCAGGTGGCGGCACTGGAGAGAACGACGCTCCTTCCCCTTCTCGAAGAGATGGAACGACGTCTTTTTTCGCGATCCCTGAACGATGATCCCGACCGGATCCTCGCTGTCCGGAAATAACATGCCACTTCTCGACGTCCCGCACACCCTGTGTCAGTCCTGCCGGCAATGTTGCCACTTTTTCCTCCCGCCGGAAATGACGCCTTTCGCCTCCCGGGAGGAATCGGGCCACCTTCCCCCGGAATTCCACCCGACGAAAGAACCGATCGCCCTGCTCGTCGGAACCCGGGAAGGGTTTCCGGTCTCGACATGTTCCCGTCTCGAAGAATCCTCCTTCTCATGCCGGAGTTGGCCGGAACACCCTCTGGACTGCCGGATCTACCCGCTTGTTTTTACCATCGAACAGGGAGAACCCTTCATCGCTCTCGATACCACATGCCCCTACGCTGCCGAAAAACCCGCGAGCTGGTTTCAGGAAAAGGCAATGGAACTTCGTGACCGTTACTGGAATGCCTGGACCATCGAACACAAAAAGGCGCTTTGCCAGCAGTTCGCCCTGGACACCTTTCCCGAACGCCGCCTCCTCCTCCGTCTCGATACATTTTTGCCGTGAACGAATCTCCCGTCGTCTTTCGTTCCATGGAAGACGACCCCCGAACGCTCCTCTGCCGGCTTGAATCGCTTCTTCCCTCCTCCCTGCTTCCGGATCTTTCGAACGCACATCCCCTTTCTCTCCTCCTCTACGACCGGGGACTGACCTTTCTGGAAGGCACCTGGGAAGGGAAACCCTTTCTGGCGGTCGACAGCCACGGGTACACCTTTCTCCCGGCCCCGCCCCCCTGGACTCTTCCCCCCGAAGGATCCTCCGACAAAATTCTCGGGGCGCCCCGATTCTGGATCACCCTGGCCGACACCCTCCTCCTCCGCAATAACGGCGTTGCCGGCCACCTGGACGCCCTGCCCGATACTTTTTGCGTGGATGGTTTTTCGCGCCCGGACCTTTCCGAAACGGAAGTCCTTCTGGCCTCTTCCGACTGGAATCATCTGACCGGGTCCCGTCACAAGACCCATCGGTGGGAAAAGAACCAACTCTTCCGGAAAGCGCCGGGCGCGCTCGTTCGACCTTGGGAACCCCGCTTCCGCAGAAGCTCTCAAGAACTTCTCGAGCGTTTTTTTTCCGAAAAAGCCAAAAAAACCACGGGCGACCAGGACCGGATCCTGCTGGAAGACCAGTGGCGAGCGCATGAGAAAGCGTTGGCTTCATCGGAGGAACTGGGGTTGTCCGGCTTCGTGGTCCTTTCGGACGGCCGGGTCCGGGGAATCGGCTGGTTCGCCGTTCTCCCCGACAGACGAGGAGCTATCCAGTACCTGGAAGCCCGTGAACCGGGCCTGACCGGAATTGCCGTCCTTTTGACATACCACTTTTTTCTCTTCCATCCCGACGTTCCTCTCCTGAATATTCAGGGGGACGCCCAAAATCCCGGAATTCAAAGATCCAAAAGACTCGACCTCCCATGCCGGATCTCTCCCGCTTACCGGCTCGGACTCGATCCGCATTCCCGATGATTCCGCTTTTCCGGTACGATCGTTCCTGGATGTCGGGAGCCAAACGTCTGCCGAAACCCGTCCGGAGGCTTCTGTCTTGCCCGACATGCCGTTACGGGTTACAATCCAGCCTGTATCCGATTTTGTGCCGCACATGACAAACAGACTCTCAGGAGGTGTTATGGACCTGACGAAACAGTTTCCCAGGAGCCCCGTCGATCGTCTCGGCGGAATGGACCATCTGAAGAGGGTCATCGACAAGGCCCGCGCCCATGTGGCCGGAACGCTGGGGGAATACACATACAACTGCCCCCTGGACCAGGCGTTCTTTTCTTTTTTCGGACTTGATCATGAAAAGTTCGCGCAGGCGGTGAAAGCCCATCCGGACGACCAGGACATGCTCTCCTGGGTCCGGGATCAGTCTCCCCGCGCGAAAAACCCGGCAGACATCGACGCATTCAACCGGGACTACGAATCCCGGAGTCCGGACAGTCCCGAAAAGTGGGACTATTTCCGGTCCGTCCGGGACAGCCTGGCTCCGGGAAGGACCGACATCACCACCTGGATCAAGCTTCTGGATCTGGAAGAAAAAAGGCCCGTCTGACCGGACGAAGCCGTCCGCCGGAACGAACCTTCTGAACTGACCCTCCCCGAAGGAGAAACGGATGTTGCGCGCGCACACTGATCACCGATCCCGCTCTGTCCCCGGCCTGCTGCCGGGACTTTTTCTTGCCCTGCTCATAAGCCTTCTTGTTTCTCCCCTCAAGAGTCTGGCCGAACAGGGACCTTTTCCCGGTTCGGAGTTCCATCCGACACCCGTTCTCCATACCTATCCGAACGGCTTGCGCCTGATCTACGTCGAAGACCCCTATTCGCCGATCGTGACTTTCCAGGTCTGGTACAAGGTCGGTTCCATCGATGAAAAGCGGGGGAAAACCGGCATTTCCCACTTTCTCGAACACATGATGTTTACCGGAACCACCCGATACCCGCATGGCGTCCTCGACCAGAAGATCAACGCGGTCGGCGGGCAAAGCAATGCCTTTACCGATTATGACTTCACGGCCTTCTTCGAAAACACGGCCCCACGCTATATTACGATCGGGGAAAAAATCGAATCGGACCGCATGAACAACCTTCTCCTCTCCGAAAAACAGCTGGAGAGGGAACGCCGGATCGTTCTGGAAGAACGCCGGAACGACTACGACGACCCGACCCAGAAACTGGTCGAGCAGGTCTATGCCAAAGCCTTCCGGGTCCACCCCTACCACAATCCCGTCATCGGATGGGAACCCGACATCCAGCATCTGTCACAGTCGGATCTTCGTCACTATTACCGGACGTTCTATATGCCCAACAACGCGACCATCATCGTGGTGGGGCCTGTCAACGGCCCGGAACTCGTGAGCCAGGTCGGACAGACCTTCGGCTCGCTTCCCGCCGGATCTCCTCCCGCTCCCCGGATTCCGGACGAACCGGTACAGAAAGGTCTCCGGTTCACCGTGGTCCACAAAGCGGCCATGCTTCCGGTGACCATGATGGCATTCCATGTTCCCAACTTCAAAAGTCCCGACTCCTACGCCCTGACGGTCCTCTCGACGCTTCTCTCGGGCGGGCGTTCCTCCATCCTCTACCGGACGATGGTCTACCAGAACGCCGTGGCGGTCGATGCGGAAGGGGACTACGAGCCTCTGACAAAAGGTCCGGCCCTGTTCTACTTCTATGCCCAGGGACTGCCGAAGGTCAAACCTCCCGTCCTTCGGAGAAGATTTGAAAACGTGATCGTGTCCCTTCAGAAAACGGCCGTGAGTTCCGCCGCGCTGGAACGGGCGAAAAAGCAGGTCATATCGGCGTTCCTGATGAGCCAGGAATCGACATTCGGACTGGGGATGATGCTGGGTGAAATGGCCAGCATCGGCGTGCCGCTCGACTATCTGGACACCTATGTGGATCGCATCCGTCAGGTTTCGGCAGAGGATGTCCGTCGCGTCGCCCGGACCTACCTCGTCCACTCGAACGAAACCATCGGCTATCTCTATCCGACGGGAGCTCCCAGGAATCCTTCATTCGCGCGCCCCAACCGAATCGTCCGCTAAAACAGGCCACTTCAAAGAAGGAGCCATCATGAAACAGGAGCACACAACCCGTATATCCCTGGCCCTGGCAGCGGCCTTTTTGCTTTCGGGATGCGCGGCCACCTCCCCCGCCACGCCTTCCGTCTCCGCTCCCGCGCGGTCCGCTTCTCCCTTCGAAGCCCGAGACGTTCCGGTCCTCCACAGCCACGTATACCGGACCGTTCTTCCCAACGGTCTGACCGTGGTCGTGATACCCCGCCCCGTCGTTCCCGTCGTTTCTTTCCGGATTGGAATTCTGGCGGGATCCGCCCGCGATCCCGCAGGCAAGGGGGGAGTCGCGGATCTGACCGCATCCCTCCTGAACCGGGGCACTTCCACCCGGGATGCGCTCACACTGTTCCGGCAGATCGATGAAACAGGAGGGAGCCTGGAAGCCACTGCCGGACGGGACATGACCACCGTGTCCGGCAAGGTCCTGACCTCCGACCTGTCCTCCCTGTTCGGCGTCGCAGCCGACATGGTCCTGAACCCGGTGTTCCCCGAAAAAGAATTCCGGCACAATCTCCTGCAGGCGAAAGCCGGCCTCATGGACGAAAAAGATCACGCGGGCCCCGTCGCGCGAAACCTTTTCTACAAGACTCTCTACGGAAACGGACCCTATGGCCACCCGGCTTCAGGGACGCTCCGGTCCGTCTCCCGCATCACTCTCCGGGACATCCGGACCTTCTATCGGACCGAATATCGACCGGACCGGACGATCGTGACCTTCGCCGGAGACATCACTCCGGAAAAAGCCCTGAAACTCGTCCGGTCTGTTTTCGGCTCCTGGAAATCCGACGTTTCAACCGCACTTCCCCCGTCGACCGGTAACGACGACCAGACTCCCCTTCCGACCCGACAAACGATCCTTGTGAACAGGCCCCAGTTCGCGCAAGCGATGGTCATGATGGGAACTCCGGGAATCCGCCGAAACGATCCGGCTTTCTACAGCGCCCTGGTCATGAACGAAATTCTGGGAGGCACCACCACATCGCGGCTGAACCATGTGGTCCGACAAAAGAACGGACTCGTCTATTACATCTACAGCGGGTTTGACGCCCAACGCCATTCGGGTCCCTTCTTCGTCGTCTTTCAGACGTTCCCCCCCAACACTCCGAAGGTCATCTCCCTTTCTCAGAAACTTCTCCGGGACATGAAAGAGCGACCGGTCTCGGACCAGGAGGTCGAGACCACCCGGAACAATATTCTGGGACAATTCCCTTTCCGCGTGGACACGGATGACCGGATCGCCTCCCTCCTTCTTTACATCGAAGCCTATGACCTCGGGCTCGGGTACTTTACCGACTACCCGGACAGTGTCCGGAAAGTCACGCCACAGTCGGTCCAGGAAGCGGCGAAAAATCTCCTCCATCCTGAACATCTGGTCACGGTCGTCGTCGGACCGATTCCCAAAACCGGCATGCGTCCCAACGGCAAGGACGTTGTCGTCCAGTAGGGCTCCCTCTTCTTTCTCCAGACAGGACGGGCGTTGTCTTCACCCGTCCTGTTCCATATCATCCGGCTTCTTTGACAGCTCCGAAAGTGCGTGCCAGGACTTCCTGTACGCCCCGGACCTGCTCCCTGTCCGGGAGTCCCTGCCGGTCGTGCATGACCAGTCTGTCGACCCAAAGATACCGGGCAATCCTCTCCGGATCCGCGCCATCGGCCACCATCTTTCCCCAGTTTTTCAAATGACGGGTGGAAAGCGGAGCCGACAGACTTCCCATCCGGTAAGCTTCTCTCAACGACAGGGCGACATGCATCATCCGGTCGGCCATATCCGGAAGAACACCCATATCGAGCAGGATCCGTTTCTCGAGGCGGGCATCGTAGTCCATGAACACCATCCCCGGGAACCGGTCCAGAAGCGACCAGTCCAGTTCCCGCGTCTGTCCGTACCCGTCTCCCATATTGCATGTCGCGCAGAAGACGAGCCTGTCCAGCGGGCTCGCAAAGCGCTCTCCGGTCGTAAAATCGAAAAGTTCATAATGCCCCAGGACCGGATCTATCGCCTTCAGGATCAGGTTCAGTGCGGAGGTGGAAGACCGGTTCAATTCGTCGAAGACGACCGTCAGACGTTCCCCTCCGGACGCCCGGCGAAAGGCCGAGCGAAGAGGCCCCTCTGCGCGGTCCCAGTCTCCGAAAAGACGGGAGAGGGATCCGATTTCAACTTCCGGATGTTCGAAGGCCATGGCTCGGAGACTTCTGGCCTTCTCCGCCGGAGAAACCGGGACCGGACGGTTCAGAAGATCATAGTCTTCCATTCCATCCGAACAGCAAATCAGAACAATTGCGTTCCCGGGCCTTCCGGACGCTTCCGGACGCAAACACCCCATCACCACTTCCGACGTCTTGCCCGATCCGGTCGGACCATAAACCAGAACCGGGAGACCTTCGTCCAGAAGTTTCGCGATGTCTTCCCGGACCGTCGAAACCGGAAAAGAATCTTCTCCGGAAGGGAGAGCCGTTTGGGTTTTTTCGTCCTGCCTCACACGATTTCCGTCTGAAGGCACTTCTTCGGAGGAATCCTTTTCCGGCTTTTTGGAAAAAAATGCTCGGTAAACCGCAAAGAGAACCGCACCCCCGATCAGGATGATTTCGACAAGCAGTATCCGGGAAACAGGCGCCCATCCGAACGTCCTGGCAAGAAGACCGGCGAAAATCGACAGGCTGGAATAACCGAACAGGAACCGGACCCACGGAGGACTCCGTACGAGCAGATAGGCACCCAACGTATACAAAAAGACCAGACCAAAATATCCGAGCACTCCCCCGAGAGCCACCATCCAATTTTTCATGCCGATCCTCCGGAAGGCCCGGAAAGCCGGTTCTGCGTTCTATTTCAACGGAGGAAGAGGGGAATCCCCGGTGCCGGGATTCAGCCCCAGCCTCTTCAGAACCGGTCCGACCGTCAATC
Source organism: Nitrospirota bacterium (assembly GCA_021826965.1). Taxonomy (GTDB): domain Bacteria; phylum Nitrospirota; class Leptospirillia; order Leptospirillales; family Leptospirillaceae; genus Leptospirillum_A. The sequence goes on from JAKAYA010000012.1 coordinate 40,533, forward strand.
CCTGGACCACAATAGAAAACGCCACAACCGCGAATGTCATGGAAACGATCTCGTTCTTGGCGGGAAAGTCTTCCGGCAACCCCAGGGAGAGAGCAAGAGCCAGCGGACCCCGGATCCCGCCCCAGACGAGAATGTGCTGGAAGCTTGAGGGGATGCTCCATCGCCCGCCCCGGAAGAGGCTGCTGATCGGATAGACCGTTCCGGCGCGGCTCAAAAGAACGACAATAATCGCCACCAGAAGAGACACCCCGTCCGACAGAAATTTTTCATGCGAGATCCGGATTCCGATCAACACGAAGATCACCGAGTTGATCAGGAACGCAATAGTTTCCCAGAGGGCGAGCATCGCATCTCGTCCCTCCCGGGAAAACCCGGGGAACGGGCGGGAGTTTCCGATCGTGATGCCCGTGACCACACAGGCCAGAATCCCCGACAGATGGAAGGAATCGGCGAGCGTGAAGGACCCGAAGGCGGCGACGAACGTCAGCAGATTGCTGACCATCCGGTCCTCGCTCCGCCGGACCAGAAGATGAATGATCCACGAAACGAAAAACCCGCAGAGAAGGCTCCCGCCCCCCAGGACAAGGATTTGCCAGGACAGGTCGACAAACCCGTCCGGACGGGATCCGGGTTCGGACATGGACAAAACGAGTCCGAACAGCACCACCCCTGCCACATCGTTGAAAAGACTCTCGGACTCCACCAGGAGCCGGAGTCTTCCCTGAATCCGGAGATTTTTGAAGAGAGCAATGACAGCGACCGGATCCGTCGTGGCGATCAGGGCACCGAACGTCATCGCCGGAAGCCATTGCCAATGGAGGATCCAGTGCATTCCGGCCGCGGTCATGCCCATGGACAGGACGACTCCGACAGAGGCCAGCAACAGGACAGGCAGAAGATCGCGCTCCATCTTTTTCCAGGGAATGCTGAGGGCTCCTTCGAACACGAGCGGTGGAAGGAAGACCCCGAAAATCAGATCCTTGGTCAGATGAATGCGGGGAGCATACGGCAACAGGGTCAGAAGGCCCCCCGCCAGCACGAGGGAAACGCTGTCGGGAATCCGGATGCGCCGCCCGAGAATCGAAGCCACGGCGGCAACCACCAGAAGAAGCTCGAGATTGGTGATCGTCAAGGACACGGCAACTCACTCCGGCAAAGAGATCCCGAAGGCGGGTGGACCGCCGTACGGGGTGAACGAGAGACAGACTCCCACCGGTAACATCACAGGAATATAGATACACGGTCCGACAGGATCCCGCAACATAGACCTTCTGGATAAGAAGAGGGATGGACAAGAAAGAAACGGAGGGGATCCGAAATACGGGATGTAACGATTCCGGAAAATCGTTCTTACACTTCGGCCGAACCGCGTTTTCGTCGCGCCGGTGCACCTAAGAGCCCGGTTGAAGGACTTCGTGTCTCGCCAGGACCTGTAAACGAAGAGACTGCCCGTTTCGGAACCGAGCGTCCTCGGACGCATCGGCTCATGATCGGCAAGATATCGCTCCCTCAAAAGTCTGGCCGGCAAGTCCCATGCGCATCTCCACCCGGGACCGGGCATGTCTCCGGACAGTCCCGGCAGAGAGGGGTTGAAAGCATCCTGTTGCGGCCACCGCAACCGTGTTTCGAAATTTCGAAACAGGAGCGGATTACGGATTTCGGATCCCGTTCTTTGACATCGGAACATTTTTCCCTGAAAATTCAAAATTCTGTCCGGACGGCTATCCAGAATCCCGCTTTTGGGCCGATAACCTGGGTCTCATTCCCATTCTTTTCTTCCCGAAACTCGTGAGGGTACGAGAATAACATGCATCCAGCAGCAACCAGAAACCAGATTCTTCTGGCAAGCCTCATTGGCACCACGATCGAATTTTTCGACTTCTATATTTTTGCCACCGCTTCGGTCCTCGTCTTTCCATCACTCTTTTTCCCTCCCGGAGATCCGACCACGGCGACTCTGCAATCCCTTGCCACCTTTGCCCTGGCGTTCGTGACCCGTCCGATCGGTGCGGCCATCTTCGGACATTTCGGCGACAGAATTGGCCGGAAGGCGACTCTGGTCGTGTCCCTGTTGACGATGGGGCTTTCGACCATCCTGATCGGTGTCTTGCCCACCTACGGGAAAGCGGGGCTCCTTGCACCCCTCCTTCTGGCTCTCTGCCGCCTCGGGCAAGGGCTTGGCCTCGGGGGAGAATGGGGAGGTGCTGTTCTTCTGGCGACGGAAAACGCCCCGGATCAAAAAAAGGCCTGGTTTGGCATGTTTCCCCAGCTCGGAGCTCCGGCGGGATTCATTTTGTCGACAGGCGTCTTTCTTCTGCTTTCCCACTTCACTTCCCGGGCCGAATTCTTCGAATGGGGCTGGCGCATCCCATTTCTTCTGAGCGCCATTCTTGTCGTTGTGGGCCTCTGGATCCGGCTCCGGGTTTTTGAAACGCCAGAATTTTCCCGTGTCATCGAGACAGACAGAAAAGTCCGTTTTCCCCTCCTTTCCGTGCTCCGACACCATCCCGGCCGGCTCGTCGCGGGAATCTTCTCTCTCCTCAGCACGTTTGTCATGTTCTATCTGATGACCGTTTTCACCCTCGGCTGGGGAACCACCCACCTTCATTATTCCAGGGAGCTTCTTCTCCTCGTACAAATGACGGGAGTCGTCTGCTTCGCCCTCATGATCCCGGTCTCGTCCCATTACGCGGACCGCCGAAGCTGTCGGGAAACCATGATGGTGGCCACAGTCCTGATTTTTCTGTTCGGATTCGGATTTGGACAAATGATGGAGTCGGACCACCTTTTACGCCTGGTGGCTTTCTATGTGGCCGGCTTTTCGGTGATTGGCCTGACCTACGGGCCTGCCGGAACCATTCTCTCCGAGCTCTTTCCGGCGCCGGTCCGGTACACCGGGGCTTCTCTCGCATTCAATCTCGCCGGCATCGCCGGAGCCTCTCCGGCTCCCTATATCGCCACACGGCTTGCCGGAGAATATGGACTGAACGCCGTCGGATACTATCTGTCGATCACTGCCGTCTTCACATTCCTGGCCCTACTTTCCCTTCGGCCCTGGGATCCGAAGACCTCTCAGGATTCCTGATCCTATTTTCGGATCCTGAATCTCCCGGAAATCCATTCAGAGATTCTTTCGGCCTGATCCGGAGGAATCCCGAAAGGATTGTTTTGCGGATCTCCTGGCACAGGAAGCGTTTTTCCGCCTCTATCGCCTCGCATGCCCCTGGATCCCGAATGAAGCCGTCATCCGGCACGAACCATAAACCGGCGTTCCCGGAGACTCGCCATCGAGCAGGCGCAATAGCGACTCGGACAAGGAATCGCCTGAACGTTCCAGGGGGATTTGTCGATGACCGGGGTCTACGAGAATTTCCGGAAAATCCAAACCAACTGGTTTTCTGGGCCAACATGAACCGTTTCAGGGTCACTGCATCCTTTGACACATTTCATTTCTTATACCCTGTCCCCGGACATGGTGGCGGGTGGCTTTTCCCAGACAGGGATCTCGAGACCTCGCGTTTTCCAGCGCCGGTGCATCCAGATCCACTGTTCCGGGTGGTTCCGGATGGCCGATTCGAGGAAGCTCGTGCACAGCGCGGTCTGCCGCAGGACGGACTCTTCCTTCGGGAGGTCCGGGAAGGGCTCGATCGGCGAAAAAAAACGGGCCGAATGATGGATCCCGTCCTCCCTCCGAAAGGAAAGCACGGGAACGACGGGGATGCCGAGAGTATAGGAGAGTCTGGCCAAGCTCGTGTGAGTGAGTGCCAGACGGTCGAAGAAGGGGACGAAAACGCCGTCATCCTTCCCCGCGCACTGGTCGATTGCAATGTTGACAATCTCTCCGCGGCCCAGAGCGCGGAGAATCTGCTTGGCTCCGTTGGTGGCAAGAATGGAGGGCCCTCCACCGAATCTCAGTCTTTGATCGAGGACGAACTGGTGGATCGTCGAGGCCTTGATCTGTCGGACGAGGGTGTTCACGGGGACTGGAGAGTCGATCCGGATCCGGCGCATGACCAGTTCCCAGTTCCCTATGTGGCCGGAAAAAATGATCGCTCCCTTGCCGGATTCGAGCTGTGCGGCGACGTGTTCGAATCCAGTCCACCCGTCTTCGAACAACTCCCGTACCTGGTCGTCGGAAAGGACGGCCAGCCGGGCAAACTCGATACCAACCCGACCGAAGTGTCGAAAAACGGACCGGGAGAAGGCACCGGCACATTTCCCGGACGGAAGCGGGAGAGTGCATCGGGAAAGATTGTCTTTTACCAGGCGCCCCTTCGACGGGCATACGGCCAGGAAGATGTCTCCCGACCTGTTTCCGATCCAGAGGGCCGATCGGACCGGAAGAAGACATAGGAACCTGACGAAGATTTCTAGTAAGCGACGGAGGATCCATGGGCCGGCGGATGGAGTTCGGAGAGATAGCACGTGAGGCGTCTCCACAAGTGGCAGAAAGGGGACTCCTGCATTCAGGCCCGGAAGATCCCCTCGGCGCGCGGAACGCGACCGGTTCGACCGGGAAAACAATAAATTTCTGTGATCGGAATAAAATAATATGATCCACGTCATACTCTACACTGATTCTCTTTCAGAGGCTATGCTTTTCAGGTTTATGAAACTGGAATCTGCTTGTCAAATCTGTCCGGATAGGGTCTTTGGGTCGAGTATCGACAGTGGTCGTCACGGGACAGCCACTTACAAAGTTCTCCGTGAATTTATTTTGCGACAGGCTCATGAGGTTTTCAGGTGAGATTTACGTTTGAAGAAGAAAAAATTTCTCTCTATATCATAAAAAATGCCCTTCAACCGTGCATCATCGATGAAGCACTCAGTCACAAGAAGCGGATTTTTGCGCTCAAGGCATCGATCGGAACCTTCGATCTGGTGCTTGAAACAGGCGAAGAAGGCGTGATTCTGGCGTCTTTCCGAACGAAAAAGGCCGGAATCGATGCGCTTGCTGACATTTTTCGTACGCTGACCGCCGGAAAACCGGAAAAGAGGTTTTGCACGTTTTGCACTATGAAAAAGTATAATATACCAAAATTCACATGGACACGATTCAAAACGGATGAGAATCCAGAATCGGAGCCAGTCTCGGAGGGGTTCGGCATTCCCGTCGAGTCGCCTTTTGGGGTTCCGGATCCGATCCTGAAAAAATTGCTCGGAGACCGTCTTCGGATCTCGGAAAGCCCCGCATGGGGAGCGGTTCCCGCTCCAGAAATGTCGATTTTCGATAGTCTGGAGAGCGACTTTCCGAATTTTCATGAAGCAGTAAAAACAATCAGGACATTCGCATTCGCTTCCCGCTTGCGGCCGGAACTCCCTCTGCGCTGGCCGCCGCTACTCCTTCTCGGTCCGCCAGGACTTAGGAAAACCGAGTTTGTCTTTGAGCTATGTGAGCGTCTTTGTGTCCCTTTTTACCAAGTTCCCTGCTCCAGTAACAGCGGCGGATCGATGAGCCTAGCCGGGTCGGACGAACGCTAGTCAAACGGGGCTCCGGGGCTGATTCTACGGACTTTCCTCCGGGAAAAGATCATTAATCCTGTACTCATACTGGACGAGATCAATAAAGCCCCTCAGATGTCACATCAGGCGCCATCTATCCATGATGTCTTGCTCTCTCTAGTCGAAGAGAGGACATCGAGGGCTTTTGTCGACGAATATATATAGGCCCAGAACTTCCGTTTGACGCCTCGAAGGTCAACTGGATTGCGACGGCAAACTCCACGGAAATGGTCCCCGAACCACTTCTCAGCCGTTTCCGCGTCTTCCAGATCGGACCTTTCCCGGAAAACCGGCTGCCCGACCTGGTGGAGAGAATTCTCAAAAAAATCGTCGAGGGGCTGGGACTGGAAGGGGTTGCCCGCTTTTGCGTCCGGGAGGAGGTACTGGAAAGCCTGAGGAGCCGGACAGCGAGAGAAATACGTCAGGTGCTTGAGGGTGCGGTGGCACGGAGGCTGATCGACATTCCGGAGGGGATAAGGCAGACTTTTGTTCTTCGAAAGCAGGATTTTGAGGTCGGACAAAGACCAGAGACAAGAGCCCGGATAGGATTCAAACGGAGGAATTAGAAAGAACTAGCTCCTGGAGCTAGTTCTTTTGGCTGTCCCTCTGGTCGGACCTTTCCATTTTCCGGATGCATGTCTGCCGAATTAATCAAATAATATCAGGATTCAGTTGTATCGCTGGGTTCGTCCGACTTTACTTCATGCTGTTCCGTAGATTCTTGAAACATCTCACGCTGGGCCCTGTTCTGTGTCTTCAGACTGTAGGATTTCTGGATTTCCGTAGCCCGATGACCAAGCCATTGCAAGGTGACGAGAGAGACCACAACCATCGCCATCGATCCCCCAAATTCCAGTGTATCAATCGGGTCTTTCCAGCGAACAAAGTGTTGCAGGAAAGTAGCCCCCATAATGACAATAATGACACTCAAAACCTTGCTTTCCAGATCAGTCAGGGATTCTATGCCAAGGGCCACCGCCACATTCAAAGGAGAAATAAATAGGCTGTAAAGACCGACACCAACCAGATAAAAGACAACAGCCTCAAGCATCGTGCTGACAATGTTCAGATTCAGGCTCATGGAAATACCGTGGGGCGAAAACTCCCCGTGGATTACTCGGGACCAAGCCACATACAAGGCATCCATTGCCTGGATAGCCCCGATCAGGAACAAGGAAAACGCCGTTATCATGACGGCCAGTACCGCAATAAATACAAGGTACCGTGACCGTCCCAAAATCAGGTTCAGTGTGTCGAAAGAAGGGGAATGATCATTTTTCATCGGCGGGAGCGATATTGTTGACGTTCCAATTCAGGAAAACATCGCGGAGAATCTTGTCGGAACTGAATTCGATGCTCATAATATCGTCCTTTGGATCAGATAAGAAATGTTCATCACGACTATCGAGGATGTTTCTTGTGGTCGTGAAGGTACCCATAAAGGGCGAACCCTCCAAAAAAGACTAGGCCAATAATGCCCCAAATCAGAAGATTGAGTTCAGGGCTGATCGTCATTTTTCAAACCTCCCATGCTCAATAATATAACACCTGCTGTTCCTAAGAACAAAAAAAGCCACGCAGTCACGAAAAGGGGCTGGCAGGGCAGGATGTTTGGAGGGGGCTTTCTCGCCACCGGGGGCATTCCGAGGCGTCCTTTTTGCGGGGGGGGGTATGAGGACTCAGGGGAGGACTGTCACTCTTCCCCACCGTGATGTAATGCCCGTGTTCGGGCGGTTCCTATGGAGCGGGTGGATAGTGACCGGGGAAAACTCCGACCGGCATTTGAAAACGCCTCCGAAGGGTGGGTTCCTGCTCCCCCATGCGAGTATCCGGAAAAAAGGCGGGTGGCTCGAAAAAAGGAATTTTCAGCGGCAAAAGCGGATAAAGTCTTCGACAGTCAACCCGGCAGAAAGAAGGATCTGCTTGAGCGTGCCCTGTTTGATGGTGTGATGGCGGGGAATGATGAGTATCCGTGAGCCGTCTGTCATGGAAATGTGCTTTCCTTCGCGGAGGATGGTGAATCCGGCTTTTTTGAGAGCCCGGACCACTCGTTCGTGGGAGAGCTGGGGGAGTTTCGTCAAGCGCCGACTTCAACCGTCAACAGATTTTCTCGACGCTTCAGATCCTCCATGCTGTCAAGATAGAGTCGAATGGCGTCCTTGATATTCTCCAGGGCCTCTTCTTTTGTTTCCCCTTGCGAGACGCAACCGGAAAGGGTAGGACACCAGACCACAAATCCCCCGGACTCCTTGTCTTCTTCTATTTGCACGAAAAATTCCATAAATTCCTCCTTTCCCAACCAATCCCTATACATCATAGACCAGCTATAACCAGCTAACAAGAGATGCGATAGAACGGTTGTCGGAAGGCAAGCCCGAAAACGCTCCCCGCTCCCGGGGAATCTCCACCGGCAATGGGGAAAGAGGCGGCCCGGGGGGTTCCTGATCCCGCGTGCATGTGAATAGGAAAAACGAGGAAAATTGTCTCTCCGCTCGAGGACGGGATTATTTTCTCTCCCCCATGCGGATTTTTTCGAGGATCCCCGCCGGATCCACCGAAAGCGCATCGCACACTTCAAGAAATTCGATCACATCCAGCCGCCGCTCCCCCGTTTCGTATTTTGAAACGTAGGATTGAGGCTTTCCCAGACGAACGGCCAGATCGGATTGCCGCAAGCCCAAGGTATGGCGGCCGTTGATCAACAGATGCCGGAGGCCTAAGAACCGCGATTGAGGGATGGAAAACGGGATAGAAAAACAAGAAGCCCCTTGTCGTTTCTGGTAAAATGGCAGGTGTCCAGACCAACCATTGACCCACCCGATAGGGTGAACGAAAGGGGCG
>JAKAYA010000046.1 GCA_021826965.1 Nitrospirota bacterium
GTCTTCAACGGGGGCTTCGGAAAGGGTCCGGACATCGGGAAACCGCTCGAGGAATCGCTCATAGTAAGCGACAACCGCACGCACGGTGGTCTGCTGGAGCATGATTTCCGATACCCAGACCCGATAAGGCGTCCGGTCGACGCGCCAGGGCAAGGTCCGGGCGACCCCTTCATACCAGGACAAAAGATCTTCCCGAAGGTCTTCGGGAGAACGGGATCCGTTCGGGCGGATAGCCTCATCGGATCGGGGAAAGAGTCCCCGGGCGTCAGAAGGACACATACCAGGAAAAGCCCTCGTATCCGCCGGCACCCTCTCCGGCCGAAGAACGGAGAAGTCCGGCGTCGAACGTGATATAGCTCTTGATGGCGGGGACCTGTACCCCGATGACACCCCCACCCTGACCGGCCCAATAATTGTAGCTGAATTCCCCGATGTCTTCCGGGCCCGCGAACAGGGAAAAGTGTTCTCCCTGATAGACCGGAATCAAGTACCGTGCCTGCACGTAGGCGAAAGCAATGTAGCCCGTGTAGTCGGCAAACAGATCGAACGCCCCCGGCCCCAGGGTCCGGTAGAACTCTCCCTGGAGGAAAAGCCCCGTCTGGACGGTGACGGGAGAGAAAGGCTGAAAAGCCTCGGCGAGGGCCACCCCCGCATCCCCTTCCACGAATCCACCGGGTATCGGAAGACGGATCCCGACGGCCGGATTCAGACCCTGGTAGGAATCGAAGGAATGAGGAGTGGGCGCGGGGGATGTCAGGTAAACCAGATCGGTGATCTGAACGAACAGGTGAAGCGTGGCCCCCGACGTCCCGGCCGTCCCGACGGAAGGATTTTCCGACGAACGTCGGGGAGACAGCCCCAGGTTCAGTGGAGAAAAAACACCGACCTGGCCATAGTAAAACCAGGAATTCTGGGAAAAGATCGATTCGCCCCCCTCCAGTTCGGCAGTGAGAGGGTCAGCCCGGACGGCAGAGGCAGAAACGACCTGACAGGCCAGAATCAGACAGAAGAATCCGGCGAGAACAGAAAAACGACCTCCAATCCTCTTCGTCAGACGGACCCACCGGTGCGGTCCGGAAACGGGAAACGCCGGACAACCTGATAACCGGAGGGAAGAGGAGGACCTTCCGGATGCCCCGGCGGATAAGGGATTCCCGAAAACGAAAACGGGATTTTTCCCATCCGGCAGGCTTCCCCGAGAAGGATCTGGAGCACCGGGCGTCCGGACAGGCGTGGATGGGGCGCGACGACTCCTTCCGGCAGGTTCCCGTCCCCTGGAGACCAGAAGAGAAGATCGGCATCCAGCCAACGGGGCCAGAGGCGGCCTTTCCCCCGGCGCCGGAATCGCCGCTCGGCGGCTTCCAGAATCCCGAAAAACGTCCGTCCGCCCAAAAACGTCCGTCCGACGAGACACTGGTTCCAGTAAGAGGGAGAGGAGTCTTCGAATGGACGGGTGCGAAACGTGCGCGAAACCCCCAGGACAAGAAGACGTCCGTCCGATTCGAACGTCCGGAGAACCCTGGAAAAAACGGCAGGGGTCCCCGGGAGATTTCCCCCCAGACTGACCCCGAACCACATCAGCGTCCCGAGAAAAGGGCCAGTTTCTCCATCCGGGCGACCGCTTCCGTCAGTCGATTTTCGTCGACCGTCAGGGCGAACCGCACATATCCTTCCCCGGATTTTCCGAATCCCGTGCCCGGCGTCGACACGATTCCCGCCTTGTCGAGAAGGGCCAGGGCGGCCTCTTCGCTGGACATTCCTTTCGGAAGCCCGGCCCAAATGTAGAAGGACGCGCCCGGAGGAGTCACCCGGAGACCGGCCCGCAGCAACCCTGGAACGAAGGAGTCCCGCCTTTTCTGATAAAGGGCCCGCAGTTCGGACAAGGCGGCGTCCGGAAGGGTCAATGCGACGATCGAGGCTTCCTGGAGAGCCTGAAAAACGCCTGAATCCATATTGTTCTTGATCATGCCCAGACCGGCCAGGACCGACGGATTGCCGACGGCGAATCCGACGCGCCATCCGGTCATGTTGTAGGTTTTCGAGAGGCTGTGGAACTCGATGCCGACGTCCTTCGCGCCCGGGAAAGACAGAAAACTCCGGGATGGACGGTTGTCGTAGTAAATCTCCGAATAGGCCGCATCGTGGGCCAGGATGAAGCCGTATCGCGTCGCCTTTTCGATCGCCCGGGGGAAGAAATCGTCTGGCGCCGACGCCCCCGTGGGGTTATTGGGGTAGTTCAGGAACATGATCTTCGTTTTCCGGTAGACCGATTCGGGGATCGCCTCCAGATCCGGCAGATATCCGTTGGACTCCAGAATCGGCATGTAATGGGTCGTCCCTCCGGCAAACAGGGTGCCGGCATGGTACACCGGATACCCCGGTTCGGGAACCAGAACGACATCCCCGGGATCGACGAACGCCAGAGGAAGATGCCCGATCCCCTCCTTGGACCCGATGAGTGCCAGAACCTCTTTTCCGGGATCGAGCCGGACCCCGAAACGACGCTGGTACCAGCCGGCGACCGCTTCCCGGAACGAGAGCATCCCCTCATAGGAGGGATACTGGTGATGTTCGGGTTTTGCGACCGCTCTTTTCGCCGACTCCACGACCGGTTCGAGGGTCGGGAGGTCAGGATCGCCGATCCCCAGGTTGATGATGTCCATGCCCCGGGCGATGGCTTCCCTCTTTTTCTCGTCGATGCGGGCAAAAAGGTAGGGGGGAAGACTCTGTATGCGCGAAGACCACCGGTTTCTGAAATCCATGGCTGATGCTGATCCTTTCCGTTGATATCCCAATGTCTCTGGCTCTATCCCGAATGTCCCGCCAACGCCTCTTGCGGCGGACCCTTGCAGACAATGGGGCATTTTACCAGACCGGAACAACCGAACCAAGGGCCCGGCACACCGCCATCGGTCGAAGCCCCTTTCCGGCCGGCTCAAAACGCGTAACGGACCCCGATCATGACCGGAACCGACCAGGAATCCGTCACGTGCGCGACGGTTCCCGGCGGACTGCCGATATCGGTATTGATGCCGAGAGGAGCGGTTTCATACGAGGCATCGGCCTCCAGAAACACCTGCCAGGACAGATTCAGCGGATACAGAACTCCCGCACCCAGCATCCAGGCGTACCCCGCCTGGGCGTCGACACCTCCGGCCGTGTTGTCCGACGCCCCGAACGTGGCGTTCAGATACGGAACGAAATGCCCGGAATCGAAGGACGGGAGATAGTAATTGGCACCAAACCCCACGAGAGTATGGGTGTTCCTGGAGAAATAGCTCTGCTGGAATGTCAGGTAGAAATAAAGAGGAGTAAAGATCATCTTGCCAACCCGAATCCCCCACAGCGGGGCGGATCCGAAATCGTAGGGAATCGTTCTCCCGGAAGTGGTTCCGTAAGAACCGGACAGGGATGTATCCCCTCCGGCGAAACCTTCCACGGCGAAACCCGTGGATGGAACCAGACCGGAGGTCGCCGAAGACGAAGCGGGTCCAGTCGTCATCGCACCCCCCATCGCGACCGGTTCAGCTGCCAGAACCGGCCCGACGAAGGGCAGGGAGGACAGGAGGGTGGCTGCAAGCATCGTTAGCGCAAATTCAAGTGTTTTGTTTTTTGTCATCGGATCGTCCTTGGCGAAATGAGAATTTTTCAGATACCTGTCAAAACATCCACATAAAACCGATGTTGGCCTTGAACGTGGGGAACGGGGCCAGGTTATTGTTTGCCACGGACATTCCGGGTGCCGACCAGTAGAGATATTTGATCACATTGGCGAACAACAACAGGTTGGGCATGCTATGGGGGATCAGCCAGGTTCCGATTCCCACCTGCTCCGTGAACGCCTCCGTTCCCAGAATCGGACCAGCCGGATTGAGGACTCCGTTGATCGTCTCGGGATTGATCTGCAGATTCGAGGAGTTATAGTGGATGTAGTCTCCGAAGGTCACCCACAGTTCGGGAAGAGAGGTGTGCAGTCCCGTCACACGGTATCCCACCATGTAATCGGTATTGATCGTATCGCCGGTTTCCACTCCCAGGTTGTTCGGAAGCTCGAACGAGTTGAGAAAGTCTCCCACCAGCATCCATCGGCCGTTCGTGAACGTGTGCATCGCTTCGATTCCGAACGTGAGTTCGTATTGTCCCGAACCGGTCAGATCGCTGTTGACATACTGGTTGTTGAACGTCTGCTGGGTCGGAGACGTCGGAAGATGCACTCCCTGAACCAGAACGATCCGGGTCATCCCGGAAAATGTATTCCGGTCGTAAACGTCAAGAAGGTTGGCGATCCACAGGTCTCCGGGCACCGCGAGAAATCCCGGACTGTTGTTTCCGAGACCCGCCGAATACCCCGAAGAAGTGTTCCCCGGCCAGTTCCAGCGGTAATAGACGGGTTCGGTGACCTGCACCATCCACCTTTTGGTGACCAGAAGCTGAAGCGTGTTTTCCTGGGTCATCAGAAGCTCCGATGCGGAAAAACCGCGGACGTTGGAAGAAAGCCAGGCATTTCCGCTCACCAGCGTGCTCGCATAATCCCACCGCATCGACATCATCACATCGTTGGTCCAGAACATGGCCGCGTCCACCCCCATATGTTCGAGACAAAAAACGCAGGCCCGCGCCTGTTCCCAATACCCCTCACCGCCCAGGAGCATTCCGGAAAAGAGAAGACAGGACACGGTCTTCCACCTCCTTTTTCGACGAAAAAAGGGAAGAAAAAATTCCAAAAGGCGCATCATCGCAAGATCCTTTCTTGAATCCATCCGTTTTTCACCGGCAGTCGAACTCTCGCTTCCGTGTTGACCCTGTGGGCCTTTTCGGGAAGAGACAGAATCGTCGCGCAAGATAAAGTTGTCCAGAAAAAGAACAATCAGGCGTGAAAATGGCGCGGAGGTGGAGAAGGGCGGGCGGTTTCAGCGTCTTCCGGTCGCTTCTGCCGGATTGTTCGGGGAAAAACAAAGCCGGAAGAAAGACTGAAGAATCTGGCGGAAGGAAGTCCGGAAAAAAAATGCGTGGGGGGCGATCCCCCTCTTGTTCCGTGACCACACTCCCAGAAAAGAACACCGCGAATATCGGGCGAGGCAAGGTGCCCGCATCGAAGGCTGTCCGTCTGACGATTCACATCCGTCAGGACATTCGAAATATCGGGAGCCGCTTCGGACATTTCAAGCCGGACCGGCTTCGGGGGATTCGGAGAAAAGAAGCAAGAAACGCCCACGAAGAGCGGAATGGCGAATAAAAGGACGACGCGGATTCTTTTCCTCCGTATCCCCGAAATCAACCATCGGAGGAATCCGGGAAAAAACTCTCTCGGCGTCATGGCGACACGACCGGAAGCGGGGGGCTTCCCGGAGCGATCCGGACCGGATTGCCAGCATCATCGCACAGTCCGGACGCGTCTTCCCCGGACCCGGTCACCGGATGCACTCCGGAAATTGCCGCAAACGTGATTCGGTCCTTCTTCCCCGGAAGGAAAGGGAGGACGACAGTCTGTACGCTATGCGCGATCCGGACCGTTCCTCTTTCCTGGCCGTTCACCAGAACACCCAGGAGGACGGATTCCCCGGGAGCAGGAGACGGAATCCGGCGGAGGCGGACAAAAAGCCGGACTCCGCCGGAAGTCTCTTCTTTCCAGACTTTCAGGACATGGATCGTTGATTTTACCGGGCCACGGGACGCCGGCGGAGAGGCCCCCCGCGCCCTTCCCTGTTGGTCAAAGACAATCGAGGCAAGCAAGATGAAAAAAACAACCGATCGTGGAAAAATCGGAAAACGCATGACATTCCTCCGCAAAAGACGGAATCTCCGGAAAACGGCAGGATCGGCCTTCGGCACCGGAAGGACAGTGTCTTCTGCCGGCAGAAGACGATCCTCTCAGATCCGGACGGAATTCGGCGGAAGAGCGGGAACGCAAGAAAAGAAGGAACGGAAAAAGGCTTCCCGGCGCGCGAAAAAGGCCTTCCCCGGGTCGGGCACCGTCATCTCCGACGGCCGCAGAACCGCGAGCGCGGACATTCCCGAAGCAATCTTGACGAGGGCACTGTCGTGGGAACAGGTGAGAATCTCGTGGCCCGTTGAAGACGAAAGGTCTTCTCCTGCATGAAGGCAGACGTCGGTGGAAACGGCTTTCTGCGGTTCTGTCAGGAAATTTTCGAAATCGGCGGTCCGGTGAAAATGTACAACAGCATTCGGACGTAAAACTGAAGCATGGTGCGATGCGAAGACCTTTTCGGGGAGAAATCCGGCCGTAATGAACAAAAGAACGAGAATCACAGAAGAAACCGTCCCGAAGCATCGGCCCGGAATCCGTAAGGCCGAGAGAGTCCGGATTGGTCGGCTCATGTTCATGAAAGTTCCCTGCAATGTTTGCTCTATCGGACCGGGCAAGAACCTCCCGTCTTCCACATCATCAGACTAGCATACGAAAACCGCCTCCACAAGAAAAATCCGGACCGCAGACCATCGCAAAATCCTTCGGATCGTTTTATCCTGAACGGAGGGAAACCAACAGATCGGCAGCTTCATCGACAAGCCCGTCAAGTTCTGCCGGAATTCCGAAGGAGGAACGTCCATGAAAGATCGAACTGCTCTGGTGACAGGTTCCACATCGGGCATCGGACTCGCCATCGCCGACGAACTGGCCCGGGAAGGCTACCGGGTCGTCCTGACCGGAAGGAGAAAGGAACGGCTCGAGAAGATCGTCGAAGACTTTTCGGAACGGGGCCGCACCGCAACCGGCATTGTCGCCGACCTGGCGAAGCCGGGAGAGGCGGAACGAATGTTCACCGAAGCGCTGGTCTGGAGCGGAGGACGCCTGGATGTCCTGGTCAATAACGCGGGAACCTGGCAGCAGTCTCTGGTGGAAGACATTACCCGGGAAGCCTTTCGGTCCCTGATGTCGCTGAATCTCGAGGCGCCATTCATCCTGTCGGGGTTGGCCATGAAGATCATGAAGGAGCAAAAAGGGGGGACCATCGTGAACATCTCTTCGGTGGCGGGCCTTGAAGCCTGGGCCCGGACCGCCCTCTATTCCGCTTCCAAATTCGGCCTGCGGGCCCTCACCCAGTCTCTTCTCGCGGAAGGCGCAAGCTTCGGCATCAAGGCGTTCGCCGTCTGCCCGGGATACGTCGCCACCCCCATGACGGACGGCGCGCAGGTCTCTCCGGACGAGATGATCCAGCCGCACGACGTGGCGCGCATCGTCGCGACCCATCTCTCACTCTCTCCCGCCACCGTCCTCAAGGACGTCGTCATTTCCCGTCTGGGGGCGGAAGACTGAAATCTCCCGCCTCTCCGGAACGGTAAAGATATGCCAGAAGAACCGCCACCGCCTGGTACAGATCGGACGGGACCGGATGCCCCGGAGGAACCCGGATCAAAAGATCCGTCAATCGGGGAGAATGCCGCACCGGAATCCGGTATTCGGCCGCAATTTCCAGGATCTTCCGCGCAATTTCGTCCTGACCGGACGCCAGGACGACAGGCGCGTCATCGCGTTCGGGATGGTATCCGAGCGCGATGGCGATCGTGCTCCGTTCTTCCGGGCGGTTCATTCGTCCGCCCCGTCTTTTTGCGCCATCCGGTCATCGAGGCGGATGTCCAGGACCCGGTCGAGGTCCCGGAACACCTCCGAGCGCATCCGGTTCCACCGGGAAAGGATCTGTCCGTCGGAAGAACGCGCGTGGATCGACATACGTCGGCCGGATGGTTCGTAAACCCCTCCCAGAACGATCGACCGGTCACCGGTAAAAGACACTTCCAGTCGAAAGGGGATAGAAGGGGCACGGATCCGACTCTCTTTCTCTTGCACTTCCCCCTCCGCCGATTCATCCGGCACGACCGGCCAGCGAATGTCGAGCCAGCATCGTTCGGGAAAGGCGGAAATCGGTAGTCCGCCGGGCAGGGGACCAGTCCGTTCGACAAATGCAGCGCCGACGTCCGGACGCGAGGAAAAAGACGGATCCTTTCTGTCGGACGGCTCTTGCGCCGTTTTGGCCGTTTCCGGAGATCCCCCTTTCCTCTCTTCGCCGGAAGACAATGCGATTCGCCACAAGATCTCTCCGGAGTTCTCCAGGCCGGAACCGGACCGGTTTTTTCGGATCATCCAGCCGGTCCCGGAACGGACAGCCAGAACATGAAGCGGACTTTCCCGGGGAGAAGACCCGTTCGACGGAAGAGGAGGAAACCAGGTTTCAAGTGTGGAGGACCAGTAGCGGAGATCGCCGTCCCGGGGATGGGGGCGCGCCAGAAGGATCAGGGGAAGAACGTCCGGCTTTCCGGAGATCGCATCAAGCCGGGAAACGAGAGACCGGAAAAGAGCATTACGGGACAAGAAGGATTCGGATCCGGCCGGTTCGAGCACAGGATCACCCGCCTCTATCGGCCGGATCCCGACCGCCCGTCCGACAGTCTGGACAGACCGAGCATCAACTCGATTTCTCCCTCCCCCCTCCCCAGGGTCTGCGCGATTTCGGACACCGTCCGTCCCTGCTCCATCAGATAAAGAACTTTCTCGATATCGGTCCGGGGTTCGGGACGGGACTCCCGGGAGGTTTTCGAAATCCGGGGGGAAGGAGGCGTCGGGTCCGAAGCGGGCCCGACGTCGGAAGGTGCAGAAGTCCGCGCTTTTTCCGTCTTCTCCAGGCGTTCGAGATCTTCCAGCCATTGCTGGGCATCGTGCAGCAGAACCTTGAGACGGTCGGTCCGGTCGACCGCTTCCCGCGAAAGGGCGTCCATCTCCCGGACACTCTTTTCCAGCGATTCCCGGAATACGGACATCCGTTCTTCCGGATCGTCCCGGACGACGGCGACCATCGATTTCTCCCGCGTCAACCGGCGCAGTTGTCTCCGAACCACGCGCACATAAGCCAGAAGGACGGCGAGAAAAATCAGGAGAGTCCCGTCGAGGATCCCTTGAAAAACGGCAAAGCTCATCAAGAACCTTTCTGCGTTCGCGTCCCCGGATCAGACCCGGGTGTCGAGGGGCCGGCGCCGGTTTTTCCGGCGCTCTCCACCCTTCCGGGAAGAGGATCGGCGATCGTCCGGAGCCTCCGTCCGGTCGCCCGGCCCGGAAAACTCTTCCACTGGTTCCAGGCGCGCTGCCCGGGCGATTTCCATCACATCCCGGATCCCTTCCGGAGCCGGAGGAACGGGCAACGCCCCCGGACCGGCGGGCAGGGACGCCTGTTGAGCGAGAACAGGCAATTGTTCCACCACCTGCTGGACGCCCACGGTCGGCAAAATTCCCATACTGTTTCTCCTCTTTCGGGACTAGATCCGGGGAGCGGCCGGCAAAGCCGGTGCCGGGGGCTTCCGGGGAGGGCTGGAAGACGGTGCCGGCCCCACCGACGAATGAGGGACATATTTCCGGTTCATGATCAGGATTTCCACCCGACGGTTCTTTTCCCGGCCTTCCGGCGTCAGGTTGGAAGCAATGGGCCGAAACTTCCCGAATCCGGCAGCGCCCATGCGTCCGGGATCTATGGAACCATACTCGAGCAAGCGGGTCAACACGTTGACGGCGCGCATCGTCGAAAGAGCCCAGTTGCTGGGGTAACGGGACGTCCGTATGGGCTGGTTGTCGGTATACCCGTGCACCCGGATCTCATGATCGGTGCGGGCGAGGAGAGCCGCGATTTTTTGGAGGACGGGAACAGACTTGCTGCGCAACCGGGCGTGGCCCGAAGCGAAAAGAAAACGGGACTGGATCCGAAGGACGATCCCTTCCCGCGTCTGGACAACCTTCATGTTCCCTTTTTCGGAGGATTTCTGTACCAGAAGCTGCATCGCCTGGACCATGACCGGTTCGACCTGGGATGTCGCCTTGCCGGGCGTTGCCAAATCCTTCGGGATAATGACGTGGGTGAGGCGGATCTGCTTTTTGTGGGTGAAAGCCGCGACGATCGCGTTCGACAGCACCCGGAACTTGCCCGTGTTAACCGATGCGATGGCGTAGAGCATGACAAAAAAAGCGAACAGAAGCGTGATGAAGTCCGCATAGGACACCAGCCAGCGTTCGAGGTTCTCGTGATCCTCATGACGAGGTTTTTTGGCCATGAGCGGGCCTATCCCTTGCTTCCCATCCCGGAGCGCTCTTTCTCATTCAGAAACCCCATGAGACGGTCCTCGATGTTGTTGGGATTCTCTCCCTGGCCGATCGCCACCAGACCTTCGATGATGATTTCCCGGTTCCGGCCTTCGAAGTGGTTCTTGATCTTGAGCTTCCCGGACAGCGGCAGATAAGCCAGGTTGGCCGAACCCACCCCGTAGACCGTCGCAACAAATGCGGTGGCGATCCCCTCCGCGAGCTTGTTGGGATCGGACAGATTGCTCATCACGTGGATCAGCCCCAGCACCGCGCCGAGAATTCCAATGGTCGGGGCATACCCTCCGGCCGCCTCAAAGACCTTGGCGGACGCCGCTTCCTCGTCTTCAATATAACGGGACTCGGTCTCCAGAGCGTCCCGAACCTTGGCGATATCGGTCCCGTCCATGACCATGCGAACCCCCCGTGTCAAAAACGAATCCTCCCGGATAAAGGGATCGTCGAGATAGGCCTCCAGTTTCAACAATCCCTCTTTCCGCGACACTTTGGACAGTTCGACGATCTTCCGGATGATGCGGACCGGGTCGCTTTTGGGGTTCAGGAAGAGTCGGGGAATGGCGTGGACCGATGCAAGAACCTGCGCCATGGGCGTTGTCACCAAAGTGGCGCCGATCGTTCCCCCGAACACGATGATCGCCGCAGTCGACTGAAAAATCGTCCCGAGCGGGAGGCCTTCGATGGCCGCTCCCCCCAGAATCCCTCCGAAACCGATCAGAAGGCCGAGCAAAGTGGTTATGTCCATGGCTTTCCCCCGGCTTTTCCTGCGTCCGTCATGCGATCCGGACAGACAGGAGTTTTCCGATATCCAGCAATGTGACCAGCCGGTCTTCCATGTGTGCCACTCCCCGGATCACGTCCCCCAGGGATTTGCCGATACCCAGGTCGTTCTGCTCTTCCACCCGCGTCCGGGGAATCCGGAGGACCTGGTCGACTTCGTCCACCGTCAGTCCGGCCAGCGACCCCTCCGCGCTCACGACGATCATCCTCATCTCTTCCGTCACGACGGCAAGAGGCGGGAATCCCAGAAGTTTCCGGAGATTGATCACCGGCAGGATCTTTCCCCTCAGGTTGATCACCCCATCCACGAAATACGGAGCTTTCGGGACACGCGTCATGTCCGACAACCGGTTGATCTCCTGGACCGCCATGACGTCGACTGCATAATCCTCGCCGGAGAGTCGAAAACTGACCATCTGCAGAACGTCGGCGCCGAAGTCGACGAGGCCTCCCGGCGTCTTTCCCGGATCCATCCCGTCATCAGCGGCGATCCTGTCCGGCATGTTCATCCTTGGCCTCCCTTCCGTCCAAACAGGTTCTTTACTCGTCGATCCGGAACTGACCGATATACCGTTCCAGCTCCTGCATCTTGTTTTCGAGCCCCGTCGCGGCCTCCGAGGCTTCCAGCGCGAACTGACGGATCGTCTGGATCCCGACGGAGGAACTTTCCACCGCTCCGGCGACCTGATCCACCGCCTGACTCTGTTCGGTCGTTGCCATGGCGATCTGGTTGACCTGGACCGTGACCTCCCGCACGGAAGCCACGATGCCGGAAAGCAGGTCGGACGCCGACCGCATGACCCCGATCAGATCCCCCAGCTCCTTGGAGCCCTTCGTCATGACCTTCACGGACTTTTCCGTCAGAGACTGAATCGACTGGATGGTTTCCGAAATCTGATGCGTGGAGCGCGTGGTCCGTTCGGCGAGTTTCCTCACCTCGTCCGCCACGACCGCGAACCCTTTGCCCTGTTCGCCCGCGCGAGCCGCCTCGATGGCCGCGTTCAGGGCGAGAAGGTTCGTCTGTTCCGCGATTTCGTCGATGATGTTGACGATCTCCGAGATCTGATCCGAGCTCTTTCCCAACTCCTGGATGCTTTCGGACGCCTGGCCCACCACTTCCGAAATCCGGCCCAGTTCGGTCGACGCCCGCTGGATCGACTCCAGCCCCTTCCGGGCTTCCTCGTCGGTCTTGTTGGAGAGATCCGCCGCTGTGCGGGTATTCTTCGCCACGTCTCCCAGGGATCGGGACAACTCTTCCGTCGCCGCCGCGGCTGTCTGTATCTGGCCCGTTTCCTGATCGGCGCGGCTCCGGATTCCGTCGAGGCTCGTCACCATTTCGTGCGTCGCCTCCATGGCCCGGTTTCCCACGTCCCGCTGGCGCATGACCAGGGTCCGGAGTTTTCCGACCATCGTATTGAAATGGGAGATCAGTTCGCCGATTTCATCCGACGTACGGGATGGGATGGTCCGCGTCAGGTCGCCTTCGGCGGTCGACTCGATCACCTCCACGACTTCATGCAGCGGACGGATGGTGATCGTACGGATCGTGAGCGAAAGGATCACCAGAAGAAGCGCGATCGCTCCGCCG
>JAKAYA010000102.1 GCA_021826965.1 Nitrospirota bacterium
GATATCCGAGCCCGTCCGCAAGCTCCCGAATCGCCCCGGCGAATTCGTCGATCGTCTCTCCCGCGCCCGAAGGAAGATTCACGACAACCCGCTCCGCTCTTTCTTTTTCGAGTCGATCCCCGAACCGGGCCAGGGCGTTCGCCGCATCCCCAGCCTGGTTAAGACTTAGTGCGGCCAACGTAACATCCGGATCTTCCCGGTATCTTTTTCCCACATCTGGTTGCTTCGGGTCTGTTTCCACGAGCATCAATCCGCCAGACTTCAGTGAAAATTCAACCGCAAACGTTGAAGTCATCGACTTTCCGACCCCACCTTTATCTCCATGTGAAAAAAATAGAATCCGATCCATGTGTTCCCCCTTTACATTTTTGGCATGCTGTTAAAAAGATCTTCCGTTTTTTGTTCCGCAATCAATCTTGCCCCGCCCGCCGGGACCGGCCTTTCCAGCCCCGGGGATTTCTTCTTCTCTTCTTTTTTCTCCTCCTTTCTGCTGTATTGCTGGTCCTTCCCAGAAACCTTGAGCTTCCCGGATTCGAACCGTTTTTTGATCCTCCAGAACGCCGTTGACATGGCCTTTTCATCTCCTGATCTCCCCATCGCTTCAGCAATATCGCGCCATCTCCAGCCAAGCTCCCGGGCTTCAACGACTTCCAAAAAATGGTCAAGGATTAATCCGGGAATTCCTCGCCGGGGTTTTAAACCCAGTTCAATCAGATCTTTCAGGCTACCTGTTTCCATCCGTTTTCCCTCCGATTTATAACAATCACCACGGCTTTATTTCCGATCTCCGCCTTTCATTACCGATTCCCGCACTGTTTGCCTCTTTTGCTACCTGTTTCCGCCTTCTATTACCAATTCCCACCATTTTTAACCTCGGGTGCATAGGGTGTGGTGGCTATGAGGTCCTTTTTCCCTTGTATTGAATCCCCCTCCCTTCGCCTCCCGGATCGACCAAGGTCGTCCGGGTCCCAGACGTCGGGAGGGAAAAGACCTGCCAGTTCCGGAGTCATTTTTCCGGATTGGTCATGACCCACTCCGGAGTCGATCTCGAACCCACGATTCGCGAGGGACTTCCCGACGTTCCCTCTCCCGACCCGAGGCTCGGAGGATCTTTAGCGCAACCACTTCCAGCGGGTCGGGATCGACAAGACCGAACTTGGCAAGTTCCGTCAACGTCATGGCCTCCTCGGTGGCATAATCGGCCAGCCGGTCAAGGGCCTTGATGAGCAAACAAACATCTTTTCCAAAAAAATCCGGGAGGGTTCCCGATTCGAATAAGGTATATTCCTGTCGGGAACCGCCTGCGATTTTCTTCAACTCTGGCCACGAAGCCGGTTTGATTCCGTCCAGCCCGTGTTCTTTTAGCCACTCGTTGGCTAGTCGCCGACCCCCTCCGCCCGTCGCATGAAAAGCGATGATGCCCTTCTCGACCTGCCCATCCTTCCGCTCTTTCTGGTAATCGGACATCGTCCTCCAGTTCGGACGTGTAACCTCGTGAATTTCGAGTCCGAAAGAACCTAGAAAAGGAAAATCGGAATGGATTTCGACGGACAGAGACGTGTCATGTCTCCGGACCGCCCGGATTCGCCCTATTGCCTGCACAAGCTCAGCGGTGGTCCTCTCCCGCGCCCAATTGTCGACAAAATCATTCAGGTACCCGTTCGCCCGGATCTCTTTCGCCTGGCCGGGGATTCCGTACCACTTTTCTCCTCTGGCCCCATTCCATTCCGGCCAGGCGGTTCCTCCGGCCTCTAAGACGCCTTGCCGGTCGGACATATACTCTCGTTCCGCAACGGAGGGAGAAAGCTGTGGGATACCCCAGGCGACAATATGTGTCTTGGTTTCCCAATCGTTCAAACCCCGGTTGTGGCAACCCCACCAGCCAACATCCACATCCGCCGGAATCTCTCCCGAAACGGCTTCTACGAACGACTTGTGGCTGAGGACGGCGATGTTCTCCGCGCCGTGCTTCTCGACTGCACCAGCGACAACGGAGAGAAACCGGCTCTTCTCTCGTTCGAATGATGGCGAATCAGGGAGACAGGCGGTTTTTCCATGAGATCCGGAGGCGACTTGACGGACGACAAGGGACGGTTGTTGTACCCGAATCTCGGTCACGTCCCCACCCAAAGCCTTGACGATCTGGCGGACGGCGAGGGAAGGGGTCGCGTCGAGAACGAGAGCCCCGTCCTGGATGGCCTTGAAAGCCTTCGTCGGGGATGCGAAATGCAAAACTGACTTGCGGACCCAGGCCGTTCCTCTCTCAAGAGCTTCCCCTAATGATTTGAGCCCCCGGAGCGGGATTTCGAGAGTTCCTTCCCGATCGCGATAGACCGCTTCCGCCGAAATCCCGTCCATCCATCGAAGCTTCGAAGATAGGGCGAGACGGGAAAACTCTTTCCAGTCTTCCGGAAGGAGCCGGATTTGCTCTTCTCCGGGGTTTTCCGAAAGAAGCCGGGCGAGGGAGTCGAGGTGGGGGATCAGGGCTTCCGTCGCCTCGAACCGTTCTTGCCGGCTTTCTTCCCCGTCGGCTGTCTCTCCTGAGGCGATTTTCGCCCGGTCGTGATTGATCGCATAATGAGCCGCCCGGATCCACTCCCCGATGTGGCCCCCATGAATATAGCGGTGGTCGTTCAATTCGCTCGTGTCGTCCAGGGTCACTTGCCGTGGGACGATCGCGTCCCCGCATCTGGAGGACCCGAGATTCGGGTCTCCTTCCAGCATGGCCGCCGTTGCGGTCAGCACCGGAGAAGTTCGGGAGTCATTGACGTGAAGAATATGAGGGCAAGGGGATTCTGTTGGCGTTTCGCCCCTGATGACATCCATGGCCGCCTCCCCGAAAGGGCAGTCGAGGCACTTGTGGGCAACGACTGAGCGCCATTTCTCACTGAAAGGCACAATTTTCGGGAAGATCGGGCAATGCCCGACCCGGGCCGGATCGTCCGTCCTGCCCTCACGAAAAAGCCCACCGCCTTTTTCTGCGGCCTCTTCCGCGAGGGCTCGGGTTGGGGTGATCGTCA
>JAKAYA010000103.1 GCA_021826965.1 Nitrospirota bacterium
TTCCGATCTTTGAGTGGTGATTGGGGCGGTTATCGCGAATGTCATATCAAACCCGACTTGCTCTTGATTTATCGAAAGTCGGATGGAGTTACCTTACGCTTGGCTCGTCTTGGTTCCCACAGTGAATTATTCGGTTGAGAAGTTTCTTCTTTTACCCATTCTCCTGCTACAAACACGGGAATGCTCCTTATTAACGACAGTCTTCAAGCAATCGTTTCGAAAAATTTCCGATGTCCGTTCGGGTTCAGAACCAGTCAAAATCCTTATTGTCGATAAAACGGTTAAATTTCGTCCAAGTCATTGACAGACAACATCCTATACTCCCTGAATATCAGAGATCGCTCCTCGTCAAAATCCGGATTTTTCCTCTTGCCAAGGCGATGGTTGAGAGGTTCACTGCCGAATAGGCAGCTCAGAAAAATAAATGCGCCCGAACACTTTCCGGCATTTTGTCCTCCTCCCGTAACATCTTGCCGAGTTTCCTGTCATTTTCGGGGTCTATCCTCCCTAGGGTGAAATATCCACCTATCAAGGGAGGTTCTCATGGCCCCTTTGCACGCGGTTCGTTCCCCTGCACTCTCCGACACCACCTTCACGGTCCGATGGGCCAAGACAGACAAAGACGTTCTCATGGCCCAGAAACTTCGTGCCCTGGCCTTCGGGTTCTGTCCTCCCGGGATACCCGAAGACGCGATTGCCCCGGAATGCGATTCCTTCGATGCCTTTGCCAGGCATCTCATCGTCACCGACAACCGGACAGGACGGTGCATCGGGACCTACCGGGTCCTCGATCCCGCCGGATCCCGAAAAGCCGGCGGAACCTACGCCGAAACGGAGTTCGACCTCTCCGCGCTGGACTCTTACCGTGACAGGACGCTGGAACTCGGTCGGTCCTGCGTCCATCCCGAACACCGTCAGGGAGGTGTGATCGCCCTGTTGTGGTCGGCTCTGGTCCAGACCCTTCAAGCCGAAAACATGTCTTATCTCATGGGATGCGCCAGCGTCGATCTGACGGACTCCGCCCTCGATCCCGACAGCATCTGGACCTATCTTCAGGATCACGCCCGGGAAACATCTATAGGTCCGGCGATTCCCTACCGGCCCTTTCCATGTGTCCGCCGCCCCTTTCCCGACAAAGCCGTTCCGGCCTTGCCACCCCTTCTCAAGGGCTATCTTCGACTCGGTGCCCGGATCATCGGGAACCCCTCTTACGATCCGGTTTTCCGGACCGCGGATTTTCCCGTGTGGTTGCCGGTTTCCGCAATCAACGGGCGATATGTCCGCCATTTTTTCCGTCGTGAACCCGGGAAGGAGTCTTCCGTATGAGTCTTTCCAGCAGCCTTTCCCCTTCCTCCGGATCCCGGAGGAGAAGTCTTTCTTTTTCCCGCAGAAGCGTCCGTGGCCTCCGGACGGCGGCCCATGTGGCCCGGGGTCTTTTCGTCCCCAAGACGACCGGCATTGACAGTGAAGATCCCCTGTCCCGATGGTGCCGGGACCTTCTCTCCCTGTTGGGGGTGGAACTCGCCCTGACGGGCGAACGGCCGGACCCGGGGGCGTACCTGCTGGTATCCAATCATATTTCCTGGATGGATATCCTGGTGATCCGGGCCCTTTTCCCCACCCGGTTCGTGGCCAAGGAAGAAATCGCCCTCTGGCCCGTGATCGGTTCTTCCGCCCGGGAAGCGGGCACCCTGTTTCTCGGCAGAAATCGTCTGTCCTCCTTTTTCGACACACTCCACTTTGCCCGGACCCTCCTTGAGAAAGACCTCTCCGTGTGCGTCTTTCCGGAAGGAACGACGACTTCCGGAACCCATCTTCTTCCCTTCCGGACCGGGATGTTCGAGATCTGCATCGCGACGGGCAAGCCGGTTCTTCCCCTGTACCTGCGTTACGTGTCGGCGACCTGCGGGTCCTCCCTGCCGGTTTCCTATACCGACAACGAAAGCTTCGCCCGATCGTTCTGGAGAACCCTGGGCGAGCCACGGATTTCGGCGCGCGTCGATATTTTTCCACCCATCACACCGGAGGGAATGACCCGGAAGGAACTTGCCCGGGGAGCCTGGCGGGTCCTTCAGGAACGGGCGCTTCTCGCCGGAACCCTTTGATGCCTTGTGTGATTTTTACCCGACAGTCCGACGTTATGCCGGTATTTTCACCCCCCCCGTCTCCGCATCCGGAACTCTTTCCGGGAACCTCCTGTCCGATCAGTCTTTCTCCCCGTTGTCCTGGATTTTTTCCTCTCCCGACCGGTATACTCCATCAAGAATATTGAAAAAGGAGCATCATGCCGTTTCAGTTGCAGGAAGTTGTCCCGTGGGGCCGTTCCTTCGAAGAATACCGGAACATGTTCGAGCTTTCCGATCAGGATCTGAAGGGTCGAATTCTGGGATGCGGTGACGGACCGGCCAGCTTCAACGCCGAACTCACGAAACGGGGAGGAAACGTCGTTTCCGTCGACCCTCTCTACCGCTACTCGTCTCCAGAGATTCGCGACCGGATCGATCAGGTCTTCGATACGGTTCTCGAAGAAACCCGGAAAAACGCCCATGAGTTCGTCTGGAAAAACATCCCCTCGGTAGAGAACCTGGGAGAAGTCAGACGAACAGCGATGGATGCCTTTCTCGAAGATTATCCCCGCGGACAATCGGAACATCGCTACCTGGACAGATCTCTTCCGGATCTTCCTTTCCCGGACCAGTCTTTCCGCACGGCGATCTGCTCCCATTTTCTGTTTCTCTACAGCGCACATCTGTCCCTGGAGTTTCACCTCCAGTCCATCCGGGAACTCGCGCGCGTCGCCCGGGAAGTCCGTCTGTTTCCCCTCCTCGAACTGGGCGCCGTCCCCTCCCGGCATCTGAATGCCGTTCGGACAAATCTCTCCCATGAAGGCTACCGTGTGTCGATCGAACCGGTTCCCTATGAATTCCAGCGGGGAGGAAACTGCATGATGCGGGTCCGGGAAAATTCCCGCTGACGGCTCCCTTCACAAACCGTCCCGGG
>JAKAYA010000013.1 GCA_021826965.1 Nitrospirota bacterium
TCCGATCTTTTCATCCGACGTACGGGATGGGATGGTCCGCGTCAGGTCGCCTTCGGCGGTCGACTCGATCACCTCCACGACTTCATGCAGCGGACGGATGGTGATCGACCGGATCGTGAGCGAAAGGATCACCAGAAGAAGCGCGATCGCTCCGCCGAAAAAGAGGACGATCTGAAGAACGAGACGGTGGCGGGCGCTGTTAAGATCCGTGAGCGGGGTGGAAATCCGCAGGACCGCCATCACTTTTTGCTTCGCCTGATATCCGTGACACAGATAACAGTTGTTTTCGAAGCGGACCGGGAAAAGCTTCGTCAACGCCGGCTTGCCGTCCACGTTCTCCCGGTAGGAGACGGCTTTTCCGTAGAGAAAAACGTCCCGGAAGCGCGGATCCGTGGCAAAATGGCCGGTGCGGTGCTTCGGATGGTTGAAGAAGATGCGCGGAGCGTAAGCCTTGTAGTGGCGCCAGTCGTTCACCTTCCGGATCGTCTGGTTGTCATAGAAGGCCTGGACCCCGTCACGACGGATCATCTGGACCCGGAGAACGCCGTCGAGCTTCTTCTGGTCGTCGATCAGGTTGTGGCTCATGACCGGAGCGTTCACCGACATCATCACGGTGGACAATCCCTTGATGATGGATTGCGCCATCATGTCGGAACGGCCCTTTTCCTGTTTCATCAGGTCACCGGAGGCGCTGTAGAGCACCAGGACCCCGGAAGCCCCCAGAACAAGAAGAAGAGTCAGGGCAGTCGCAAGCTGTATTTTTTTCCCAAGGCTGAATTTCATCTTCATCACTCCTCTGTGTCGCCTACGGACAAAACGGCTTCCCCGACAATCCGGAAGACCTCTCCCGGAACCATCCGGCCAGCGTCATACCGATAGAGGCCGGGGGGAGTATGTGCCGGACTGCCTTCATGCCAATGGCGGCCGACGGCATTCCCGGCGCTGCAGCCGTTTCCGGGGCCTGCACCAGGGTTTCGCCTCCGGCCTTTCGAATGGAGAGGAGCCCCCGGGCGCCATCGTCCCCAAGACCCGACAACAGAACACCGATGGCTTTCTCTCCGGCGATTCGGGATGCCGAATCGAACATGCGGTCGATGGACGGCACATGTGGAGATACGCCTTGATCCTCTTCCAGTCTGACCGAAAAAATGCCTTCCTCCTTTTTCTCCAGTCGGAGATGAAGGCCCCCGGGCGCGAGCCGGACGGTTCCCGGAAGCAGGTTTTCTCCCTGGTAGGCCATGCGGACTTCGATCCCGAATTGCTGTTCCAGCCGTTCGGCCAGGTGGGGCAGGATGGCCGGAGGCATGTGCTGAACGATCACGACCGGCGGGAGAGGCGCCCCCGACAGTCTGTCCAGGAGCACCGACAAAGCCGCCGGACCCCCCGTGGATCCCCCCACGACGAGAAGGGACGGAAAGTCCCGGGAACGCATGCCGGAAAAGGGAGTCGCCGGCTCCCGGCAGACAGAAAAGGTCCCGTTCATTTCCGAGAGCTCGTGGACTTTCCGGATAAGCGCCGCACGGAACAAAGGGTTGTTCTCCAGGTTCCCCGGCTTTTCCAGAATGTCGTGCGCTCCCTTCAGAAGAGCTTCCACCGCCGTCCGCGACCCCAGATGGGTTTGTCCGCTGACAACCAGGATCCGCGCGGAAAACTCCCTGCGGATCCGTTCCGCCAGCATCAACCCCCCCATCCCGGGCATCTCGATATCGAGCGTCACGACGTCCGGCGACAGATCGTGGAGAAGTCCGATCGCCTCTTCCGCCGAAGACGCCTCGCCGACCACCGACACGTCCGGAGACCTCGAAAAAATCAGGCACAGCGCTTTCCGGAAGGTGCGGGAGTCATCCACAACCAGAACACGGATCATCTCCGGACGATCAGGATCGGATTGCGGCAGTCGGGAACCCTGCAGACATGGGCCCCGATTGCTGCCGGATCTGGATGTCCTGCAGGATTTCGCCCACGTCCAGAATCAGGACGACTTTTCCGTCTCCGGTGATGGTCGCGCCCGCCATCCCGCGGATGCCGGACAGGAGAGGCCCCATGCTTTTGATGACCACCTCCTCCTGATACGGAAGCCGGTCGACGACGAGCCCCAGGAGACGCGAGCCGAGCTGGACCACCACCACATAACATCGGGAAGAATTCGCGATTTCCGATTCCTGCTCCTGCACCTTGAACTCGTCGCGGAGCCGGAGCAGGGGAAGCACCTGATCCCGGAGGTTCAGGACGTCCGATCCGGACAAGGTCCGGACGTCTTCCCGGGTGATCTTGACCGTTTCCACCACTGTCTGAAGGGGGATCGCATAGACTTCGGCGCCGATGGTGATCATCAGGGCCTGAATGATGGCGATGGTCAGCGGCAGCCGGATGACAAAGGTGGAACCGGTTCCCGGCGTGGTCCGGACCTCGACCGAACCGTTGATCTTGTTGATGTTGGTCCGGACCACGTCCATCCCGACCCCCCGGCCGGAAACGTCCGTGATCGTTTCCGCGGTGGAAAACCCCGGAAGAAAAATGAGGTTGACAATTTCGCCCTCCGACATCCGGTCGGCATCGGCCTCCGAGATCAACCTTCTTTCGATGGCTTTCTCTTTGACCCTTCCGACGCTGATCCCTTTTCCGTCGTCGGAAACCTCGATCACGATCGAGTTTCCCTCCTGGTAGGCGCCGATCCGCACAATCCCTTCCGGATGCTTTCCGGCAGACTGCCGTTCTTCGGGAGATTCGAGACCGTGATCGATGGCGTTTCGGATAATGTGGACGAGAGGGTCTCCGATCTCCTCGATAACCGATTTGTCCAATTCGGTCTCTTCTCCCGACAGCTCCAGCCGGACCTCTTTTCCCATCTTTCGGGACAGGTCTCTAACCAGACGGGGGAATTTCCCGAGAACTTTCCGGATGGGCTGCATCCGCGTCTTGATCACCGCCAGCTGGAGGTCGGTCGTCACCCGCGACAGTTGGGCGACAGCCTCCGATATCTCCTTCAGTTTCCTTTCCGGGTCTCCGACCCCCGATTGCTCGCCCGACAGCCGGACCAGTCGATTCCGTCCCAGAACCAGTTCCCCGACAAGATTCATCACGTTGTCGAGCCTCGACGTCTCGACCCGGATCGTCTGGTCGGCCTCTCCGCCGACCGAAGCGGACGCTTCGGAAGGAGGGGGCGAAACCGGTGCCTCTGGTCTTGGGGCAAGGCCTTTTCCCGAACGGGCAGGTTCCCTCCGGGAAGTCTCCTCCGGGGGAACCGTCGCCATTTCTTCGTCCTCGACCTGAAAATTTTCCCCGGCAGAAACGGAGGTGCCGGCGGAATCGCCGCCACGAGAGGCGTCGTGATCCGGCTCATCCGGCACCTCTCCCCGGTCCGCTGCTTCCGGCCCTTCCGGAGACGATTCGGCCTGGACGTCCTCCCCCCATTGCATCAGAAGATCGAGCTTCTGGTTCAGGGATTCGATGTCCACGTCCGCGGGATTGCCGGTGCGGACTTCCTTGACCAGGAGCTTCAGGGCGTCCATCGCCTCGAGAATGATGTCGATCACGAGTGGTTCCGCGCGCATTTGCCCCTGGCGGAGCTGGTTGAGCACATTCTCGGCATGATGGGCGACTTCCACAATCCGGTTCAGTCCGATGAAGCCGGCCGAACCCTTGATGCTGTGGGCGGTACGGAAAATTTCGTTCAGAAGGGTCCGGTCATCCGGGCGGGCTTCGAGCTGGACGAAAAAGGTGTCGAGACCTTCCAGCATCTCTTCCGCTTCCGTCAGAAAATCCTGGAGAATTTCCTTCATCTCGTCATTGTCAAACGCATCAGACATCTCGATCGCTCCGGATGGTGGCCTTCTTTTGTCCGTTTCCTGTCACTTTTCCTTGAAGATCTTGGCGATCTTTTCCTGAAGGGTCGCCACAGTGAACGGTTTGACGATATAGTTGGACACGCCCGCCTTGATGGCCTCGACGACGTTTTCCTGCTTGGCCTCGGCCGTCACCATCAGAAAGGGGAGATGCTTGAGCTGGGGTTCGGCCCGGACTTTTCTCAAGAGATCGATCCCCGTCATGTTCGGCATGTTCCAGTCACTGACGACAAAATCAAATTTTTCGGACATCAGCCGGTCGAACGCTTTCTGCCCGTCTTCCGCTTCTTCGATCTGGGTGAACCCGATCTGTCGGAGAGTGTTCTTGACGATTCTCCGCATGGTCGAAAAATCGTCGACGACCAGAACCCGCATATTGAAATCCACGCTTTTTCCTCCCTGCTGGAACCCGTGACAGGGCCGTCTTCTTCCCTACGGAAAGTCTTATCGGTCGACTCTCCGGAGAAAAACAGCCCGTCCATCCCATAAATCGGCCTGACCGCAGACCCTCACTTTTTCTGATAAAGGACGATACCATTCCGGGATTCGATATGGAAAGGGGAACCTCCATCCGGGAACAATTCTCCTGTCCCGGTAAGAAGAAACCCTCCTGGAGAAATCAGTCGATAAAAAATGTTGATTAGTTTTCTCCGGACTTCCTCATCAAAATAGATGATCACGTTCCGGCACAGAATCCCCTCATAGCTGTCCGCCGGAGACGGAACGGACAGGATGTTGGCACGGGAGAACCGGGTGGCGGTCCGGACCACGTCGCGGACCCGAAAAAGCGACTGTTCCTGAACGAATCCCCGTTCCAGAAGATCTTCCGGAACCCGGCGCACGGAACGCTGTCCGTAGATCCCGCTTCGGGCTTTTTCGATCTGGGCAAAGGACAGATCGATCCCTTCCAAACGGAAATCGTCCAGTCTCCCGGCTTTGAGTGCCAGAAGGGCGAGAGTGTAAACTTCTTCGCCGGAAGAGCATCCGACGGAAAGGAGACGGACCGGTCCGGTCCGAAGGACAGGTGAAGCGGAAAGGGAAGAGAAGAGCAGGTCGAGACCTGGTCTGTCCCGGAAAAAATAGGTCTCTCCGGTGGAAATGGCATCGTAGACGTGTGGCCAGAGGCCCTGGTCTGGCCGGGTCTTTTCGAGAAGGAGGCCCAGCGATTCGAGAGAGTCGAGATCGAAGCGTCGCACGAGACCGGACAGCCGGCTTTCCAGAAGATAATGGCGGGCCGGGTCGTGATGGATTCCCGTTACGTCCGCCAACACGCGGGCCAGACGGTCCGGAAAGGGACGAGTCACGGAAAATCGCCCCGGAGCACCGGAAGAGGTTCTTCCGGGTCAGCCGCCATGGCGAACCGTTTGCCGGGAGGATGCGCCTTCCGAATCGGGGGCTTCGACGAGAGAGCGCTTCAACGCCTCCAGAGCCTGTCCATGGATCTGGGAGACGCGGGATTCGCTGACCCCCACGATCCGCGCGACCTCTTTCATGGTCAGCTCTTCATAATAATAGAGGGACAGGACAAGCCGCTGTTTTTCCGGAAGACGATCGATCGCCTGGCAAAGTTTTTCGGACGCTTCGCTTTGCAGAAGACATTCCAGCGGATCGCCGTCATGCGGGGACGCCATCCGGTCCAGAAGCGTCGGGCCGTCCGCGTCTTCCGGATCCATCAGATCTTCCAGGCTCACCAGGTGGTGGGGTTCGATATCCACCGACATCCGGTCGAACTCCTCTTCCGTCATCCCCATTCGACCGGCGATCTCCAGCCGGCTCGGCTCGCGCTTGTAAAGGGCGGTCAGCTCTCCTTTCACCTGCTGGACGTGGGAAAGCTTTTCGCGCACCGAACGGGGCATCCAGTCTGCCGCGCGGATCTCGTCGAGCATCGCTCCCCGGATCCGGTGCTCCGCCAGGGTCTTGAACTTGATCCCGCGGGTCGGGTCGAAACGGCGGGCGGCATCCAGAAGGCCCCCCATTCCGGCGCTGATCAGGTCGTCGACGTCAAGTTCCGGAGGCAGTCGATGGGAATACCGGAGCGCAAAGAACTTGACCGTGACAGCAAATTCTTTCAGTGTGTTCTCGTCAAGATCCATCGCCATTGGCGCACATCCTCCCTGGTGGACGGTGGCAGGACGCGTTCGTCCGTTCCCTTCTCCCGGTCATCCTTCGCTCCCGACCAGCCGTTTCATCAAAAGTCCGATTCCGGAGGACACTCCCGGTTCCGGAGGACGGGACAGAAGATCGCGCGCCACCTGACGGATCGCCGCCGAGAAGGGCGCTCCCGGAAGCATCTCGCTCAGGGCCTTCTGGGACCGGACGGCCTGGGTGACGGAAGGATCCTGAGGCAGAAAACCCGCGAACGACAGGTTCAGGTCCGGCAAGAACCGGTCGGCGACGCGCGACACGAGATCGAACAGCTCCAGACCCTCCTTCCGGTCCCGCACCATGTTCGACAGGAAAAGAAGCGGTTTGCCCGAAAACCGCCGGTTCAGCACCTTCATCAGCGCGAAAGCGTCGGTGCGGCTGGTCGGTTCGGGCGTCACGACGATCAGCGTTTCCTGGCTCGCCAGATTGAAGGTCAGCACGTTTTCCGAGATGCCCGCCCCCGTGTCGATCAACAGG
The DNA here is from genome assembly GCA_021826965.1 of Nitrospirota bacterium. GTDB lineage: Bacteria > Nitrospirota > Leptospirillia > Leptospirillales > Leptospirillaceae > Leptospirillum_A. The sequence goes on from JAKAYA010000013.1 coordinate 6,468, forward strand.
ATGTCGAAATCCGCTTCCATCTGGTCGAAAGCGGAAATGAGCTTCAGGTTCTGGTCGGGGGTCAGGGCCGTCATCTCTTCCACCCCGGAGGCGGCCGGCAGGATCCGGATACCGGCCGGCCCTTCGACCAGGACATCGGACAGGGCCCGATCATCGAAGAGAAAATCCCGAAGGGTCCAGCGGGGCCTGAGATTGAACAGGACGTCCATGTTTCCCAGACCCATGTCGGCATCGAGCACCAGAACCTTTTTTCCGAATGTCTCCGAAAACGCATAGGCCAGGTTGGCGGTCACGTTCGTCTTGCCCACCCCTCCCTTGCCGCTGGTGACGGAAATGATCCGGGGAGGGGACGTTTTTTTTTCGGCCGGATTGAGCCAGGGCTCCCGCTTCCGGAGACCTTCCGCCTGGTCGTTCATTTATCGGAACCCTCCGAGAATCCATTGGGACAGCTTGCCCGGATGCGCCACCTCGATATCGTCCGGCACCCTCTGGCCGGTCGTGACATAGGACACCGGAACGGGAGCGCGGGACAGGAACGGATAAACCGACCCGAGACAACGCGTTTCGTCGATCTTCGTGACGATCAGGGAACGCGGGGAAAGCGGCATGAACCGTTCCAGCGCATCTTCCAGATCCGCCGTCTTCGCCGAAGCGGCGAGCACCAGGGAAACCGTCACGTCCAGATGGGGTTTGGCGGCCACCCCGTCGACGAACGGCTTGAGCTTCCCGCTCTCCCGGGAGGACATCCCGGCCGTATCGACCAGAACCACCTCTTCCGGAGACACCGATCCGACATCGAGAACCTCCAGAAACCGTTCGGGCGTCCCGGCAACGTCGACGGGAAGCCCCATGAGATCGCCGTAGATCCGGAGCTGTTCCAGAGCACCGATCCGGTAGGTGTCGAGATTGACGAGCCGCACTTTTTTTCCGTGTTTGAGCGTAAATCCGGCCGCAAGCTTCGCGATCGTCGTGGTCTTTCCCACGCCGGTCGGACCGGCCAGGATCACGACCAGAGGACCTTTTCCCGAGGACCGCTCCAGAAAAGAGCCCCCGACGCGGATCTGCCGGGCCATCAGATACTGAAGAAGAGATCCCGTCCGTTCCGGATCCTGAAATTCCGCCGGGGAATAGGAGACGGTCCGGAGCGCTCTCAGAAGATCGTCGCGATCCTCTCCCGTCACCCCCGCGCGCTCCAGGAGGCCGGTCGCGACCCCCATTTCCTCCGGCACGCCGGAGGAAGGGGACTCCCGGACGCCCTCCGACAGGGTTCCGACGGTGCGCACAAGTTCCATCACCGTTTCGCGCGTGCCGGGTCCCCAATCCTCTTCGAACCGCCGGACCGTCTCCCGGAGCATCGCCACTTCTTCTCTCAGTCGCCGGGATTCCGTTTCCGGGGACGCGACAGGGGCACTTCGGGATTCTCCTGCGGGAAGCCAGGGCGGGTCAACCCCCGGGAGCCCTGCCGTCACGACAACCCGCTCGCGGGAAGCCCCCGACGTCTTCCGGGTCTGGGACCCCAGGATCACGGCCTCCGTGCCGAGTTCTTTCTTGACCTTCCGGAGGACATCCTGCATATCCTCACCTTCGAACGTCCGGATGACCATGTATCATTCCTCCTGAAAACGGGCGACTTCCTGGGACACGATCGGAACGTCTTTCGGCACCTCCATCGGCGAAAGAACCGGGAGGGACGGAAAATAGCGCTCCAGAAAACGGCGGACAGGCAACCGCGCCTGCGCGGACACCAGCAGAATCGGCTGGACCCCTTTTTGGCCCAGTCGTTCCATAACCTGCCCCAGAGAAGTCAGCAATTTCTGTGCTAACCCAGGCTCCAGAATCAGAGGTGCGCCTTGCGGTGTCTGGGCCGACTGTTTCAGGAACACCTCTTCCCATCGCCGGTCGAAGCTCACGACCGGGAGGCTCCTCGCCTTCCCTGACAGGTAAGGATTGACAATCGCTCTTCCCAAGGCCTGACGGACACCTTCGGACAGACCGGCAACGTCCTTGGCGTCCCGACCGGCAGCGATCTGGTCGGACACCGATTCGAGAATCGACCGCATATCCCGGATCGACACTCTTTCCGACAAAAGCGCGTGGAGAACCGATACCAGGACCCCGAGCGAAACCTGTCCCGGAACCAGGTCCTCGACCAGACGGGGATAATCCTTTCCCAGAGCGTCCAGCAAGCGCTGGACTTCCTGTCGCCCGACCAGTTCCGCCGCATGGGACCGGATGATTTCTGTCAGATGGGTCGACAGGACCGTCAACGGATCGACGACCGTAAATCCCAGGGACTCCGCTTCCTCCCGGGCGTCCGGGGCGATCCAGGTGGCCGGCAGACCGAACGTCGGTTCTTTGACGGGTGTCCCTTCGACCGTCGCCGGCTCCATTCCCGGATTCATTGCCAGGAGACTGTCGGACAGGAGTTCCCACCGGGCAACCGGAGCGCCCTTCAGAAAAACCACATATTCGTCCGGTTTGAGCTGGAGATTATCACGGATATGGATGGGGGGAACGATGATCCCCATCTCCTGTGCGAGCTGGCGACGGATCCCCCGGATCCGCTCGGTCAGGTTGCTGCCCCCCTTCCCTTCCACCAGATCGACCAGGCCGTATCCGACGTTGAGCTCCAGAAGATCCAGAGCCAGAAAGGTTTCCACATTTTCGGCCGGAGGCGGGGCGGCCTTTTCTTCCTCCCGGACGTCCTGCGTTTTTTTCTTTTCCATCGATGCCCGGCGGAAAGCCATCAGGCCCGTCACCGTAGCGAGCAGGAAAAAGGCGGCGTGCGGAAGACCGGGGATCGCAGAAAGCAGGAAGAGAATTCCCGACGCCCCTCCCAGCGGACGGGGGCGCGTCAGGACCTGCTCCCGAATCTCGCTTCCCAGATCGTTTCCCGACCCCGCCCGGGTCACGACGATGCCGGCGGCGACCGAAACGATCAGAGCCGGGAGCTGGGCCACCAGACCTTCTCCGATCGTCAGCAAGGTGTAGTTGTGCAACGCCTCGGGCAGATCAAGCCCCTTCAGAACCATCCCGATCACGAGGCCTCCCAGGATGTTCACGAACAGGATCAAAATGGCCGCAACCGCGTCGCCCCGGACAAACTTGCTGGCACCGTCCATCGCCCCGTAAAACTCCGATTCCCGGGAAAGCTCCTTGCGTCGTTTCCGGGCTTCCTCTTCTTTGATCGCACCGGAATTGAGATCGGCATCGATCGCCATCTGTTTTCCGGGAAGAGCGTCGAGGGTGAAGCGGGCGGCCACTTCCGCGATGCGACCGGCGCCCCTCGTCACGACAACAAAGTTGATGACGACGAAGATGGCGAAAAGGACGAGGCCCACCGCATAGGAACCTCCGACGACGAACCGTCCGAACGACTGAATGACGTGCCCCGCGGCCCCGGTGCCGTTCTGTCCGTGCAGGAGGATCAAACGCGTCGAAGCGACGTTCAGCGACAGGCGGAACAGGGTGGACAGGAGAAGGATCGACGGAAATATCGTGAACTCGAGGAGATTCTTGGTCGTCATCGCCACCAGAAGGATGACCAGGGAAAAGGTGATGTTGGTCGCCAGGAACAGGTCCAGGAGCAACGGCGGCATCGGAACGATCATGATGAACAGGATTCCGACCACCCCAAGCAGGATCAGGATGTCCGACCGGCTGTCGAGGATAGCGGGCCAAACGGAAGCGTTGCGGCTATCTTTCGGCGACGCCATGCGTCATGCCCTCCCAACGTCCTTTTTCATAAAGCAGGGACAGGATCTCCGCCACAGCCTGGTAGAACTCCACGGGAATCTCCCGGTCGAGCGGACAGGCCGCATAAAGCGTCCTGGCCAACGGGGGGTTTTCCAGGACCGGAACGCGGGATTCGCGGGCGATCCGCCGGATGTTCAGCGCCACTTCGTCCTGTCCTTTGGCCACGACAACGGGAGCCCCCATCGACAGGGGATCGTAGCGGATCGCCACCGCAAAGTGCGTCGGGTTCGTCACGACCACCGTTGCCGTCTTGACCTTGGCCATCATCCGACGCCTTGCCATCGCCCTCTGAATCGACCGGATCCGGGCACGCACGTGCGGATCCCCTTCCGTCTCCTTGAACTCCTCCCGGATTTCGGAACGGGTCATCCGCAGGGAGCGGTTCAGCTGGACCCGTTGCAAGAGAAAATCCAGAACGGCGATGACCACGAACAAGGGAATCAACCGGTAGAGGGCGTCCTTCAGAAATCCGTCGAGCGCGCCGAAAAACCGGTGAATTCCGGCAGCCTGGAGCGAAGGAAGGCGCTCCCAGTCCCGGCGGAGCGACCACAAAACCACAAACATCACCAGAAGCACCTTGACGAGATATTTCACCAGCTCGATCGCGGACCGGCCCGAAAGCAGACGTCCCATCCCCTTGGCAGGAGACACGCGATCCCATTTGGGAACAAGCGCTTTCACCGACCAGACAGGCGGTCCCTGGAGAAGGAAGGCAAGGACGGACGCGAACAGGAAGCCGGCCCACAGAGGAAATCCCGTTTTCAGCGTGTTCCACAGGACTCCGCCCAGGAACGGACCGATGGAATCCGGCGTCAGGCGGACGAGCGGTGCCTCCGTAAATCCCTTGGCCATCTGGTTTTCCAGATTCACAAGAACGCCCTGGCCCGCCGTGCCAAACAGAAGAAGAGCCGCCAACAGAAAAAAAAGCGAACCCACTTCACGGCTCCGGGCGACCTGACCTTCCTCGCGCGCCTTTTCGAGTTTGCGCGCGGTCGGTTCCTCCTGTTTCTGCTCGAACTCATCCGCCATGGGGGCCCACCAGCCTCAGAATGCCGCCGAGGGTGTCTTCCATCCGGAAAAACGACTCCTCCAGAACGGATCCCAGAAACGGCAACGACAGGATCAAAAGGCCCAGCCCACCCAGGACAAGGACCGGAAAACCCACGGAAATCAGATTCATCTGGGGCATCATGCGCGAAAGGAATCCCATGGCCAGATTCAGGACGATCCCCCCCACCAGAAAGGGGGCGGCGAGAGTGAATCCGAGCACCATGAAATGGGCGAACACTCCCAGGTAACCTTCGTAAAACACGGAACGGAAGCGACCTTCTCCCGGAGCGACAACCGCATAGGAGCGTCCCAGGGCCCAGATCAGGGCCTCGTGCGTTCCCGACGCGAGAAACACCAGAAACGCGACCGAGTTCTGGAACGTCCCGAGCAAAGGAACCTCCGCCAGTCCCAGCGGATTGATCACATCGACCAGACCAAATCCGACCTGGACTCCGGCGAGCTCCCCGGCGAACGAAACGGCGGCAAACACCAGATAGGCGGAAAAACCGAGGGCGACCCCCACAAAAAATTCGGTGACCAGGGATCCCAGCCAGGCGGAAAAAAGACGCGGCGGAACAAAATGGTCCAGCACCACCGGTTCGATCAAAAAGGCAAGCGCCACCGCGATCAGTCCCTTGATCCGGACAGGAACCGCCTTTCCCGAGAGAACGGGCATGCTGACCACCAGACCGGAGACCCTTGCCAGCACCCAGACATACAAAAGGACGGTGTCGGTTTTGACGGGAAACAGGTTCACCCGACGACTCCGGGCAATTCCCGAAACAAATTCGCCGTATAGTCAATGAGTTGACGGACCATCCACGGCATCAATACCAGAAGGACGCCGACGACACCCGCCACCTTGGGGAGAAACGACAGGGTCGTCTCGTTGATCTGAGTGACCGCCTGAAAAAGGCTGACCAGAACACCGATGACGAGGCTGACCAGAAGAACGGGGAGCGTCAGGATCAGAGCCATCATCAACGCGTTGTGCGTCAGGTCGATCGCGGTCTGGACATTCATGTCTCCGACTCCTTCCCGAAATTGTCCGGTTGGGGAACATTGCTCCGACCCTATAAAGCAAGGAGCATGCCGAAATCTCCCGCCCCGGACCGGCGAACCCGGAGCCGTCATCCGTCCTTTTCCCGTCAGTGAAAACTTCGGACCAGAGATCCCACCACCAGGGACCAGCCGTCCACTAGGACAAACAGGAGGATCTTGAACGGCAGGGAAACAACGGTCGGCGGAAGCATCATCATTCCCATGGACATGAGGACCGACGACACCACCATGTCCAGAATCAGAAAAGGCAGATAGATCAGAAACCCCATCTCGAAGGCCGTCGACAACTCGCTGACGACAAACGCCGGGATCAGGACATAGGTCGGGATGTCCTTTGGCGCAGACGGTGTCCGGGAAAGATGGGCGATTCGGACGAACAGCGCGAGGTCTTTCTGGCGTACCTGGCGGAGCATGAAGGCACGGACAGGCTTCATGGCCCTGTCGACCGCGATGTCCGGTGCGATCTTTTTGTCCAGATAAGGCGTGATCGCGGTCTCGTCCATGGTCTTCCAGACCGGGGCCATGACAAAAAACGTCAGGAACAGGGACAGGCCGACCAGCACCTGGTTGGGAGGCACCTGGGCCGTTCCCATAGCCTGTCGGAGAAAGGACAGAACGACGACGATCCGCGTGAAGGAAGTCATCATGACGAGAATGGCGGGCGCCAGGGACAGGACGGTCAAGAGAAGCAGCAGTTCGACGGTGACGGCCACCTGGCTGGGGGCCGGAGTCCCCGATCCGAAAGACAGATGGATGTCCGGAAGCGGCGCGACGGGAGACTCGCGAAGGTCCGCCGCGCGAGCGACGGATACCGGGAGAAAGACGACGACAGCCGCCAAAACCGTCAGGAACGCGAAGGTGGCCCCCAGACGTCTCAGACGCTCCAACGCCGTCCCCCGTCCCCTTCCCGGACCGCCTGCGTGCGACGAATGCGGGAAAGGGCCTCTTCCACGACGGACTCGAAACGGTCGTCTTTCCGGGCGGCTCCATCCCGTCCGGGATCGCCCTTCGATTCGCTCCGGTCGGGAATATTCCCGGCCTGTGCCGGCCGGGCCGGTTCGCGGGATTTTTCCGGTTTTTCCAGAGACGGGATTTCCCGCCCGCCTGGTTCTCCCAGACGGGCCAAAAGAGAGATCGTCTGGGGAGTGACCCCCAGGAGAAACGACTCTTCCCCCACCTTCACGACTGATACCGTCGACTTCGGGGCGACAACGACCGTCTGGAGGATCCGGATTTCTTCCCGGGATGCCGCCCGGATTGTCCGGGTTTTTCGCTGGAGCTGGCGAACGACCCAGACGGCTCCCAGAAACAGGGCCAGAACAACCATCAAGGACAGGACCAGTCTCCCTCCCATCCACAAAAGGGACGGATGATGCCCCGATACAAGACGATCCATTGAACCCTCCCCGAACGATGAAAAAAAGGTATTTAGAGGCTCTTGATCCGTTCAATGGGACTGACGATATCCGTCAGGCGAACCCCGTACTTGTCGTTGACCATGACCACTTCGCCGCGCGCGACCAGTTTATCGTTGATCAGGATCTCCATGGGTTCTCCCGCCAGCTTGTCCAGCTCGACCACCGAACCCTGTCCCAGCTGAAGAAGATCCTTGATGAGCATGCGGGCGGTTCCCACGCGAACGCTCACGGTCAGCGGAACGTCCAGAAGGAAATCGATGGATTCCGGAGGTTCCGAAGTTTTTTCCGGATCGGTTTTCGCCTCCCGCTCCTCCCCCTTGTCCTGCTTGGCCAGGTCGGCTTCCCACGCTGCGGCCAGCGCCTCTTCGTCCAGCGGTTCCTCTGCCATATCGGCCCTCCCGATCGACTCCGGAAATTTCCGTCGTCTTACTGAATCACGAATTCCGTAAAATAGACCGAACTGACCCGTCCCAGCGTCAGGATGGAGTTCACCCGGTGGCGGATCTGGTTCCGGAGCGCGAGCTTCCCGCCCGTCGTCCCGAGATCGTCCGCCGTTTCCGATCCCAGAAGGATCAGGATGATGTTCTGGATTTCCGGCATCCGGTAATCCACTTCCTTGGCCACCTGGGGGTTGTCCAGCTTGAAAGCGATCCGGACTTTCAGGTAACGGGAATTTTCCGACGACTGCGTGTTGAGGTTGACGACGAAAGGTTTGAGGTCGATGATCGGATGGGACTTGATCATCTTTTCCATCTCTTTCGGCGTCATCGCCACCTGGCTGTCGTTTTTGTGGCCATGCTTCAGGAAGAAGAAGGCCACTCCTCCCAAAAGGGCCAGAACCGCCACTCCGGCCAGAACCAGCTTCTTGATGTTCCGGGGGGGCTTCGCCTCTTCGCCTTCGCCGTCTTCGATGTCCTCATCGTCCGCCATGGACTCCTCCTTGCGTTCATTCCCACACCATCCCGCCTTGCGGCCGGAACGCTCAACCAAATAGCAAAGCTCATACCAATACTGAATTTCTGATGGTTTACAAAGTCCCACACGAACACATTGCAAAAAAAGGGGGGCCAAAGGCCCCCCTTTATCCAGGTGAAAAGTCCCCCGCTTACCCGATGCGGGTCAACAAGGTGTTCAGGATTGTGTTGTCGGTGGCGATGATCGAGGCACTCGCCTGATATCCCCTCTCGGCCGTAATCATGTCAACCATTTGACGACCCAGGTCGGTCGTCGACAGCTCAAGGGAGTTCGACAAGAGCGCTCCCCGGCCTCCCTGCCCCGGACGCCCATAATTCGGGACTCCCGACGCGATGCTTTCGATGTAGGCGTTTCCGCCGACACTGGCAAGGCCTCCGGGATTGTTGAAGCTCGCGACAGACACGACTCCCAGGACCTTCTGCACCCCGTTCGAGAAAGAACCGACGATCTTCCCGTCCCGGCCGATCGCCAGATTGTTGAGGTCGCCGGATTTATGTCCGTCCTGGGTTTCCTCAATCGTTGACGAGGGAGAATTGAACTGGGTGAGTTGCAAAACCTGCTGCGTCACCCCGTTGATGCGGTTGGGACGAATGGTCTGGCCTTTGACAGGAATGACCACATCGAAAGACACGGGGGTCGCCGCCTTGTCGGCGAGAGTCGTCTGATAGAGAGCGTGTGTCACCCCGTTGGCGTCTCGCTTCAAAGGAGAACCTCCATAGTTCACCGACTGGACGTTTCCGTTCCCGTCGAACTGGATGAGACCGACCATTCCCTTGAGGGTCTTCGGTGTTTTTCGTCCGAGCGGGGGATAATTGATCGAACCAGCTCCCTTGGTCAGGTTCGCGCCGTCCATGGTCGCCTGGAACGCCCATTGTCCGGCAACCGACGTCGGAATGAACTTGTAGGTCAGAAGGTGCTGGATACCCAAAGAATCGAAGATGTTGCTGGATTTTTCAAACTCGCGCCCTTCCTTGAGTTTCTCCGTCATCCCGGCATCAAGGTTGATCCGGGAAAACACGTTCTGGGTCGCCTTGGGCGGAACCGTAGTCTGTGGCACGAGAATGTCCGACAGGACCGGCTGGAGTTTCCCGTTCTTGTTCATATATCCCTGCAGAGCACGGTTGGACGTGTCGACGATCCGCCCGGTCTTGTCGAGGGCCAGCTCTCCGTTGCGGGTATAGAATTTCTGACCATCCTTGGACCGGACGGTCAGAAAACCGTTTCCCTGGATCGCCATGTCCAGAGCGTTTGTGGACGCCTGGACGCTCCCCTGGGTGAACTCCTGCTGAATCGCCTCGACATATACCCCGCTTCCGGGCTGGGAGGTGTTGACCGTGTTCGAACGTCCCGTCATCGTCTGGCCGTAGACGTTCGCGAACACCGCCCGGCCCTGCTTGAAACCGACGGTGTTCAGGTTGGTGATGTTGTTACCGATGACGGACATGTCCGTCCCCATCGCATTGAGACCGCTTGTTGCCACATACATGGACGACAGAACACCCATTTTTAAATCCTCCTGGTCGCTGTTGGCGGTAGTTTCCTGATCGTGCCGGCACTACGGGAAGGCCCTTCCCCTCCGGGCAGGGCGTCTTCCCCGGCCGTCTTCCGGATCGGACGATGTTCATCGGTACGGGAAAAAGTCCCTGTCCGGGGCTCTCCGACATGGGAGATATCCCCGAATGCGACCGGTTTCCCGTCCACTTCCAGAACCGGTTGACCTTTTTCGAACAGGATGCCGGTCACGGTCCCCGTTTCGACAGGGGTTGCCGGAACCGGTCGGTGACGGCCATCCATGGCGTCTATCTCAAAAGAATAGGACCCTTTCGGGGCCCGCGTACCCTGATCGGTGACACCGTCCCATTCCAGCCGGTGGCTTCCCGCATCCATCGCCTTGAGCGCGATCGTCCGGACGAGGTGGTTCTGTCCGTCGAAAATGCGGAGGTGTCCCGAACCGGAGGCTCCGGACTGACGGAAAGTCAGGGATACGGTTCCCGTTGGTCCCAGACGGAAGGCATTACCTTTCATTGTCACTTCCTGACCGAGGAACCCCACCATCATCATCTTGTTGGCGTCCGCCCCGTCGTGGGCGATGGTCCCCACGCCCCGGTTCAGATGCGTCAGCTGGTCGAGCTGCGAAAACTGCGCGAGCTGGGCGGCAAACCGGGTATTGTTCAGCGGATGGAGCGGGTCCTGATACTGCAGCTGGGAAATCATCAGATGGAGAAAGTCGCCCATCCCCAGCTTCTGTCGGGGAGGCGGTGCCGCACGCGGTCCCAGCCTTTTTTCCGACTCTTTCCGGATGTGATCGAGATTGGTCTTGTCCGATTGCACGATCATCTTTTTTGTCCTCCTGTTCTACTGTTCTAGGCGATCCGGTGGTACCCGGCCTCTTCCAAAAGCGAGCGTCCCCGTCCGATCTCCGGGTGAGCGTTGGCGGAAACAGAGTGGTCTTTCGCGTCCGGGAAATCCGGTCTTTCTCCCCCGCCCGGCTCCCGGCCGGAAAAAGAAGTCTGGGCACCTCCCGGGTCGGTCTGAAACGAAGGCGTGAGGAATGCCGGGGAAGAATCGGATGAAGGCGGAACGGACGGAGCGGAAGGAACGGACGGAACAAGGGTCGAGACGTCCATCCGCCCCAGAGAAAACCCTTCCCGCTCCAGTCGGTCCCGGAGCGTTTTTCCAGCGGAAACCAGGGCTTTGCGGACGGACTCGTCCCGGACACGGATTGACAGAGAAACAGTCTTTCCGATGCTCTCCAGATGGACGTGAACCTGCACCGGACCCAAAGCCGGAGGATGAACGCGGAGCGTCAGTTCTCCACCTCCCTGGCGAACGGTTTCCATGACCTGCCGGGAAAAGTCCGGCACCTCCGCCGTTTTTTTCAACACCTCCGGGCTTTCCGGAGCAGATGCAGGGGAAGCTGCGGCGGCAATCGGCCCGGGGGGAAAGGCTTCCTCCCGTGAGGGCTCGACCGGCCTTTTTCCGGCGGGCACATCCGTCTTTTCCCGAATCATCCCGGACGAAATGCCGGAAAACGCAGGACGGGGAGTCGCCAACTCTTCCGGAGACGGATCACGGTCAGAACTGTCTTCTTTTTTTTCTCCCAACCCCGAAGAGAAGGAATCGCCCGGTTCTTTCCGGTCCGGGCCCGGAGACAAAAACGGTGCGGCAATCGAGATTTCCGTGTTCGCTTCCTTTTTCGAAACCGGAGCCTCTTTGGACAGAAGAGGGGCCTCCTTCGGCTTCGGCCGGGCCTGTTTCGGGGCCGTCACGAAGGTTTCTCCGGACACATCGCCGAGACCCTCCCGCCGGGGGGGAGGATGTTCACCGGGGAGACCGGCGGACAGGAAAGAAGGCGTCTCTTCCGGAGAAGGCCGGAGATCGGGACCGCGGTCCGGACGGACGTCCTTCTGAATCGTCTCCGGATTCCGGACAGCGCCTTCGGAGACAGAAGCGACGGCAATCCGGCCAGGCGAAGCAGGAGGAACCGGTTTTTTCGAAATATCCAAAGGACGGGAAGAAAGAGGTCCGGTCGCCGGAGCATCCGGGAGCGCCTTTCGGCCAGAGGATTTCACCGGGATCGTCCTTGAGGTCTTCACAGAAGAAGGGGAGGGTCCGGCGACACTCGGAAGGACGGGAGGGACCGACTCCTTTCCCAGCGTCTGATCGAGATGGTGGCGGAAGGATTTTTTCCGGAGCGGAGCCGGTCCCCCCGGACGGAACCGTTTCGGGGACGACCGCGAAGAGGCCGGGTCCCGAACGATCCGGGTCCCGGGAGACGAAGCGGAGGAAGAGCCTCCGGGAGGAAAAAGAGTCGAAATCGATTTCATGGCCCCATTCCTTACGTGAAAAGAGCTACGGAGATCTCCGGAGATCCTGTCCGGTCACCGGACGGCTCGTAAGATCCGTCGTGATCCGGATGGCAACTGCGGGATCCACATAGCGCATGATCCGGGACGCCTTCCGTGGATTCATGCCGGCGATCAGCACCGCGACCAGTTTTCTGGGCATGATGTCGATCTGGGAGGCCGCCGTCCTTGGGGCCATTTTTTCGTAAATAGCGATCAGCTGCTGAATTTTCTTTGATTCGAGCTTTTCGGCAAACGCCCGGTCCCGTGCGATCGCTCTTTCGATCTTCCGGTTGACCGCGATCTGTCTCAGAAGGTCCTGCCTGATTTCCAGAAGCCTTTTCTCCTCTTGACGGATCTGAAGCAGACGGTCCGGGGAGGAAGCGGGGGCCGGACTGGTCGAATCTTCGACCGTCCCGGCCGGAAGGGCCGGGGTTCCGGGCATCGCCCAAAGAAAAAGGGCCAGGACAAAAACCGTAAACCGGGAGAGGCGAATGCCGAAAATGCCGTTCATTTTTTCTTCCCCGGGGCGGATCCCGAATTCCGGGAATGGACCTCTTCCATTCGCCGCTCCTCCCGGTAAGTTCCGATCCGTCGTTGGATCTTCTCTTCCTTCCCGATCAGAACGTCGATCTTCTCCACTTCACACCGGGTCGCTGTCCAGTGAAGATTTTTCTCCCGGAACGATTGCTCCGAAGCGGAAACGTCCTGACGGGCGTCCGCCATCTTCCGGTCCTGCCACGCAAGATACCGATAACACAAGTCCTTCCAGGCCAGCGAATCCGGCTTTTCTTCCAGTGCCTCCAATCCGCCATCCCGACCGCTCAGAGCATCGGCGAACCGTTTTCGCGCGCTTTCCATTTCCCGACGGGACTTCTCGAGACCCTCTTCCGCCTGTTTCTTCTGCCAGAGGCGATATTTTCGAAGAGCCTCCAGACGGGCACTGTCCATCAACACTCCCTCCCGCCGGAAACAATCACGCGACTTCCCCCTGAAGAACGTCTTCCAGTGCCGCGAGACTGTCTTCGAAAGAAACGCCTTCCCCGGCATCCTGGGAGAGGAACTCCATCATCCGGTGATGAAGGTCGACCGCCAGATCCAGTTCGGGGTCCGTCCCCGAAACGTAGGCACCGACCCGGATCAAATCCTCCGATTTCCGGTAAAGACTTTCGTACCGCAGGAAGGCGGACGCGAGCGACCGGTGGCGTTCGTCGGCAAGGACCGGCATCACCCGGGACCGGCTGTGCAAAAGATCCACCGACGGATAGATCCCTTCCGCCGCCAGATCCCGGGACAGAAGAATGTGGCCGTCCAGAATGGCGGCCAGGGCGTCCGACAAGGGATCCGATGTCATGTCGACACCCTCCACGAGCACCGTGTAGATTCCGGTGATACTGCCTTCGCCCTCGATGCCTCCGGCTCTTTCCACAAAACGGGGGAGCTGGGCGAAGACCGAGGGGGTGTATCCTCTCGCCGTCGGCGGCTCTCCCGTCGCAAGGCCGATTTCCCGGAGCGCCATGGCAAAGCGCGTCAACGAATCCATGACAAACAGGACGTTCCGGTTCTGTCTCCGGAAGTATTCCGCCACACTCATCGCAAAAAGCGCCCCTCTCACCCTCAGAAGAGACGGCTGGTCTCCCGTCGACACGATCACGACCGAACGCGACAGTCCTTCGTTCCCCAGATCGCGCTCCAGAAATTCCCGGACTTCCCGGCCACGCTCCCCGATCAGCGCCACGACGCTGACATCTACATCCGCTTCCCGGGCCATCATTCCCAGAAGCGTACTTTTTCCGACACCCGCGCCGGCGAACAGCCCCACCTTCTGTCCCTGTCCCAGGGTCAAAAGTGCGTTGAGCGAACGGACACGGGTGTCCAGGACCGTATCGACCCGGCTCCGGACGAGAGGATTCACCGGTTCGCCGTAAAGGGGAACAGGAACAAGACCCGCCGGATCGGCTTCCCCGTCCAGGGCATGGCCCATCGGATCGAGCACCCGCCCCAGAAACTGGTCGGACACCCACGCCTGAGGCTTTTTTTCCCGACAGGAGACAGAGAGTCCCGGACGGATGCCCCGGAGTTCGCCCAGCGGCATCAGGAGCGAACGCCCTTCCCGAAAACCGACGACTTCCGCCGGCACGGGAGGCTCGGCGCCGATCGAGCAGATTTCTCCGATCCCGAGTTCGATTCCGCGCGCTTCGATCATGAGTCCGACCCCCTCTACGACCGATCCCTCCCGGACGAACGGGTCCCAATGCCCCACCGCGGATCCGAGCGCGGACAGCTTTCGGGAAAAAGCCCTTTCAAGGCCGAAGCGGACGTCTGCAAGTCCGTTCATCGCGCCATGACCTCCCGCAGACGGGTTTCGAGGTCCCCGAGCGCCCTGGCCAGGCTGAAGGCGACCGCCTGGTCCCGGATGGAAAGCCGGATATCCGTTCCCGACAGGCTTCCCGTCGCCCCCGGCCGGATCTTTCTGTCCGCAAGACCGGCGAACCAGTCCGGAAGATGACTTTCAAGCCACGCAAACATTTCCGGTGAGAAAAACAGGTCGGCTTCCTGATCCCGCCCCCATTCCGCGACCAGGGTTTCCACCAGGAACCGAACGCCTTCGGGCCGGACGAGGTTGTCACCCAGGAGACGAGTCACCGCCGAAAGAACGACAGAAGACAGGATGTCCGTCTTCTTCTCCAGTTCTTCGCCCAAAAGACGGGGCAATAGGTCGGACCAGGCCTCCAGAGCGTCACGGATTTCCGCCGCGTCTTCCTGACCCTTGGCAAAACCGTCCCGGTACCCTACCCGGTAGCCTTCTTCCCGGGCCTTGTCCTCCAGGGATTTCAGCCAGAGGGACTGGGCCAGTCCATCCTGCTCCATCGAAACCGGGTCGTCTTTTCGCTCCCTTTCTTTGCGGGAAGAGGACCGGTCGCCTCCCGAAAAAAGATCCTGAAAGCCTTGGCTCGTAATGCGAGAGCCCGATTTTTCGTCCTTGTCGATCATGGTTTTTCCTCTTTTCCGGATCTCCGGTCAGACGATTTTTTCGCCACCGCGCCCGGCGATGACAAGCTTTCCCTCGCCTTCGAGCCTGCGGACGATCTTCAGGATCTCGGCCTGGGCCGCCTCGACTTCCCGGAGAGGGATACCGCCCATGGACTCCATGTCGTCCTTCAGCACCGTCTGGGCCCGCGTGGACATGTTCGACAGGAACTTCTCCCGGATCTGCTCCGACGCTCCGCGAAGCGCCTTGACCAGAGATTCTCTCGGAATCGCCTGCAGGATGGCCTGGATCCCCCGGTTGTCCACCATGAGAAGATCATCGAAGACGAACATGAGAGACCGGATCTGTTCCGCCAGTGTCTGGTCGTTCTGGCTCACGTAATCCAGAACGACTTCCGCCGAAGACCTGTCCATCTCGTTCAGCAGGTTGGCCACCTTTTCGATCCGGCTCGATCCTCCGCTGGAACGGGCCGCACCCATCATCTGCATTTCGGTCGACAGCACTTCCTCCAGATCCCGGAGAACCTGAGGATTGATGTCATCGAGGGTCGCCATCCGGAAGACCACATCGGCCCGCAAAAGTTCCGGCAGATACGACAGGACGCTGGACGTCTGTCCCGGATTCAGGTAGCTCAGGACAAGCGCGATCGTCTGGGGGTGTTCCTGGCGAATCAGGTTCGCGATGGATTTGGGATCCATCCATTTCAGCGACTGGAGACTGCTTCCCTCCTGATCGTTCATCATCTCGAGAATCTTGTCCGCCTGCTCCTTCCCCAAAGACTTCTCGAGAATGGCCCGCATATATTTCTCGCCGGTGTTCGGCAATCCCCGCGTCATTTTGTAAAGCATGGAAAACTCGTCGAGAACGGCGTCCACTTCTTCCTGCTGGATATCGCCCATCTGGGTGATCAGGTTGCTGATCAGCGCCACTTCCTTCGGCTCCAGATTCTTCAGGATTTCCGCCGCGGCGTCGGGCCCGACGGTCGCGATAAAGATCGCGGCTTTTTCGAGACCCGTCAGCTTTCTTTTGGCCACTCCCTTGCCTCCGGTTCCCTGTCCCTATTTTTCCTTCAGCCAGCTCCGGACCACGGTCGCCGCCTGTCCCGGATCCTCCTGGGTCATCCGGGCGACTTCATCCCTCGAAGAACGGACCGCTTCGGCGACCTCTTCCTTACCAAAAGAGGGTCCCGTCGCCGGCTGCATCGTAGCCGGCTCAGGCTTCCACTGTACCATGGCCTTCAACAGCGGCCGAAGCACCAGGAGGCTGAAGATGACCAGCAAAAGCCCTCCCAGGAAAATTTCGAGAAGCGGCACGAACGGAGCCAGCTTTTCCTGGAAACTCTGGTCGATGTTCTTGGCGGCCGGAACGGCCGACCCGCTGAAGGGAACGGAAAGAACCACCACCTGGTCGCCCCTCGACCGATCATAACCGATCGCGTTCTGGACGATCCGGGTAAAATCCTGGATTTCCTGAGGATTTCGGGGTTGCATGACGGTTTTCGGCCCGGTTTTCGCCTGGATCGTCACCGGCACGGCGTTGACCAGAACCGACACCGAAATCCGCCGGAGATTCCCCACCGGCTCCCTCACACGCTGATCGGTATGGCTCACATGATAATGGGCGATCTGTTTCTTCTTCGAATACCGGGTTTCGGCGGTGTTTTTCGGGCCCATCGGCGGAGAGGCCACCTTGCCGTTGGCGCCGGGCATATTCGACAGAACACCCGGAACGCCGATCGGGAGGATCCGGCTTCCGGTCGACTTCTCCCGGATCTGTTCACGGTCTTTCAGGACACGGCCGTTGGGATCCCATGTCCGGCTCGATTTCTCGACCTGCCGGAAATTCAGTTCGGCGCTGACACGGACCACCGACTGGTCGGGCCCCAGAACCTTGTCGAGCATCGACTGGAGCTGGTGCTGGACCGACTGTTCCACTTCCCGCTGGTAGGACAACTGGGCTTCCGTCAGTTCTCCCGGAACGACTCCCCGTCGCTTTCGGTTCAGAATCTGTCCTTCCGTGTCGACCACGGTCACCCGACTCGCCGTCAGCCCGGGAACGGCATTGGCAACCAGATGGACGATCCCGTTCACCTGCGGATGCTCGAGGGTCATCCCGGGCTTCAGCCGGACGAGAACCGACGCGTGGGACTGGTCCGGCTCCCGGAGAAAGACTGTCCGGCGCGGCAGGACGATCGACACCCGGGCGAGAGCGATGGGGGTCATCTCCTCGATGGTGCGATCCAGCTCCGTCTGAAGGGCTTCCAGATACTGTACCCGCTGAACGAAATCGGTCGTGGCCAGAGACGGATGGTTGAACAGGTCGAAACCGGCTCCGTGATGACGGGGAAGGCCTTCGTCCGCCAGTTCCATCCGAAGAGCATAGACCTGTCCACTCGGAACCCGGACGACGCTCCCCTTTTTCGACAGGTGATAAGGCACTCCCAGACGGTTCAGCCGGCCCTGGATCGCCATCGAATCCCCCGGGGAGAGGTTCGAGAAAAGGACGGCTTCGCCGTTGGTCTTCTCCATCATCGAAAAGAAGACACCGCCGGCGATCATCCCGACAAAAACCAGCAGCACCGTCAACCGGCGCGCAACAGGCATCTGTAAAAACCGGTCCAGAAGATTCTGAAAGATCTGCCTCACCCCGTCCATCGTCTTTGCCTTCCTCCTCACGTTATTCCGTCAGTGCCGGTCGGACCGATCACATCGGCATATTCATGACGTCCTGATAGGCGCGGACAATCCGGTCGCGGACCTGCATCATCAGCTGAAAGGAGACATCGGCCTGCGACATGGCAACCATTGTCTGATGCAGCGTCACCCCGTCCTGGCCGGTCGAAAAATCCTGGATGGTCTTGTCTGCCTCGTTCTGCATCTGGTTCACCTTTTCCATCGAATCCTTCAGAACGTGCAGGAAGGACGCTTCTCCCGATTCCCCTCCGGACAATTTTTCGGCCTTGTCGCTTCTCTCCAGAGGAGACAGCTCTCCCGCCGGGAGGATGGATCTTGCGTGAAGCGGATCGTCTATCATCGATTTTCCCCTCCGGGCATTTCTGCGCTGCCCCGATGGTCATCAGGCATGGATTGTCAGATCTTTCCGGGCCATCTGCTTGGTGTTGTCCAGAGCCGTCAGATTGGATTCGTACGCCCGGGACGCGTCGAGGAGGTTCACCATCTCTTCGAGCTTGCTGACATTCGGACGCAGGACGTATCCCGAACGGTCCGCGTCGGGGCTGCCGGGATCGTAAACCCGGTTGAGAGGCCGGGGATCCTTGACCATCCCCATGACCCGCACTTCCTTGACAGGACTTTCCTTCGGACTTCGGAGAACGTCGAAAAAGGAACGGCCAGGCTGGACGGCCGCAAAAACCACATCCCGACGCTCGAAAACCCCCCGGGGGTTGCCGTGGACGGACTGGCTGTTCGCCAGATTGCCCGACAAAACGTTCATGCGGACCCGCTCGGCCTCCATGCCGCCGGCCGCGATGCGCATGGCATCCGAAAAACCCATCCCTACCTCCCTTCACCGCGGATGGCGTCGCCCATCATCCGGTATTTCCAGGCCACCATTGAAGCGGCGGCATTGTAGTTCCCCGTATTGGAAGCAATCTTTTCCATCTCCATCTCGATGTTGACCGTATTGAGATCGTTCCCCACCGTTTCATCCGGGTTGATGATCAAGGACCCTTCGACCCGGTCGAGCGATTCGCGGTCGTCCTTTTCGAGGGCCTTCGCCAGCTGGCTTTTGAAGGAAAGGTCCCGGGCCTGGTATCCGGGAGTGTCCTGGTTGGCCACATTCGAAACCAGAAGAAGGTGGCGGCGGCTCCGGATATCCAGATCCTTCCCCAACAGATCGATCGTTCGGTCAAACAGATGGACATGTGCCATTTTTTCCTCCCGTTTCATGACCACTGCGAAAAAGCAATTCCTGTTCCACCCTCAGAACAACGGCATCTTTCCGGACGGACGTCTTTTTGACGGAGCGGATCCGGCAAATTTTTCCCCATCCTCGCCGGTATCGTCCGAATCCAACGGATCCGGAGATCCCATTCCGTATTCGTGCAACTTGTTCCGGAGCGTCCGCACGCTGATGCCGAGGAGCTTGGCCGCCTGCGTCCTGTTCTGTCCGCAGGCGTCGAGGGTGACACGGATCAGTTCACGCTCCACCTCCCACACGGACTGCCCCGGACGGACGCCCGTCAGGTTCCGTTCTTCCTCCCGCTTTCGCTCTTCCTCGGCGAAGGAGTCCGTCGGAGACAAAACACCGGGATCCTCACCCCGCAGGGACACAAGATGCTCGGGCCGGACAGGGCCCCCGCCCGCAAGGAAAGCGGCCTGGATGATGACGTTTTCGAGCTCCCGGACATTGCCCGGAAACAAAGCCGAGCGGAGGCACTCGATCGCCCCCGGCGTCAATTCCCCGACTTTGGCGTGGTCGATGCAAAACTTCTCCCGAAAATAGTCTGCCAAAAGAACGATGTCTGCCGGACGCTCCCGGAGGGAAGGGACCCGGACCGGAAAGACCCGGAGCCTGTAATAAAGGTCCTCCCGAAACCGGCCGGACTTCACCATCTCTTTCATGTTCCGGTTGGTCGTCGCGACGATCCGGATATCCACCGGAACCGGGCTGGCCCCGCCCACCCGGTCCACCTCCCGCTCCTGGATGACCCGCAGAAGCTTGGCCTGCAGAGCCAGGTCCATTTCTCCGATTTCATCCAGAAGGAGCGTTCCCGTATGAGCCAACTCGAACTTGCCGATCTTTCTCGCCATGGCTCCGGAAAAAGCCCCTTTTTCATACCCGAAAAGCTCCGACTCCAGAAGGCTTTCCGGCAGGGCCGCACAATTGACGGCGACAAATGGCCGGTGAACCCGGGGAGACCGTTCGTGGACGAACCGGGCCAGAAGTTCCTTGCCGGTCCCGCTTTCCCCCTCGATCAGAACGGTGGCGGACGTACGAGCCACCCCGTCCAGCATCTTCAGAACTCCCATAAGACCAGGGTCCTTCGTCAGGATGGGACGGGAAACCCCTTCCCAGACCGGTCGGCCGGCATCGGGCACTCTCCGGCCGACAGACGCCGTCAGCTTCTTCCTCAATTCCTCCGGAGAAAAGGGCTTCATGACAAAATCGACGGCCCCCATTCTCATCGCGTCGACGGCCTGTGGAACCGTCCCGAATGCCGTCATCAGAATGACGCGGGTCGCCGGGCTGATCTGGCGAAGGGATTCCAGAAGAGCCCATCCGTCCACTTCCGGCATGCGCAGATCGCTGATCACCCATTGGTATGGTCCTGCCTGTCGCACCCGGTTCAGGGCCTCCTGTCCGTTTTTGGCCCAGTCCACATGGAATCCGTCACGGGACAGACTTTCGCGCAGCGCCAACCCCATTTCCCGTTCATCGTCGACGACAAGAACGTTCGACTCTTCCGGATTCACAGTTCCCCCTCCCTCATGGCCCGTCCGGTTTTCCCCGGACGGGAACAGTCTCTTCGGGAAGGGAAGCGCACCCGAAAGACCGTCCGGCCAGGACGAGAGTCAAATGCCATCGAACCCTTGTGGGCGTCCGCGATGTTGTGGACGATCGACAGGCCCAATCCTGTCCCTTTCGGCCGGGTGGAGAAAAAGGGAGCGCACACATGTTCTTTCGCCGCCTCGGAAATTCCCGGACCGTTATCTTCGACCGAAAGGCACACGTCGCCTCCGGACGACACGGTCCCTTCCACGACCACTTCGCCGCCCGGACCGTCTTCCAGCACCTGAAAAGCGTTGGTGACCAGGTTGTAGAGCGCCTGGTACAACAGCGCCTCATCGGCTTCGATGACCGCGTCCATGTCTCCTCGAACCCGGAAAAGAATCGGAGGATCTCCGGCTCTCGACCGCATCTCGAGAATGCGACGGAAATCGGATTCGGCCCGGGAGAGAAACTCCCCCATCACCATCCGGTCGAGCACGATTTCCGGGGGACGGGTGTAAGAAAGGAGGTTTCCGATCAACCGATCGAGACGACCGACCTGGACCCGCATATATCCGACCCAGTCGGACAAGGGCGTCTCCGGCGAGACTTCCTTCTGGGCCAGAGAGGCAAATATTTCGAGGCTTCCCAAGGGATTCCGGAGTTCATGCGCGATCGTGGCGACCATTTCTCCCATCTCCTTCAGGCGCCGATCCCGGGCGACCTCTTCCTCCATCTCCCGTATCCGGGTGCGATCGGTCAGAATCAGGACGTGTCCGGCCGGGCGACCTTCCCGATCCTGCACCACCGAATGATTGACGATCAGGGATCGGCTTTTCCAGAGAACAGGAACCTGGAAGACCGAATCGGAAACGGGCCAGACCCGCCAATCGGAAAGAATCCCCAAAATTTCCGATTCCTGTTCTCCGATCCACTCCGCCACGAGGGGATTGCTCCAGAGGATCCGTCCGCCCGTTGTCAGAACGATGACTCCGGTCGAGAGACTCTTCAGTACTGCGTCCAGAAACTGTCCCTGACTGTCGAGAGCGCGATCCTTCTCCCGGATGACGCGTGAAAGCTCGGCGATTTTCTCTTCCAGCCCCTGATAGGTGCTGACAAGTCTGTCGGAGGCTTCCCGAAAGGTCGAAAAGGCTTCCGACAACACCGACACGTTCTGTCGATCCTGAAGTTCACCAGGCATCCGTCTCCCTCCTTTTCCATTGCGGCTTCAATAGCCTCGTGTGGCCAGGTCCTGTTCCAGCCGGATCCCCCGGGCCCGTTCGCGGGCCACTTTTCCGAGGGATGATCCGGCCTTCTCCCGGGCCACCTTCAAAAACCAGTCCCGGGCTTTTTCCGGATCCCCCAGGACGAGCGCGAGGTTGCCCAGCTGGTAGGCCGCCCATCCGGATCGGGGGTCTTCCCTGTATGCAGTCCGGAAAGACTCCAGGAGCCGGTAGGCCCTGCGGGGGTGATGCAGATCGCGTTCCATTTTCCCCCAGCGGTACAACAAATCCCCAAGGGCCTTGCGGTCATCGGGATCCCGGGAATTGTCGAGAAAACTCCGGGCGAGCTGTGCGTCCTGTTCGGCCAGAAAAGGATTCGCATTCCCAAGATCGAGTCCGAACAGACGGACCAGCGTCCGGCCGGAAGATTCGTCTTCCGGATACTCCCGGATTTCTTCGCGCAGAAATTTCTCTTCCGTTCCGGATTCGCCCATCCGTCGGGCTATTCGGGCAAGCCTTCCCATCCAGACAGGACGCTCGATGGAAGACGGTGGCAGGGCCTGCAGGAGGGTCTGTCCGTCGGCCCAGGCGCCGGACAGGTTCCCGCTTTTTCTTTCGAGTCGGACGAGGTCCCCCAGAACCTTCACGCGAAGAGACAAATTTGCAGTCTGAAGGGCTTTCCGATACCAACGGATGGCGGCGACGTTATCCCCCCCCTGGGCCAAAGATTCCCCTTCAAGCCGGAACGCGTCCGGCACGGCTTTTTCCCCGTCGATTTCGAACGGCGTTGGCTTCGGGTCCCGAATTCCCGCCTTCAGGGCGTATCCGTAACTTCGGACGATTTTTCGGATCCGCTCCGGCCGGAACGGTTTTTCCTGCCGGAGAACCCAGCCGGCCACGAGGGCCGTTTCAAGACCGGAAAGCCTTTTTCCTTCCGGAGATCCGGGGTCGATATCGGACTGGATCCGGTGAAGCGCGCGAAGCGCTTCGCGCCATTGTCCGCGCCTGGCCAGAAGAGGAGCCGTCATGGACAACGACAGGACCCGCGAAGACACGGATCCGTTCTTCAGATTGACATCCAGCAGACGTTCGATCTTCTTGTCCAGCGGGCTCTTGCGATGAGGCTTACCGGAATAGAACCGTTTCTGAGCCTTCTTCCCCTGCAGCCTGGCGACCTCCAGCCGGGCTCGGTCCGACCATCCGGAATCGGGGTATTCATGCACGAGTTCGAGCAGACGGGCTTCCATCGACGATGTTTTTCCCAACCTCCCGGACAGGAGAGCCATGCGATAAAGGGCTTCCGGAACGAGCGGACTTTCCGGACCGAAACGCCGGAATTCCCGATACAGAGTGAAGGCCCGTCTGTTGTGAGCGCTCCTGTCCGCATACAGTGCCAGGACAAAAAGATCGTCCGGATGTTTGTATGGATAGCCTCCGTCCAGAGAAAGAGCCTTTTTCAGGAAGTCTCCCGCCTTCTTGTCCTCTCCGCGATCCATGCCGATTCGGGCCTGTTCGTATAGAAGGGGAAGAATCCTCTTCCCCGAGGTGGATTGCGAAAGGTCCAGCCGTGCCGACAGTCGATCGACGATCCGTTTCGCCTGCCGGAGGTGCCCCTCCTTCCGGAGGATCTCGGCCAGGAGAAGACGGCTGGAGAAAAACCGGGGACCGGACGGAGCCTCCCGAACAGACAACTCCAGGTAGCCTTTTGCTTCCGGGTAAAAGCCCATCCGGGCCATCATCTGGCCCATCCGCCAGGAGACACGTCCCTGGTCCCAGCCGGAGGGAAGTGCGTCATGGGCTTTCCAGAAAAAGCGCAGAGCCCGCCGCATTGCCCGGTAACGGGTCTTTCGGGAACGGGAAAGGTTCTCTGCGGACCGGCCTTCGATCCGGGCCAGGAGAAGCCACGACGGGCCCGTTTCGACCGAATGCGGATGCTCCGAAAGAATCTTTTTCAATTCCTTTCGAGATCCGGAAAAATCATTCCGGGAAAAAGACTGGAGCGCTTTTTTATAAAGGACGACATCCACGCCGACCGGAACCTGGTGGGTCGTCCCCGGAACAGGCTCCGGATAACCCGCCACCGGACAAATCGCGGACAGGACCAGGGACAGGACGAGTCTTGCTCCCCAGATACACCTTCGACCTTTTCCTTTCAGGCTTTTTTCCACATTTCCCCTCCCCGAACGATGGTCGTCCATCGGGAAAGACCGCGTGCGCGGACATCCCCGACGACATTTTAAGCAACACCTGTGCCACTGTCGGAGAAGAATGGAAGACACGATTTCCGGAGCAATTTTGTGAAGCGGTCTGTCATGAATATGACAGCGATCGGAAAGGGAGGAACGGCAACGTCCTAAAGCAGATCCGGAGAAATTCCTTCGAGGCGTTTCAGCTTTTCGATGAGAGTCGTCCGGTTGATCCCCAGAAAAGCCGCGGCCCGGGTCTTGTTGCCGGAAAAACGGACAAGGGCTTTTTCGATCATCGTCCGTTCGAGTCGCAGGAAGTAGGCCGGCATGTCGATACTTTCCCCGTCGAGGAGATCGGCCAGATCCAACGACCTTTTCGGTCTTCCGGAGGTGTCCGGAACCGGACTTTCCGCACCGCCGGGAACGGTGGCGCTATCGACACCGAGAATCTTTTCGGGGAGGTCGGACAGTTCGACCGTCTCGCCCCCTTTCAGGACGAGGAAACGTTCGACCAGATTTTCGAGTTCGCGGATATTTCCCGGCCACTCATAACGGCAAAGGCGATTCAGGGCTTCCGGAGAAAAACGGACCGGCTCCCCCCGGCCTTCCTCCACCCAGCGGGCGACGAAGAACTCCAGGAGAAGACTGATATCGGTGACACGCAGGCGCAAAGGGGGAATGTCGACGGGGATGACCGAGAGGCGGTAGAAGAGGTCTTCCCGGAAAAGGTCTTCCCGGACCATCTGTTCGAGGTTCCGGTGGGTGGCCGCCAGAATGCGGACGTTGGCCTTTCGGGGCTGGCTTCCGCCCACTCTTTCATAGATTTTCTCCTGCAGGACCCGCAAAAGCTTGACCTGGAGAGACAGGGGCAGCTCGCCGATCTCGTCCAGGAAAAGGGTTCCTCCTTCAGCCAGCTCGAACCGGCCACTCCTCTGATTGACCGCTCCGGTGAAGGCCCCTTTTTCGTGGCCGAACAGCTCGCTTTCGATCAGTCCTTCCGGAATGGCCCCGCAGTTCACGGGCACGAACGGATGGCGGCCACGGGGGCTTTTTTCATGGATCATCCGCGCAATCCGCTCTTTCCCGGTGCCGCTCTCCCCCGTAATCAGGAGAGTGGAGTCCGTCCTGGCCACCCGTTCGACAAGGGACAGGAGTTGGCGGATGGGATCGGATCCTCCGATGAATGTGGCGGCCATATCAATCGCTCCGTTCCTGCGACCCGGATACCTGGCCGGATGTGACAGACGTGATTTCCAAGACCCTTTCTCTTAATGTATCCAAAGAAACCCTGCCCAAGGACGGATTCATACGGACCCACTCTATTAGATCTTCCGGGTGATTGACAACCCTGTTCGCGGGAGTACCGGTCCGCCCCCCGGAAGATTCCTTTTGAAGGCGGGGACCGTTGTACGGGCAGGAATCCTGGCAGACGTCGCATCCGAAAAGCCAGTCCTGACCTTTTGTCCGGCGGAGGTCCCGGTTTTCGTCTCCCGGAAATTCGATTGTGAGATAGGAGAGACATCTGCGTGCATCGAGCCGGTAGGGTCCATGAAAAGCGCTTGAGGGACAGGCGTCCAGACATCGGGTGCAGTTTCCGCAAGGGGAAAATCCCGGAAAGGGCCCTTCGATGGAAAACAGCGGTGTTTTCAGAAGGAGGGACCCGATCGTGAAGTGAGACCCGAGAACAGGATTGATCAGGAGAGTGTTCTTTCCGACCGCTCCCAGACCGGCCTCCATCGCGAGCGATTTTTCCAGAAGCGCTCCATGGTCCGGCTTGACGAGAGGGCGGTCTCCGGGATCCAGAAGCGGTCGGATCCGGCGAACGATCCGGCGGAACCGGTCCGAAAAGACCTGGTGATAATCCTCCCCTTCGGCATAACGGGCGATCCGGACGGACTGGCCGAAAACGTCCAGCGGCTCCCCCCGGCCGCCGGCAGGCAGAAGAGCCATGACCACGGACCGGTATCCGGGATACCCTTCGGAGACGGACCGTCGTCGTTCGGGACGCCTTTTCATCCAGTTCATCCGACCATGATCTCCCCGTTCGAGCCATTCCAGAAAACGGGGGAAATCCGGACGGGGCGGAGGATCCCCCAGAATCGCCGCCAGAGGAAACTCCGAGAGCGTTTCATCGAGGATCTGGCGGGAACGGAGAAAACGATCTCCATTGCCGTCCGGGACATCTTCTTCCGGAAGGTCCGACCCGGTCAGGGGAGTTTCCCTCACAACAGATCTCCGGCCCGCTGGAGAATCATATCCCGGTCCCGGAGCAACTCTTTCATCAAATGGAGCAGGGACGGCTCGGAAAGCCCGAGTTCACCCGCGATGCGCAAAAATCCTTCCCCTTCCGTCAAGAGTTCCCGGTGTTCCAATCCGAAACCCTGGGCAATCTGATCGGAAAGGGAGACGATCAACACCATCTGCCTTTCCTCTCGGGGAGACGACAACGGATCGTGATGCCACCGGATCGGCTGTCGGATCAGCAGGGGAAATCGCCAGGCCGTGACAAGACGCGCACCGACTTCCACATGAGACAGGCCGAACAGATCTTTCTCCCGGACATGGTCCGGAAAGGCGGGATCAAAATCCCGGTCGAGCTCGCGGATCAGATCCGGCGCAAACATGTAATAGGGAATCTTGCCGATATCATGAAGAAGCCCTGCAACGCCCGCTTCATCGACCATAGGGAACCGGATCAGACCGGCCAGACGCCGGGTCGTGATCGCCACAGAAAGGCTGTGGGTCCACAGACCGAACACCCCGGGCTCGCTCCGGATCCGGTCGAAAAGGCTGGTCGCCAGAATGATGGCCCGGGCTGACGACAAACCCAGGCGAATCAAAGCTTCCCGCACGCTTCCAACTTTCCCGGAATAGGGATAGAACGGAGAATTGGCCACCTTGAGGACCCGGGACGCAAGACCGGGATCCTCCTCGATCAGGGAGGCGATCTCGGAAAGAGCGACGTCCGGTTCATCCATCCTGTTGATCAACCGTCTCGTCGTCGGAGAAATGGAAGGCAAAAGGGAGAGATCCTCGATCAGAAGAGCAAATTCGTCTGGCGAAAACATCGGCCACCCCTCCCGGTTTGATCGTTTCGGAACAGTCTCCTTCCTCGCTTAAAGAGACAGGATTTCCAGCATGGGCGAACGACTGTGGGCTTCCGACAGGAACTCTCTCAAATCGGCGTCCCCCAATCCCAGACGGTCGAGCGCCCCCATCAGGATTTCTTCGACGAAATCGAATTCCGGGCTTCCGAAACCCATTGCCGTCGCCATCTGATCCGCCACGATCAGGACATTTGTCAGTTCCGGAAACAGCAGGTCCGCTGGAGGATCGTGCAGGAACAAAACCGGGTCCGACAGGACACGGGGTATACCGAACGCCTGCAGAAGCCTGTTCCCCACAAAGGAATGGTCTACGCCGAATACCGCACGTTCTCGTTTCCAGTCCGGTTCGGCCTGTTTTGAATCTCCCAGCTGAAAGGCTTCCTGATAGTACTCGGGAAATTCTTCGTAAAAAAACACTTTTCCGACATCGTGAAGAAGGCCGGCCGTCTGTGCCTCCTCTTCCCAGGGGACCTGAAGGCGACGGGCAACGATTTTCGCGTTGAGACTGACCATCTGGCTATGGGACCAGAGTTCCGGAATGCCCGCGTGTCCCTTGGCCCGATCCAGGAGGACGGACGAGAGGAGCAGTCCCCTGATCGTCTTGAATCCCAGCAGTCTCACGGCCTGCAAGACGGAATGAACGCGCCCGGTGAAGCTCGACGTCAACGAATTGGCGCTTCTCAAAATCTGAAGCGCCAGGTCCGGATCGCGTTCAATCCCGATCGCTGTTTCTTCGAAGGAAGCCGTCTGGGATTCAAGGGACCGGAAAACCTCACGCACGACAGAAGACGCAACCGGCAACGCCGCATATTTTTTGAGTCTTGCCGATATTTCGGTAAGGTCCGGCGTCATGCCTTTCCGTTCTTTGCCATCCGAAGCCACCTGGCGCTCCCTCCGCTCAAGGCTCCTTCAGATTCTGTTCGCCCGCAAACTCTTCCAGCGCCTTCAGAAAAAGCTGAACAACGTGATCCTTTTCCGGTGAGTCGGGCCATTTCGAGAAACGTCTCCGAACGGCCTCTTTTTCTTTTTCGAGCATCATATCGCGCTCTTCCTGGTCATTTCCCGAATCGTCCTGGACAACAATCTCCCGGACTCCCCGCAAGAGAAGAACGCGCCTGAGGTCGGGATCCAGCGCCCGGGGCGCCTTCACGAGAAGGCGCCCAAGGGAATCCTTGATGTCCTGGATGACGACGGCCCCTTCGGGCGCACCGTCCAGGTCCACCTTGATCATGCGGGACACACCAGTACCTCGCTTTCCAGTCGGACTTCCAGTTCCCGGGCGCCGACAGCCCTATACCACTGGAAAAATCGTTCCTCCAGGAGTCTCCCCGAAAATCCCGGAACATGCAGACTTCCCTGATAAAGCAGACCATTCGACGTCACGCGGATGGCACCTCCCATAACTTTTCGGGATTTCCACAGAAGATCTCCACACACCGGCTCCTCAAAACACACCCTCCGCAAATTCGGCGAAACCGGCGTTCCGGACTGCAACGAGACGTCGACAGACAATTCTTTCAAAAATTGGCCGACCCAGTCATGAACAAGGGGATAGAGAAAGCGGGGAGAAACGGGAGGACGCGGGAAGAGGAAAAGACTGAAGCAAAGATCCTCGCCGTGCAGGACCGCCCCTCCACCGGTCGGCCGGACTGCAATATCCCGGACATCCTCTCGCCACTCGGGGGGAATGTCCTGACGATAGGTCCTTCCGACGGTAACACACGGGCCCAGGAAACGGTAGATCCTTAACAGACGCGACCAGCCAAAACCCATCCTGCCGAGCAGGAAAGCGTCGACCTCCATCTGTCCGGAGGCCTCTCTGGCGCGATCGAGCAAGAATGCGATCCGGCTGTCAGGCAAGGGTACTCCTCGCTATGATGGACTTTCTCCTGACGACCTGGGATCGACCAGAACGGGGTCCCGGGCAGCCCGGACCTCGTCCGGACGGGAAACAGGCGTTCTTTCCGGCGCCCCGAGAAGTTTTCCGGGGTCCGTTCCCGCAAGACGAACCAGCCGGGTCAGGTCGTCCGCAAATCCGTCGAGCATCGCCCGGGATTCGCATTCCGTGGGTTCAATCATGAGAGCTTCCGGAACGATCAGGGGGAAATAGATTGTCGGAGCGTAATATCCCGCGTCCAGAAGACCTTTGGCCAGATCGACCGCACGAACCCCCGTTTTTTCCAGGGATCGGGCCGACAGGACGAATTCGTGGGTACAAAGACCTTCGCCGGTTCCGGGAAGAAGACCTTCCAGTTTTTTCCGGAGATAGTTCGCGTTGAGAAGCGCATACAGGGAAACCCTCCGCAAACCATCCTGTCCAAGCATCCGGATATAAGCCAGCGCCCTCAGAAGAACCCCGGAAGAACCATGGAACGACCGGATCCGTCCGATGGAATCCGGCAAGTCGGAGAGGCTGAACGTTTTACCGGAACGGACGATCCGGG
This sequence comes from Nitrospirota bacterium, assembly GCA_021826965.1. Taxonomy (GTDB): domain Bacteria; phylum Nitrospirota; class Leptospirillia; order Leptospirillales; family Leptospirillaceae; genus Leptospirillum_A. The sequence goes on from JAKAYA010000013.1 coordinate 35,977, forward strand.
GGTTCGGAAGAAAGGGGGCGAGATGCGCCCGGACGCCCACGGGACCGGATCCGGGGCCACCTCCCCCATGGGGAGTCGCCAAAGTCTTGTGGGTGTTGATGTGAACGATGTCGAACCCCAGATCTCCCGGTCGCAGGACTCCCAGAAACGCATTCATGTTCGCGCCATCCATGTACAAAAGGGCTCCGGCGGCCTTGACCCGGCGGACCACTTCCGGCAGCTCCTCCTCGAAGAGGCCCAGCGTGCTGGGAGCCGTGACCATCACCAGCGCCGTCCGTTCCGACAAGGCCCCGGTCAGGGCATCAAGATCGATATGGCCCGAAGGTTTCGACGCGATTGTCCGGACTGTAAATCCCCCCATGGAAGCACTTGCAGGATTCGTCCCGTGCGCCGAGTCGGGAACCAGAATTTCCGTTCGCGCGAATTCTCCCCTTTTCCGGAAAAACTTTCGTGCCAGAAGGATGCCGGTAAGCTCCCCGTGTGCACCGGCCGCCGGTGCCAGCGTGACGGCGTCCATCCCCAGAACTTCCTTCAGAAGCTCGGAAAATGTCCAGAGCGCTTCAAGATAGCCCTGCATCCCTTCTTCGTCGGTCAGAGGGTGGAGGTCCTGAAATCCGGACAGGGCCGGAACGCGATCCATGACTTTCGGGTTGTACTTCATCGTGCAGGAACCGAGCGGATAGAAATGCGTGTCGACCCCCCGCGACAGCTGGGACAGACGGGTGAAATGACGGACCGTTTCAAGTTCCGACAGTTCAGGAAGACCGGGCGGGATTTTCCTGCACAAAAATGGCGGCAAGTCTGTCGTTTCGACCGGTTGCGACACGGGACGGACGCCCCTGGCCCCGGACCGGGAAATCTCCCAGAGCGATGGCTCCATCCCCGGGCGGCCGCTTTTTTTCCCGTCTCCCGTTGTCGGGTTCATGATCTGTTTCCTCCGGCAAGAATTTCTTTCGTGGCGGCCAGGACACCCTCGATCTCTCCGTCGGTCCGGACCTCCGTCGCGCACCACAACATCCGGTTCTCCCCTTCCGGTTCCCCCGGTCCAAAAAGAGGCAACCCGCCGAGGTATCCTCTTTCCAGAAGGGCATGACTGAAAGACCGGGCATCCATGGGAAGACCGACTACGAACTCGTGAAAATGGGGAACCCCTTCATGCGACAGACGGATACCCGGAATGCGGGACAGTCCTTCCCGAAGCTTCATGGCGTTCCGGTGCGAAGCGGCAGCCGCTTCGTACAGCCCCCGGGGGCCGAGAAGGGAGAGATAGATCGTCGCCCCGATCGAAAGAAGCGTTTCGTTCGAACAGATGTTCGAATTGGCCTTCTCTCGCCGGATGTGCTGTTCACGCGCCTGGAGCGTCAGGACAAAGGCTCTCCGTCCGTCCTGGTCGACCGTCTGGCCTACAAGGCGTCCGGGGATCCTTCTCATGAACGTCCGGGACGCTGTCATCAATCCCAGGTATGGTCCGCCGGCCGAAAGAGGAATGCCCAGGGGCTGTCCTTCTCCGGTCGCAAGATCCGCCCCCCATTCTCCGGGAGTCCGAAGAATCGCGAGAGCATGCGGGTTGGCGTGGAGGAGAAAAAGGGCGCCTTCCGCGGACAGCACTTCACGGAAGCCGGTAAAATCCTCGACCGTACCCCAGAATGTCGGGATGGCACCAATGAACCCGGCGATTTCGGAAGACAACCGTTCCCGGAGGTCTTCAATCCGGGTCCTCCCCTGAACCTGCGGAACACTCTGGAGACGAACTCCCAACCCCTCTGTATAGGTCCGGATCACCTCGACCACGGAAGGGTCCATCCCTTCCGAGACAAGCAGGACCGAACGGCCGGTATACCGGACGGCGACCAGACAGGCTTCGGCGGCGGCCGTCGCACCGTCGTACAGGGAAGCGTTCGACAGATCCATCCCGAAAAGCCGGCTGATGGCTGTCTGGAACTCGAAAATCGCCTGCAGGAGGCCCTGAGATGCTTCCGGCTGATAGGGCGTGTAGGAGGTCAGAAACTCGCCCCGACCAACCAGGGTGTGGACGGCTTCCGGAATGAAGTGGTCGTAGGCGCCCGCCCCCCGAAAGACGACCGCCTTCGAGGATCCGGTATTTTTTCGGGCCCATCCGTCGAGTTCCGTCAGCACCTCTCGCTCCGTCATGCCCGGACCGGAAAGGGGGAGATCGGGAAATGTCCGGTCCGTCGGGTAGTGGCGGACGAGATCCTCGAGGGTTGAAAGGCCGAGGAATCCCAGCATTTCCATGGTTTCCTGGGGAGTATGGGGAATGAAATCAGCCATGTTCCGGGTGTCCCCCTCCGTCCTTCAGGAATTTTGCATAAGCCCCTTCGTCCATCAGGTCGTTGATTTCCTCGGGGTGACCGGCCTTGAACCGGAAGATCCATCCTTTTCCATAAGGATCCCGGTTCAAAAGTCCCGGATCGCTTTCGAGGTCCGGATTGACGGCGACGATCGTTCCGGACGCGGGGGCATAGATCGAAAAAGCCGCCTTGACCGATTCGATGATGGCCGCTTCCCCGCCCCGAGGGAGGGTTCGTCCCACTTTCGGCAATTCCACGAAAACCACGTCCGTGACTTCCTTTTGCGCAAAATCCGTGATTCCGACGTTCCACTCCCCCGGAACGTCCGCCGGAGCGACCCACTCATGGGTCCGGGTGTATCGTCTGGTTTCGGTCATTCCTTCCTCCTGTTGAAACGTTTTCGTCTTCTGGCCGTTTCCTTCACCAAAAGAGCCCGGATTCCCGGGAAGTCCGTGCAGCAAAATCGCCGGAATGCTTTTCAGGGAGCAGGACCGGAAGGCACCGGCCGACCGGACGAAAAAAATGGCCATGCCCGATATCGGATCGGAAGGGAATTCCCATGAACCCGGACCCTGCCTTCGGCTCCGGCCTTAAAAGATCCGAAAAATTTCCGATCGAGATAGGCCAAGCCGAATCCGCTTCCGACGCGCGGCGAAAACCCCCCGGACGTGACCTCGCCCACGTGAATTCCGTCCGTTGTTTCGATTTCGCAACCGGTTCGGGGAATCCCTCTTCCTTCCACAACGAAGCCTCCCAGAACCGGATGGGTAGGGTCGATACGGGGATTTCCGCCGATTTCCAGAATCGCCGACCTTCCGACAAACTCCCCCTTCGTCCGTGAAACCGCGAAATCGAGTCCCGCATCGAAAGGCGACAGCGCCGGCCCCAGTTCCTGTCCATACAGGGGATACCCCATTTCCAGCCGTAAGAGATCCCGGGCACCCAGACCGCAAGGAACCAGATTCTCCTTTTTCTTTCCGACAGACAGGAGTTTCTCATAAAAAGACACCCCTGTACCGGCCGGTCCGAAAAACTCCCATCCGTCCTCCCCCGTATATCCGGTGCGTCCCACCAGAAATTCGTCGGCTCCATCGATCCGGAGAAGACGGGTTTCCCGCCGGCGCATGTCCAGGACGCCGGGAAGAACATCCTCCAGAACCCGGACCGCACCGGGCCCCTGGAGTGCAATGCCCACGTGACCCGGAGAGCAGTCTTCCAGGAGAATGCCCGCGGGAAGGTGTTTGCGGATCCAGCCGGCGTCTTCTTCCCGGTTGGAGGCGTTCACGACGAGATCAACCCGTTCCCGACCGAAGTGATAGGCCATGATATCGTCGATCACCCCACCCGCATCGTTCAGAAGATGGCCATAAAGCGCTTTCCCGGACGGCACTTTTTCGAGATCTGAAGTGATCAGCCTGTCGACGGCTCCAAGGGCATCCTTGCCCCGAACCACGAAATGACCCATATGACTGATGTCGAACACACCGGCCTGTTCTCGCACCCGACGGCATTCCTCGAGAATGGACGAAAAGCGGACAGGGAGGTCGAATCCATGGAAATCGACCATATGCCCACCCTCCCGGAGGTGAACGTTGTGCAAGGGAAGGGTCATTTCGGAATCCTCATCATAATGAATGATTTTAAAACAAGGGACATCGGGGGCGATCGGGTTCGGGAACAAGGGATACCGGATCCGGGAACGACAAAAATCCGTCACCGGAGAGACAAAACCCCCGGAGGGTTCGGGACGGGAATCTCTCTGAAAAAAAGGGAGATTGCTCTCTATGGACCTCGAAACAGGCCATGAATCCTTTCCGACACTTCAGCTACTGGCGCCAAAAACTTGGCGCAGGAGGGGAACCCGGAGACCGGAGACGGGTTGAATGCGTGATTCGATTCTAATGCGAGGCCTCCTCATAAAGCAACAAGAATGGTCCTCCCGGAAAAAGGCTTCCGCTCGATTTCCGGACACCGGTTGGATCTCCCTTCTCGCAGCCCGTTGGTGAACGTTCCCGAACCATTCCGGCGGCTTCGAAAACGGGAAAATTTGCAGAGTTCGAACCGAACACCTAAAATGAAAGGATCGGGCTTCTTCGTTGAATAAGGAAAATCCGGGCCGTGCGGGCCCGAGAGAGGATGTCATGCTGGAATGGATCAGAAAAGTCGCCGTCGAACGTCCCCGGGTTCTGGGGGCACTCATGATCCTCGTGGGGGGGGTTTTCGTCATTTCCATGGGATGGTGGGGTTTTTCGGCCTACAAAACGGGTAAACCCGGCATCGTGGCCCGCATTAACGGGACTCCGCTTTATGCAACGGAGTTTTCCCGGGACTACGAAATCATGAAGAACAACTACCAACGGCTCCTGAACGGTCCCTTGGGAAAAAAAATCCTGACAGAACTGAACTTCCCGGGACTGGTCCTCAGGAACATGATTTTCCGGCAACTGTGGATCGACGAAGCCCATCACCTCCATCTGGTCGTTCCGGACGCGGTGGTCGTGAGCGAAGTGAGCCGGATCCCGTTCTTTCAGGAAGGATCTCCCCCCGCTTTTTCGAGCAAGCTCTATACTCGTTTTCTCCTCGAAACACATCAGTCGGCCAAGGACTTCGAAAATTCCATCCGGGAAGATCTACTGGTCCAGAGAGCCCAGGTACTCGTCCGAGCGATCCAGACCCCGTCCGCCCCGGAGCCGGGACAGGCCAAGGCCGATCTGGACGACTGGCAGAAGAAGCGGCTGGCCCTTCAGGAAGAAACCCTCCAGTCCTTCCAGATGCAACTGGAGAACCGGTCGAACGTCAAGATCGATCAGGAGGCCTTCAAGAAACTTTCCAAATCCTTGCTGTAATCCTTTCCGCCCGTCTTTGACAAGCGACGGAATTCTCCCGAAGATTCCGGTTCGGACATCAGAAGCGGAACTGCCGGATCCTTTCATCGAGATCCATCGCCTGACTCCGAAGATCCGAAGAAACCTGGTCGAGGGCTTTCTGCCCCGATACCAGTTGCTCTGAGAACTGGTCGATTCCCAGCACTTCGGCCCGTGATTTTTCCTGCTCGACACGAAGTGATTCGAACGACTTTTCGATTTCGTTCATGTAAACGGGAAGAGCGGAAACCGCTTCGTGGATGGAGTCGAAAGAACGACCGGTTTCCCGTGTCGCTTCCGCCCCTTCCCCAATGACCTGTTCCGTCGATTCCATCAAATTGCCGGTCTCCAACGACATCGCCCGGATCTGTTCGACGACCTCACCGATCTCTTTTGTCGACTCTCCACTTTTCTGGGAAAGCTTGCGGACTTCATCCGCCACCACGGCAAAGCCTTTCCCCACTGCTCCCGCTCTTGCCGCCTCAATCGCGGCGTTCAGAGCCAACAGGTTCGTCTGTTCCGAGATCTCGCGAACCGACTGCGTCGCATCGCCTACCCGGGAAACGGAGTCGGAAAGTTTCAGGAGTGCGGCCCGTGTCTTTTGAATATTCAAGGCAATGCGTTCATAGGCCATTTTCGAACGCTCTCCGATCCGGACACCCTCCCGGGAAATCTCCACAACCTTCAGGGCTTCAGATGAAGTGTCACGCGTCAGTACGATAGACCGGGAAAGAGCCTGTTCGATCCGTTCGTCCACGTCCACCACGTTGGCGGCGTAGCGCCGGATTTCGCGCGAACTTTCTCCTGTCCGGGCAGCGATGAGGGCTAACTCCTCCGAACGACCCGACATGTGTCCCTCGATGGACTTGATCGAACCGATAACCTCCCGGAACCGGAGAACCGCCCCGTCGATGGCGTTCACGATCTTGCCGAACTCGTCGGAGTGACGGTCTTGGGGATGAATGGAAAGGTCGCAGTCCGCCAGTTTGTTCGAAACCAGAAGAGCTTCCCCGACGCCGTTTCGGAACCGGAGATACACCAGTCCCAAGGCCATGAAGGAAAAAACGATCCCGAAGGCCCCTCCGGAGATCGATTCCACCCGGATTCGGTGGTATTTTTCGTTCAGCTCCTCCTGCTTCAATGCCATATCGTGCTGGCTGACCCGGATCAATTTCTGGATGTCGCGACGAATCGTTCGCCATTCCGAAGTTTCCGTCGTTCCCATCATCCGGAGCGCAGACTCCCGGTCCGATGGCAGGATCGCAAGAATTCCGGATATCGTGGTCTGATGAGCCCGGAATTTTGCCTCAAGAGTCTCCAGACCTTCGAGGACCTTTTTCCGCGATTTGAGATCCGGCAAGGCAGAGGCTTCCGACCGCCCCCGGGTGAGCATGCCGAGGGATTTCTTCCCGAACGCATGAAGGTTCCGGGAAGCCACCGTATCACCCGGGTTCAGGAACAGGTTCCGCAATGCCATTTCTTCCAGGAGCCCATATGCGATCACCTTCTGGTCGCTCAGCACGAGAAGCTGGTCTTGCTTGAGGAGCTGGCTGACGCCGGCATGGAACAAGAAAAGACCTTCGAGCGAGGAAATCATGGCGTACACGATCAGAGCGCCGGAAATTCCCAGCGTCAGTCCCAGACGCACTACGATACTGTTCAAGACCTTCATTCCGACCTCACGCCTTTATCGATGGACCTGACTCCATTTTCCCCTGAAATGGAAGGCCAGACCAACCACCGCATGAAGGATTCGAAGGAGTCAGCATGCCCCGGAGATTCCGGCATCCGTCCTCATATCTTCTTCCTCCCGGCTCCTCTCCCCCCGGGAAAATCCCGTTTTCCCTTTCAAGAGCCTGACGGCTTTCCACTTTCAACGTCCGGACGATCCTCTCTTCTCTCCCGTTCAGAAAATATTCACTCCGGCTCCGACCGAGACAAACTGGTAGGGGACCGGAAACACTCCCGCCCCGATTTCCCGCCACCGGACTTCCAGGAAAAACTGCCTTCCGGAAGAAAGGGAGCTGTTCACCTGGGCACCCGCATCGAAGTAGGTGTTGTCCACACCGTTCAGCATCGCCTGTCCGAAATCTCCGAACACGTCCACGGAAGCCTGGGCCCATGTGAAAAGATTGATGAGAAGACCGCTGTAAAAGGGCAAGATGTCTCCGGGAATGGCGCTGCTCCGCGCGGTGTTCGCCAGATAATCCGCACCGGCCCGCACACCGAAGTTTTTCGTGAACCAGTACTGGAGGTTGAAGCCTCCACCTGCCAGAAACTTTCCGTCGGCCCCCGGAACGTTGACGGGGTCCATTCCTTCTGCTTCGATACCGACCCCGAACTGATTGTTGCCGCCGGGCGACGCCAGCGCAAGACGGGGTTCCGTGCTCCCCAGAACCGCAAAAGCGCCCAGGAGAAAGACGAAATGCTTGACTTTACGCATCCATGTCATGGCTTTCATACCAACCGCTCCTTTTCGAACAGGTCTTCCCGCACATTTCCGCATGCGGCTCGACCAACCCTCATTTAATAAACTTTCCCGACAGATAAGAATCATTGTCTTTATCGGTTTTTTGAACCTGTTACGATAGAGGCAGATTTCCGGACAACCCGGTCGGAGACACCGGTTTTCAGGACAATGTCTGCATTCGAGAAAAAATCAGGAGGTTGCACCATGAACACAAAATCCCGAAACAGTCTTTCCGCTGACACACCTCCTCTTCCGCGCCACCGAAAGTTTTCAGGACTGGCCCTCCTCTTCCTCATGATGGGAATCGGCAACCTCCTGCCGGCCACAAGCGGTCCGTCACTCTTCGGAGCCCCGGACGCACGCGCAGCCGGCACTCCGACAGAAGCCCCGTGGGGGAACATTCCCACGGTGGGACTGCCCTTCACCGTCTTCGGTGTCGACAACGTTCCGGATCTCCACGGAAACCCGATAAAGACGCAGCTGACCCTTTTCGTCGCTGGCAACCAGTTCATGGTTTTTCCGAAACTTGTCCGGGCGTTCAAAAAGGAACATCCGGAAATCCGCCATGTCTTCTATGAAACCCTGCCGCCCGGGATTTTGGCCAAACAGATGGTGCGGAAGGGAATCACGATCGGAAATCTGCATCTGACCGTCCAGCCGGACATCTATGAAAGCGGGATGAAGCGGATGAAAAAGGAAGAAAAATCCGGCATGGTGACCGGGAAACCGGTGGTCTTCGCCCGGAACAACCTTGCGATCATGGTCAGAAAGGGGAATCCCTTGCACATCCGGACGCTTGCCGACCTCGGAAAACCCTCGGTGCGCCTCTCCCTCCCAAACCCGAAATGGGAAGGGATCGGCCAGCAAATCCGGGCCTCTCTTCTGAAAGCCGGAGGACCGAAGCTGGTGCATACGATTTTTGTCACGAAGAAAAAAAACGGGACAACGTACCTGACCCACATCCATCACCGGCAGACCGCCTACCGGATTTTGCGAGGAGAATCTGACGCCGGCATTACCTGGATCTCGGAGGTCCTTTTCCAAGAGAAGATCGGTCATCCGATCGGTCTGGTCCGCATCCCGTCGAAACTGAACACCTGGGCCACCTATGTCGCCTCCATGACAAAAGGAGCTCCGCACGCCGAAAACGCCAGACTGTGGCTGAAATTTCTCCAATCTCCACGAGCCCGGGCCATCTATCGGGAATACGGTTTTACGTCACCTTCACCCCAACGCTAAGGAGGCAAGATGAAAAAATCCCGAAAAAATCTTCTGGT
>JAKAYA010000104.1 GCA_021826965.1 Nitrospirota bacterium
GGTTTCTGGAAAACAAGATTCTGGAAGGCTATCCCTGAAAGGAGAGAACTCGTCCGGAGAAAAACGGTTTTGGGGTCATCCGTGGATCAATTTCAGGAAAAGAGCGGACTGGGCCGCAAACAGGGCAACGACCAGGGTGATCATCCACCGGAGAAGGCTATTGAATTCTCCCTTGAGAGAACTCTCCATCTTCTGCACGTCGCCGCGGATCCCGGTTTCCATCTTCTGCATGTCGCTGCGGATCCCGGTTTCCATCTTCTGCATGTCGCTGCGGATCCCGGTTTCCATCTTCTGCATGTCGGCGCGGATCCCAGTTTCCATCTTCTGCATGTCGCTGCGGATATCGGTCTCCATCTTTTGCATGTCGGCGCGGATCCCGGTTTCCATCTTCTGCATGTCCGCACGAAGCGCATTCTCCCCTTCCTTCAGGTCGGCCTTGGTCGCGACACCCCCGCGAAACGCTTCGACCAGAGCATCGGCATGGGCCTCCGCCTGAACGGACGAAACACCGGAAGATTCCAGTTTTTTAATAAAGGCATGCGTATCGAAAAACACGGTTTCCACTCGACCTCCTGGGGCAGATTGTAACACAGATCCGAAAGGGGAAAGCCTCTCATGGGCCCTTCGATGGCCAAGAGAAGCAAGGGCTGGACAACTTACCATATCCGGATGGCGGAAAAAAGAACCGGAAGACCGGACGGCCGGAAAAAGAAGCCGACACTTTCCGGTTCTTCCGGAAAGTAAAAAAAATGTTCGTCATCCTGTGTGACACGGATCCGTTCCGGATCATCATCGTCTGTATCAGAAGGGTCTGAAGCGTCCACTTCCAGCGGGCGTCTTGCCGGTTCAGAAGACAAAAAAACGATCCAGAAAGAAATACGAGAGTGAAGCGCCCATTTTTGCCTTCACGGTCCGGAGGATCCTTCCGTCGAAACCCGGAAGGCCTTCCATCAAAATCTCCGGCCTCCCCTCTCCGATGGAGCCGGAAGCGCGACTCCCCGTCAAACAACAGGGACCGAAGAGAGAAAAAACATTCCATGGATTTGCAGGACAGGAAGGACGGAGTTGATCGAAAGACCCGTTGTGCAGCCTGTTCCGTCGGCTTTTTCGGGCCGGACGGAAATGCAGGTCTCCGGAAAATCCGGCGGGATAGACGGGATAGAAGAGAGAATTGCCGTCCGGTATCCGTTTTCCCGATCTATTCGGAAAAAAGGCTCTGGAGAACCCGAAGGACCTCCTGCGCGGTGTTTCTGTCCAGGCTTCCCAGACATTCGACGAGACGGCCTCTATCGACCGTGCGGATCTGGTCGAGAACGATTCGCCCGGACTTTCCGCCGAAGGAAACTCTCACTCGCGTCGGGGCGTCGAAACTTCCGGATGTCATGGGGGCCACGATGACCGTACGCAGGACACCATTGGTTTCGTCCGGCGAGATGACAACGCAAGGCCGCGTTTTCCGGATTTCGTGACCCTGCGTGGGGTCTAGGGAAACCCGCCAGACCTGAAACCGGTTCACCACTCCCATTCGTTCCGGTCAAAGTCGTTTTCGATCGTATCCGCCTGATCCAGCACCCCTTCCGGAGACTCCCCGACGTTTTTCCGGAACGCCTCTTCCCAACCCTGGCGCGGGGAGAGGGCCGGGCGTATCAGCAGACCCTCGGCCGTTTCCTCGATTTCGATGCTCTTGTGGGGAAATCTTTTCAATAGCCGCTTGGGGATCCGGACTCCCTGAGAATTTCCGATACGGACGATTTCCGCCTTCATGGGTGGTTCTCCTTGTAAGAGGACATGTCTGTTCTCACCTGCATATTGTAATTACATTGTAAGCTCCTGACAAGAGGCTCTCTGTCTTCGGAAAAGGAGGCGACGGTTTCCACAAGGATCTTCTGCACTGCCCTGATCGATGAAAAGGCCATCGGGTGCTCCTTTGCCCCGCTCCGAGAGGAATCCGGCGGTCCACTTTGCGCGACCGGATATTCCCCCTCTTCCCTCCAGGATTTTCTCGTGTCAGGACTCTATCCTCCGATTTACGGCCGGAATGCCGATGCGGGAACCTGGTACGGGAATCCTGTCCGGACCTCTCCGGAACGGATGTCCGACAGATTCTCAAGGTGCGGGACCTGTCGACGTTCCGGCGATTCCTGCTCATGCGCGCCGGCCGTTCAGCACAGTTGACGAACCTTTCGGTTCTGGCCAGCGATTGCGGCGTGACCATAATTCGGAAGCGTGACCCATAATTCGGAAGAGAGAATCTATTGAAAAGACAAACATCTCGGGCACTCCGTCCCGATTGACACGCAGGAGAGGAAAAGACTTGTATCCGTAAGAAAACAGAGGTAAGAAAACCTTCCTCGTGGACACACCGGATGGGTGCGTAATAAGGAAGAACGCGTCCTTAAGAACGACCCTCCGGAAAGGTCGGTTCTTTTGTGCCCGGGAATGGCGGTGCGGGGTCGGAAAACCAGAACAGCCAGGGCAGGAGGCCTGCGTCAACGCCTCCGGGGAGGAAAATAAGACGCAAAGGCCGGAACGCCTTTACGCATCCTCGGTGAAAGAGGAAGATCCGCTCGTGAAACCGGAAACCCCCACTACAGCGTCAGCTTAGCGGCGGGAGAGTTCATAGGATCATTGCACGTTCTTGCCCGGGCTCTCAATTTTGAACATGTCACGCAAGAGGGACGTTGCGAAGCTTTTTGTCCAGGGTGACAAGTTCGGCGTTCATTGTTCGGGAAACCCAGAGATAACAGCTATCATAGGCCGTCAGGCCGGTCTGTTCGGCGAGTTCCAGGACAGCCGGATCATCCACATCGATCCTCTCGATATCCAGAAGGAAGAAGAAACCAAAAGCTTTTCGCAGACTTTCCCGTTTTTCGGGA
>JAKAYA010000105.1 GCA_021826965.1 Nitrospirota bacterium
TCGCGGGACTGGCTAAAAAACGGTGACGCCACAGAAAGGCCGTGTTGGGATTCACCCCGACCCGTTCGGCCGCTTTGCGGACCGACAGGCCGTCCTCCATCGCCTCGAGATACGCGGCCCACTTCTCCCGTTTGCGCAGTCTCGACAGGGGCGTGTTGGTGAGCGGCGTGAACTGCCGGTGGCAGGAGAGTTCAATGCCACTCTCCTTCAGGCATACATTAATCGTCTTCCCTTGGGCGCAGGGATGAAATCTCCATGCGTTTTCGCCACATCCAACCAGAGCGTCATGGCGTCCTTGATGTTTTTGAGGGCCTCCTCGCTTGTGTTCCCATGAGCCACACATCCCGACAGTTCCGGAACTTCCGCCACAAATGCCTGATCGGTATCGCTCCAGTAGATGATGATTTCGTATTTATGCATCGTCATTCTCCCTCACGCCCAAAGCCACAAAAATCTCACGAACCTGTTTCACCTGATAAGGCTTGGCCTTGTTTCCGTCTCGCTGGAGATTGATTTTTTCGGCCGTCCCTTTCTTTCGGAAAAGATGATGACTCCCGCGAATCGTTTCTTCAAAACCAAGGGTCCGCAAAAGAGACAAAAGATCGCGAAAGGAGATATTTGCATCCGACCTTCCTTCGAGAATGATGTTTAGAAGTCTCTCCTGTTTTCCCACACCTTTCCTTTCTTTCTTGGATCAGGTCACGACTCTTCATAACTTAAATTTGCAATATTTATGTTGTAAATACAAGAGAGATTTTTCCTTTGTCAGCCTAGTGTTATGGTTCTGAAGTAATCGGACTATTCAGCCAGTGGTTGGCGTCATCCGTCTACTGGAAGGGACGGGCCCGTTCTCATAGTATTTCGATGGTGAGCAGGATCTGGTCGATCAGCGTCTTTTTGGACTTCCAGACTCCGACTTTCAGGCCACCCCGGGTCGAGATGCTGTTGCACCACTCGGGAATCGGTTGGTCCCCTTTTCCAATGGTCTGGAGACTTTAAAAGGGGATCGGATTGGACAATGGAGCATCCGGATGAACAAAAAATGGCGGATTTGCTTTCGATTCGAGGATGGCAACGCCTGGGATGTGGAGATCGTCGATGATCATGAGGAGAGTGCCATGGTCGTTCGCAGGGAAGATCTGAAAAATACCGATTTTTCCGATATCGTCACTGGGGAGCGTCTGGCTCCCCTTCACCCCGGAATTTTCTTGCGGGAAATCCTGGAGGACTCCGGCGTTTCGCAGGCGGAGTTTGCCGATCTTGCCGGTGTTTCGGCCATGCGCGTCTCCCATGTGATAAATGGAAACCGACCTGTCACTGCGGAACTGGCACTGCGGTTCGGACGGGTTCTCGGACAGACGCCTCAATACTGGCTCAATCTGCAAGTGGCTTACGAACTCGAAAAGACCGAACAGGCGATCGGATCGAAGCTGGATGCGGTTCGTCCCCTGGAACATGTTTGATGTTCCCATCGGGGATGGTCGAAATTCCTCAAGCGACCACGTACACGTTTCTCCCAAAAAGTGTCACATGGGGAATCCCATCCGGATAATACAGTATTCTGGATTGTGAAACGATTCCGGACGGCTTTTTGCGACGGGAACGGGTTACCAGATGGTTTTCAGCCGGGGCAGTGAACGCAATTGTTCGTCTGCCGTGATCAGTGGTGCCCGGTGGATGATGGCAGTGGCGGCAATGAGCCGGTCTGCAGGATCTTTATGGCGGAACGGTTCTGAAACGGAAAGTGCCGCGATATCCGGCGTGATGGGAAGAACATCAAGCCGCAGCGCCTTTATCAGTTCTTGCATATAGTATTGCGGAGTTACATCCGGAGGCAGGCGGATTCTTCCCCTTTCTTCAAGAAGGGCGATCTCCCACCATGTGATATCGGCACAGGCCAGAGAGCCGTCACCCGAATGGTTTTCCAGTATCTGGCGGGCTGCCGTCGTCAGGCGGTCGGGTTCATGTGCCCAGAAGAGCAGGACATGGGTGTCACAGATGGTTTTCATCGGCGCTCCATCCTGTATCCTCGACCGGGCTGACGACGTCACCCAGAAGGACTTTCCCGCGCAAGCTTTCGAGCCAGTTCTTGGCCTTCCGGGACGGATCCTCTTCCGGAAGCAGCCGGGCGATGATCTTGCCATGGGATGCGATGAGGATTTCTTCCCCTGCGGCAGCCTGTTTCAGGTAGGCCGGAAGATGCTGGCGCAGTTCGGTGACGTTGACGGTCATCATTGGGGGTCCTCCAGAGAATAAGTGCGTACAGTCTGTACGTATAATTTACCCATGTTGATGAAAGAGTGCAAGGGGAGGAATTCAGGGGAGGAATTCAATGGAAGGATGGCCGTTCCGCAGGGAGCCCGGTCGACCCTTTTTAAGGGATGGGGTTATGGGGGGAAGATAAGAAAACTGGACCAGACAACTGCGCCTTGCGAAAAACCGGATTTCACACTAAGATCCTCCAAAACGGATTCATTTTGGAGGAAAACAGGATGCCAACCCATCTTTCGATCAAGAATGCCCCGGACACTCTTGTGGTCCGTCTGAAAAAACGGGCCGAGCGACATCATCGGTCCTTGCAGGGAGAGCTTCTGTCTATTCTTGAAGAGGCAGTTTCGCACGAATCTTCTGTTTCCCCGAAAGAGGTCTTTCACAGGGTGTCCGCGCTGGATCTGAGTACGCCTTCGGAATCGGCCCGCATGATACGGGAAGATCGGGATGTCCGTTAGGGTTGTCGACGCGTCTGCCCTTGGGGCCCTCTTGTTCGGGGAACCGGAAGGCAATGAGGTTTCCCTTGCCCTCCACGACGTGAAGATGGTTGCCCCTCCCCTGATCGATATCGAGATTGCGAGCATC
>JAKAYA010000014.1 GCA_021826965.1 Nitrospirota bacterium
CCAGCGCAAAGTCTGGAAGGCCGCCCTCCTCGAGGGGTGGACGACCGGCGTCTCCCAGGCCCGGGAAATCTTCCGGATCGATCTCAGGCGCGCCCGACGGGACCTCCTGGGCCAGGTCCGCTTCCATATCCTGGCGCTCGGACGCCTCGTGTCGGTGCCGGCCTTCGCGAAAAGCGACCTGGGGGTGGAGCGGAGGGCGACCGGATGGACGCCGGGATCCGGGTCTACCAGATCACCCGGCCCACCGCCTTCCGGGATCCCGGCCGGTGGAAGGCCGACCCTTATCGGGCCCGCCGGGGAAGGCGGTCCCGATGACGGAAGCATCCCTCTGGACCCCGCCCCGGACGGTCGCCCTCCTGGATCCCGAGCCGCCGCTTCTCAGGCTCCGGGAACTGGACGCGCTCCTCGAGCGGGCCGTGTAGAAAAAGGTCTCCAACGTGGTCCTGAAGCCGGGGGATCCGGTCTGGCTCTCCCTGCACGGGGAGTGGGCGCCCGGCTCCGTCCGCCGGCTGGTGGCCCCGGAGATCGCGCAGCTATTGAACGACACCGCCCGCCACCCGTCGGCGGCCGCCCAGGTCGGGTCCGGATTGGCGATGGACTACGCCTACGAGGCCACCGTCGACAGGTTCCGGGTGAACGCCACGCAGTGCAGAACCGCCCGGGGCGTGGGGATCGAGCTGACGCTCCGGAGCCTTCCGGGGCTGCCTCCAGCGCTCGCCGACATGAATCTCCCGCCGGAGCTCCAGAAGGCCCTGTTTCCGCTCTACGGCCTGGTGCTCGTCACGGGGCCGACCGGCTCGGGCAAGACCACCCTGCTCGCCTCGACCCTGGCCCACAGCGCCCGGACCCGGCCCCGCCGGATCCTCACCCACGAGGCGCCGGTCGAGTTCGACCTGGACGGGATCCCGGATCGCCCCCGTCACCCAGACGGAGATCCCGAACGACCTCCGGGAGTTCCGGGAGACCCCGCTGGAGGCAGATCGGCCTCAAGGAAAAGCCCAAGTATACTTGGGACGAAGCAGCGCTGGCGTGGCTTGAAAGCCATGATCATAAGGCCAGTCTGTCTGACGACGAGGCCCACATCCTGTTCGCTCAACGATTCTGGAAAGGTCGTCTGCTCACCTCGATCAGGATGAAAGACATCGAGGAGCTGAAACGGAAAAGAAAGGAATGGCGACAAGTTCGCGGAAAGGAGAAGAAAGAAACTCCATCGGAAGTTTCAAACGCCACGGCGAACCGGATGCTGGCCTTGATCCGGGCGATTCTTCGCATGGCGTACAAGGCTGAATGGATAGAGGCTGTTCCTCCGGTCGACATGATGGCCGAACCGAAGAAGAGAATCCGCTGGCTCACCGAAGAGGAAGCCGACAGGCTTCTCTCAGAACTTCCGGTACACCAGGAAAGAATTGCCCGGTTCGCTCTTTTGACCGGTCTTCGACAGGGAAATATCCTGAACCTGGCATGGTCCCAGGTGGATCTCGCCCGGAAGGTCTTATGGGTCCATCCAGACCAGGCCAAGGGAAGGAAGGCTATCGGAGTTCCTTTGGCCGAAGCCGCCGTTTTGTTGCTGGAAGGCCTCCATGGGATGGATCCCCGATGGGTCTTCACCTATGAAGGAAAGAAAGAAGGTTGGCCAGGTCAACACATTGGCCTGGAGAAAGGCCCTCAAGCGTGCCGGAATCGAGAACTTCCGCTGGCATGACCTGAGACATACCTGGGCCTCGTGGCACATCCAAAACGGGACGCCACACTATGTTCTAAAGGAGCTGGTGGGATGGGAGTCGATGGAGATGGTTCTCAGGTATTCTCACCTGGCCCCGGAGCATCTCTCACCTTACGCCGATAACCGGCCCAACCGGGAAATTGTCACGAATCGGTCACGGTCACCGAAGGCGGTGTGAAAAAAGTGGTGGGCCGTCGGAGGATCGAACTCCGGACCCGCTGATTAAGAGTCAGCTGCTCTGCCAGCTGAGCTAACGGCCCGGAACATAAATACCAGAAAACGGCGGCCCGATTCAAGGGGACGATTCCGTTACGGAACCGAGAAGTGCATCTGGGGCAGTTCTGCGACGATCCCCCGCGAACGTCTCGGCGGAAAAAGAAGAGCCCCTCCGGGGCGCATGGAACAGACCCCCGTCGGACAGACATGATCCACGATATGGGTATTCCACTCGTCTTCAAAATACTCCATTGAGGAAATGGGAATGTTCGGAGCACTTTGCCCGAGCCCGCAAATGGACGCTTCCTTCATATAGGTCCCGATACTCTTCAAAAGGTCCAGATAGGCGGGCTTGCCTTCCCCCCGGACGATCTTCAGCAGGATTTCGTAGACATCCTCCGTTCCGTCCCGACAGGGCGTGCATTGGCCGCACGACTCATGGTGCGAAAAGGCCGCGATCCAGTAGGCCAGGTCGACCATGCACACCGAATCGTCCATGACGATGACCGAAGCCGATCCCAGAAAGGCCCCGACTTCAGCGATCGAAGGATAATCCAGCGACAGGTCCAGGTGGCGGGGGAGCAGCATCTTGCTGGCCGAACCGGCAGGCAGGAGTCCCTTGAGACGGCGTCCTCCCGGAATTCCGCCTCCCAGACCTTCAATCAGCTGTCGAAGGCTCATGCCGAGCGGAATTTCATAAAGACCCGGTCGCGCGATATGGCCGGAGAGGCAGAAAAGCTTTGTACCGGGACTCTTCACGTCTCCCAGTCTGGCATACCAGTCGCCCCCCTTCTGAAGGATCGCCGGCAAATTGGCGAGCGTTTCGACATTCTGTTCTTCCGTCGCTTTTCCCCAGAGTCCGAATTCCGCAAGATGGGGGGGCTTGTTGCGCGGATAGGCCCTCTTCCCTTCGAGGCTGTTGATCAGGGACGTTTCCTCTCCGCAGATGTAGGCCCCGGCCCCACGGTAAAGTCGCAGACGGAAGGAAAAATCCGAGCCGAGGATATGCGCGCCCAGAAGACCGGCTTGCCTTGCTTCTCCGATGGCCTTTTCCAGAATCCGGAAGGAATGGGGGTACTCGGACCGGAGATAGATGAATCCTTCCTCGGAGCCGATGATGCGGGCGGCGATCGCCATGCCTTCGATCAGGCTGTGCGGATCCCGTTCCATGATATAGCGGTCCTTGAACGTACCCGGTTCCCCTTCGTCGGCGTTGCAGACAAGGTAGCGGGGGGCCGGATTCTTCCGGACCGCATCCAGCTTCCGGGCCATGGGAAAGGCGCCGCCTCCGCGACCGGCAAGCCCGGAAAGGCGTATCTGCTCGAACGCGGCTTCCGTGTCCCCGCTTTTCAGGAGGTTTTCCAGAGACCGGTACCCTCCGTCTCTCCGATAGATTTCCAGATAGCGCGTTTCGCCGGAACGAAGGCCCGAAAACACCACCGGCTCGTTGGCAAGAGGAATCCCGCACGGAACGATGGTCTGACATGTCTTTCCCTTGCGGTATTCTTCGAGGATCCCCGGAATCTCTTCCGGAGACACCCCGACATAGATATCGTCGTTGACGGAAAAGGACGGTGCCTCGGAACATTGCCCCAGGCACTGGGCCGGATATAAGGTGAAAAGGCCGTCGGACGTGGTTTCCTCCAGCCCGATGCCAAGATGCTTCGACAAGGCCCGGAACGTCTCCTTTCCGCCCTGAAAAAGGCAGGGTGTGGTGAGACAGACCCGCACCGAGTTCCTGCCCGTCGGATGGAAGACAAAATGCTGGTAGAACGTGCCGATGCCGAGGATGTCGGAAACGGACAGCCCCGTGAGATGACTGATCTTTGTCACGTCCTCTTCCGCAATGTAATTTTTCTGCTCCATGCAATGATGTAAAAGCGGCAATACAGCCTGTTCCGGCGTGTTCCACTCCTTCAGGATTTCTTCCAGCCGAACGTCCGTTTTTTCTTCCCTTGCCGCCGATTCACTCACGACCACCTCCTGTCCTGCCAACAATATCCGGGAAAGGGTTTTCCCGAAACCTCCGAAAAATCCTTACGGTTGCCTTTGATCGTCATTTGGAGCAGAATGGCAAAATCCTGCCGTTTTCGGTTCAAAGCCCCTTTTTCTGAAAAGGATGCACATGGCCAAGTCCTATTCTTTCTCCGGCTTCTGGGGACGGATTGCCCTTCTCGGTCTGGCATTTCTCGGCGCCTGCCAGACGGCTCCGGCGGAACGTCAACCCTTTGCCCTTTCCGGACTGGTTCCCGCCACACCCGAAAAAGCCCGGGACATTCTGGAGTCTCTCCAGAAAAACAACCCCGGCATTCATATCCAGGCCGAACTGGCTCCGGATCCCCGTGGCACCCAGGCCAGGGTCATTGTCCGGACGCGCCGAAAGGTCCATCTCATCGCACGGGGATTTCAGGAGTTTCATGGAGACACGGCCCGCTATCCGGAATGCGAACACTGGTTTTACCTGACCCGCGCCTTCGACACGAAATGCGGCGACGGACCTGTCATCGGGTCCGTCAACGCCCTTTTTGCAGACGGAGTCGGCATTGGAGCGCTCTTCGACCTGTTCCAGCTCGCCCGATACCCTTTCGCTTACACGCACATCGACATGACGGATCCCCGGAAAACCCGGGAGATCTTTCAGGAACTCGAAAAACAGGCCAAGGCTGTGCGAAAAAGACCGGCACATGAAAGGAAAACGGGCGGCCTGGAAAAAAGGGAAAGTGCTTTCCGGACCGCACGAGTCCCCTAAAGACCGGACTCCCTGCGACGCAAACGCGGGGGAATCCGGCGGGATCGGACCCGGACGGGTACGCGGGAAAAAGATCCGCCCCGAATACTTGCGGAAAAAACCAGAACAAGAACGGCAAGGAAAAACGATAAGAGGAAGGGTGACATCGACAAACTCTCTTTCCACCGGCGGGGTCGGGAAATCTCCCCTTTTCGGAGCTGAAAAGGAAGCGGCCATCATCGGAACCGGACAGACACATTTCGGATTCTTTCCTCCGGAAAACCTGCTCCGGGAAGGGAAACCCTCATGCCATACTTGAATATAGGCCTCCCTCTCGGGCAGTGTCAAATCGATTCTGCCTCCGGCAGTCCTTCAGAGTTCTTTCGAAAGCCCCGAAAGACATGACGCCTCCGGCAGAAGGCGGAGCCTGCCTGAACTGGCCGGGAAAAAGGGAGGCCGGAATTCTGGCTGTCCAACCGGAAACCGGCCTGCTGCAAGACGTTCCGGACCGGTCCGTCCGTCCGTCCCGGGCGTCCCATCTCTTCATCGAAGGCGACAACCTCCGCATCCTGCGCCTTCTGAAAAAAGAGTACGCCCGGGCGGTCCAGGTCATTTACATCGATCCTCCCTACAACACCGGCGCCGCCATGAGCTATTTCGACCGGTTCTCCCGGCGAACGGGATCTCCGGCTTCGGGACCGGACGGCGGGACCCGAAAGGACGACTCGCCCTGGCTCTCGTTCCTTTATCCACGACTGATTCTCGCGCGAGAGCTTCTCCGGGACGATGGAGCGCTGTTCGTCAGCATCGACGACAGGGCCGTTCACCACCTCCGGTACCTTCTGGACGAGGTTTTCGGACCGGAAAACCACGTCGGAACAGTCGTCTGGCGGAAGAAGGTCGTCCGAGGAAGAGGTCACCGGCACATCATTCCTCAGACGGAATACGTCATCGTGTACGCCCGCTCGCTCCCTTCGCTCCCCCCTTTTTCCGAACCTCTTTCCCCGGAGATGATCGCCGAATACCGGCTGGCAGACGGGGAAGGTCCATACAAACGGATCCCTCTGGCCAAGACCGGAACGGCTCATTCCCCCCGGCCGAACCTGGTGTACCCGATCGAAGCCCCGGACGGAACTCTGATTCCCTGTCCGACCCACCAGTGGCGCTGGAGCCGAAAAACGCTCCAGGCCCGGAAAAACGAGCTGGAGTTTGTCCGGAACCGCCAGGGGAAATGGGTGGTCTACACCCGTCAGAGACTTTATCCTTCGGGAACCCTCCGGCGGAAGACTCCGGTTTCCCTGTACGACAGTGTGTCGACATCGGATGGTACCCGCGAATTCCGGGCCCTGTGTCAAGGAGCCCTGTTCGATTTTCCAAAACCCTCCCGTCTGATCCGGGACCTTCTCGGCTGGGTTCCGTTTCCGGCCGACACGGAAGAATCCATGATTGTCCTGGATTTTTTTGCGGGGACCTGCCCGACGGCCCAGGCGGTTCTCGAGCTGAATCATTCGGACGGTGGCCGCCGGAAGTTTATCGTGGTCCAGGACACCCGTGCAGAAGGACAGACCGACATCGCCGCTTTGGGACACCGGCGCATCCAAAGTGTCCTGTCCGCGCTCGAAAAACGACCCGGCGTTCCGGATCCGGACGATTTTGACAACCTCTGCTACCGTACGCTGAGGCTGTCGGACCCCTGAAAAGACAGGAGCCAGAGCAGGTTCCGTCCTTCCCCGCCGGGGTCCCATCGCCAGCTCCAGACCGGTTCCCCTCCGCTGCTCCACAGGGATCGGACCGGTCCCGCGGACATCCCTTTTCCCGATGCCCCGAAAAAAGCAAAGATCATGGCCGCCGCGAAAAGGATTCCCACCTTCACTTTGTCTTTCGGTCTCTTTTCCTTCTCCTCCCACCTCCCGCACAAAAGGATCAGTCCTGTCAGAAGGAGCAAAGAGACAGGCGGAAGAGCCGGAAGAGAAATCTGTCCAAATGGGATCCGGGCGAAAAAATCCACCAGTCCCACCGCGGCCTGTCCGATCTTTTCGGTCAGATTGTCGAGAAACGGCCATCCTCCGGGGTCAAACCAGAGACAGGCCGTGGAAAGGAAGCCCAGGGGAAGGAACAGGTCCCCCGCCACGGGAACCGTGAAAACATTGGAAACGATTCCGATCCAGTCGGCTTTTCCCAGGAAGAACCAGAGCAGGGGAAGCGTAGTCCCCATCACGATCGCACCCGTCCAGAGGTGGTCGCGGACCCCCTTTTCACGTATCTCCCCGGAGAAGGGTTCGGCCGACAGATCCGGTACATGCCTCTTTCCCGCGAGGTAGAGCCCCCAGAGCGCCATCAGGGAAAGGTCCACCGACAGGGACAAGGGCGCCATCGGATAAAACAGCCCCAACGCGAGAATCGACAGCCCCAGAATATCCGGCCAACGGCGGGGTCCTCCCGTCGAACGGGCCAGCATCAGAAGGACAAAAGCCGCCCCGGCGCGAACAGCTGGCAAAGGCAACCCGATCAGAAACAGATAGGACAGGAGAACCGGTACCACAAACCATCCGGGCCACAGGGCGACCGGAAAACGGACAATCATTTTCCGGAGCCAGGAGTAAGGAAGAAAGCGCAGGACAAGACCGAAGGCGGCGGACAGAAACAGGGCGAGAAGCGCCACATGTTCGCCGGAAACGGAGAGGAGATGATAAACGCCCCCCCGCTGGAAGGACTGAAGGAGATCCGGAGGCAGCAATGTGGTATCGGACAACACCATGGCCCCGGTGAGCCCCGCGACATCCGAAGAAAAAACGGTCCGGATCCGTTCTTTGAGGAGGGCTTCCCGGGCGGCCCCCGAAGCAGTCGCAGACGTCTTTCGTCCCGCGGTGTCGATCGACAGGGAGTCCCATGGCTCGAGTGACGCTTCGTAGAGGACCGGACGGAACGCGCTCCCGAAAAGATGTTCTTTTTCCCAGGAACCGGGGAACGCCGTCCATCGTGCGGTTCCGGTCAGACAGTCTCCTTCCGACAATGTCCTTGCCCCCCGCCCGGCAGGAATCCGGAGCTGGACGGGAACGTTCTGCACAGCGTCGAGCCGGACGATGAACCGGACGAGACGCGCCGTTCCGGACAGGCGTGGAGGCTGCGACAGGCATCCCGAAAAGTCGTGGACGCCTTCCCAGGAAGAACGCGGAAGCTCAATCAGTCCCGAGGAGAAAAATCCCCAGGCAAAGCCGACGGCGGCCCAGACGGGAAGACGACTCCTTCCCTGGCGCCAGAGCCAAGTCCCTAAAAGAAGGCCGATGACGGACAGTGAACCGGGAAAGAAAGGAAAGCCCCGCGCAAGGACAAGCCCCGCAAACGCCCCGACGCCCCTCTCGAGATAGCCGTTTGAAAACCGGCCGGTCAGGAGAGATCTTCTCCGAAATCTTTCCGGACGGCTTCGAGAAGATCGAAGGACAAGGCTTCGATCTGGTCGCTGTCGGGACCTTCGAGCATGATCCGAAGAGCCGCTTCCGTCCCGGAATAACGGAGCAGGAGACGGCCATGCTTTTTGCCGAGCTCTGCCTCAACCTTCCGTGCGACTTCGGACAGGTGGCAAAGATCGCCCAGTGGCACTTTCTTGCGGACAGGCACGGTCTTCAACACCTGAGGAAACGGTTCGTAGACCATTGCTGCGTCTTCCAGGGAAAGCCCTTTCTCCACCAGAAGCGACACCACCTGAATCGCCGTCATCAGACCGTCTCCCGTCGTGTGGAAATCCCGGAAAATGAGATGTCCGGACTGTTCGCCTCCGAAGGACAGATTGTGGTTCTCGAGCTCTTCCAGCACATACCGGTCTCCGACCTGCGTCTTTCTCAGACGAATCCCCTTCTTTTCCATCGCAAGGTCGAGTCCCATGTTGCTCATGACGGTCGTGACGAGGGTATCCTCCTTCAGAAGATTCTTGTCTTTCAGGTGAGCGGCCACGAGAGCCATCACCGCGTCTCCGTCCAGAACCTTCCCGGCCCCCGTGACAAAAATCGCACGGTCGGCGTCTCCGTCGAGCCCGACGCCCAGGTTCGCCCCGGAAGTCCGGACGGCTTCGGCCAGTTTTTCCGGATACAGCGCGCCGCACTGGTCGTTGATGTTGGTTCCGTCCGGCTGGTTCGCAATAGCCGTCACGTGGGCTCCGAGTTCCCGGAACGCCATCGGGGCCACCCGGTAGGCTCCGCCGTTGGCCAGATCCATCACGATGTGGACGCCGTCGAACTTCTGTTTCCTCGGAATGGTGTTCTTGATGAATTCGATGTAGCGACCTTCCGCTCCGGAGAGTCGCTCCACCTTCCCGATCTGGTCGCCAGTCGGCCGGATGCCGTCGATTTCCCGCTCGAGAACCAGTTCCTCGATGCGGAGTTCGACGTCGTCCGGGAGCTTTGAACCCTCCGAAGAAAAGAACTTGATCCCGTTGTCGGGATAGGGGTTGTGGCTGGCCGAAATCATGATGCCCGCATCGGTCCGGAGCGCCCGCGTCAGGAAGGCGATTCCGGGCGTCGTGAACGGGCCGACCAGGATCACGCTCACGCCCATCGAACAGATGCCACTCGTCAGGGCGTGTTCCAGCATATAGCCGGAAATCCGCGTGTCCTTTCCGATGACCACGCGATGGTCACCCTGATACTTCTTGAACAGGAAAGCCGCCGCCCTTCCCAACCGGAAAGCCGTCTCCCCCGTCACCGGTTCGACGTTGGCCATTCCCCGGATGCCGTCCGTGCCAAAAAGCGTCCTTTCGCGTCCCATCGCCTTCTCCGTTCTCCTGTTCCTGTTTGAACGCCGGACGTTCCGGTTGAAGAACCGGAAAACCCGCCCGTCATTCTACCCGATTTTACCCGCCGCACCAATGGGTTCGTGGAGGATTTCCCGTTTCGGAGACTCCCTAAACGCCATCCTTAGACTTGACAGGGCATAACTATAACATATATAGTTACAGTATGGCAGCCAACAGTCGATTCGCCGTCGCCACACATCTCCTTGTCGGTCTGGGATACATTCCAGGCCACGCCCCACTTCACGATCCGAAAAAAGGAGAATGGGTGAACTCCGCCCATCTGGCGGAGTCGGTCAACACCCATCCGGTCGTCGTCCGGCGCATTCTGGGGGATCTCCGGAAAGCGGGGCTCGTCGTCTCCCAGCAAGGAAAGAACGGCGGAGTGGCCTTGGGGAAAAAAACGGAGGAGATCACTCTCCTGGACATTTTCCGGGCGGTCGGGGAAGAGTCCGTCTTCGCCTTCAACCCCAACCCGCCCAATCCGAAGTGCCCCGTCAGCGTGAACATGTTCAGGCTGATCGAACCGGTCTTCCGCTCCGTCGGAGTGGCTCTCGAAAGCGAACTCGACCGAATCCGTCTGTCGGACCTGATTTCAGGGATCCGCTGACCGGATTTTCCCGGGGTACCGGTCGCGCGTTACGTCCTCGTCCCGACCCGTCTCCGACCATGACCCGACAAACAACGTTTCAGGAGGATAGACACGATGTCCCAAAGCACCATTGATCTTTTTTCCCCTTACTCGATCGGTTCCCTCTCTTTGCCCAACAGGGCCGTCATGGCCCCCATGACCCGGAACAGGTCGGATGCGGGAAACGTCCCGAACGCCCTGATGGCGACCTATTACAGACAGCGGTCTTCCGCAGGCCTCATCATTACCGAAGCAACCCAGGTCTGTCCCATGGGACAGGGGTATATCCGGACTCCCGGCATCCACTCGCCCGAGCAGATCGAAGGCTGGAAGCAGGTCACCCGGACCGTTCACCAGGCCGGGGGCCGCATTTTTCTCCAGCTCTGGCACGTCGGCCGGATCTCCCACCCGGATTTTCTGGAAGGACAGCTTCCCGTCGCCCCTTCGGCCATCGCCCCCCGTGGCGTCACCGCCTACACGATGGAGGGCCCGAAGGCCATCCCGACCCCCAGAGCCCTCGAGACTTCGGAAATACCGGGAATCGTCGAAGACTATCGGAAAGGCGCCGAAAACGCGAAACGGGCCGGATTCGACGGTGTCGAGATCCACGCTGCCAACGGATATCTGCTGGACCAGTTTCTGGAAGACAGCACCAACACCCGGACGGATGCCTACGGCGGCTCCATTGAAAACAGGGCTCGACTGATCTTCGAAGTTCTCGAGGCCGTCACGTCCGTCTGGGAAAAAGAGAGAGTCGGCATCCGACTGTCTCCGGGTGGAACCTTCAATGACATGGGCGACTCCCGACCGCAGGAAACCTTCGGCTTCGTGGTCCGCCGGTTGTCCGAGCGACGGATCGGCTACCTCCACCTGATCGAACCCGCCGAGCCGGAAGGCGAACATCCCTCTCCCGACCTGAGCGCGACCTTTTTCCGTCCGCTCTACAAAGGCACATTGATGCTGGCCGGAGGCTATTCCCGGGAAAAGGCGAACAATGTCCTGAAAAAGGGCCTTGGCGACCTGGTCAGTTTCGGAAGACCCTTTCTCGCCAACCCGGATCTTCTGACGCGATTTTCGAAAAACGCTCCCCTGAACACCCCGGATCCCGCCACGTTTTACGGAGGAACGGAAAAAGGCTATATCGATTACCCGACACTCGAAGAAACAACCTCGCACTGATCCCGCCGAACAGAAAAAGGGGGCTTTCGCCCCCTTTTTCTTGTTTGCCGATTTTTTACATGACTTTCGACTGTCCTCTTGTTCCCTTCCGTCCGAAAAGTCGATAATGAACACAAGCCGGAACGCCGAAATCCGTCTTTCGGATCCGGCACCACGCTCACCGGAGACAGCATGACCCCTTCGTCCGAACGGGAAGAGCAGAACATCCTCGCCTGCCGGATCCTGACAACGCTCCCGTCCAGCATCGGGCAGGTGCGCCTGGTGTTTCCTGCCGACGGCTGCTACCAGCAGATCCGGTTCGAACAGAAAATCCACGGCGGTTTCCTTCGACACCGCAGCGACTTTCTGGACCGGGGATCCGCCTTCGGGAACGACCTTGCCCACAAGGGTCGACGCCTGTTCGTCCTGAACAGGGACGACGCCCCCGGCACCCGCGAATGTCTTCTGCCCATCCTTTTCGGAGTGCATGTGCTGGGATGGGTCGGGGCTCCCCTGCCTCGCATGGATTACTGGAACCAGTATCTGCGGGGTTACTGGGCGCGCTGGATCCGGACTTTCGCCGAACGCATGGCACATCGTCAGATGGCCCGGGGCAAGATCCCCCATCTCGAATTCGACGGTCCGATCCTGGAGAAGAAATCCCTCCGTCTTCTCGCTTCCCGCCTTTCCGACGACGGGGAAATCTTCGGAATGGTCTATGTCCGCCCCGACAAACTGGACATGTCCGATGCGCTCGCCGATATTCTGCGCGCGGCCGTGCGGGAAGGAGATGCGGTCGGCGCAGCCGATACCGGCGCCACCGCTCTCTGCCTGGGCGGTTCTCCGGAAGGCATCCGTTCCCGGATGAACAACCTGTTGTCCGACGCCGTCGAACTCGACTGGCGACTGTCGGCCGAACTGCGTTTCGGCACCTGCGACAGAGGCCGTTTCCGGGACGTTTCGATCCAGCGCATCCGGCCATTGGGGCGCCCTGTCTCCGAGCACTCCTCCCGCCTCTCGGAAACCTTCCGGCGCCTGGGCCTGATCACCAAACCCCGTCGACAGGGTTGACCCCTTACTCCAGCGGATCTTTAGAAGAACAGCGGGAACCGGAGACTGATCGCCACGTTGGGCGCATCGGGGGTCACGCCGGCCGCCAGGTTCACCATGAAGAAGAACTTCGGGCTCACGTTGTAGGTTCCCCCGAACAGGACCGAGCCCAGCTGGAGCACGCGGGTCAACGGGACCTGTACGCCGTTTTCGGACGGAGGCCAGATCGTCATCTGGTCGTATCCGACAGTGAAGATCGTCTTCTGGCTGAACGAAAACCAGCCGCCGAAGTTCAGGTCCGTGGCATTTCCCGGACTGATGTTTCCGAGAGCGCCTCCGAAGTTTCGGGAAAAGTTGTAGATGTAGTTCAGGTTGGCGTAAAACACCACCGGCGTGATCGGAAAGAAGAGCGAAAGTCCTGGCTCCAGCGACCAGAATCCGGTCCCGGTGGGCAGGTCGTTCAAAAGTCCTGTGGCGGAGTTGACGGGAAGAGTGAACGGATTCGTTCCGGTCGTCGATTTGGCAATGATGTTTCCCATCCAGAGCACCCCCAGAAACGGACTGGAGTTGAACTGGTAGTGGGCACCATAATCGATGTCCCCCAGTCCCCTCCCGAACTGGTTCGTCAGAGTGGGCGCTCCCGTTCCTCCCGAAGCGGTCACAGGAGAAGTCACCGCCGTCTGCGTCCGGTAGACGTAAGGGACATCCGCCTCCAGCTCCAGCTTGTCGGTCACCCCCAGAAAAACCGCGATCATCTCGACGTAGTAATCTTCGTCCACCCGCTGGATTTTGACTCCCGTCGACGAAGGAAGAATCGGAAAGAGAGAGAAGTTCTGGGAAGCCACCTGGGTCGAGGTGTCGTGAAGGTACAGAAAGACGTTCTCGACCTCCACCTTTCCGGCGGGAAGCAGGAGATAGGTCCCCTTGCGCCGCTTTTCTCCCTCCACGGTCACCACTCGAGCCGGACGGGGGGGAACGGGCTGAGGTGGCGCCGGTGAACGAAAAGCGACTTTTTCGTCGGGAAGGTATCCGACGATGTGAACGATCCGGTGGTGTCTCCAGCAAGATTCCTGGTGTCTGGCGCACAACAGCCTGCCGGGAATGGCCCGCTTGCCGAACGACACGACATGAATCCGGCCGGGGGCGATTCCGATGCCCAGGAGAAAGCGCCGGGCCGAACGTCCCCGGTCGAGTCCAAGCCGGAAGTTGTAGTCCTGGTTGCCCCGTTCGTCCGAATGGCCGATCAGCAGGATTTCCACTTTGGGGTAACGCCGGAGAAGGACGGCATCGTCCCGCAGGATCCGGCGGTCCCGGGAAGTGAGATCCGCCCTCCCTGTCGCAAAGGAAAGATCCTTTCGCGACAGATCCTTCAGCCGGTGCAAAAGCTCTTTATCGGAATGAAGAAGTTTGCCCGATCCGTTTTTTTGTGGCGAAGGATCCGCCCGCGCCTCCTGGGAAAACACGACAACCATCACCAGAAAAACCATGCCCCGAATCGATAAGAACAAAAGTTTCCAGGCGTCCGGCGAAAGACCGGGAACAGGAATTTCTTTTTTGGCGGGACCAAAAGCGGATCGGTTCAAGAAGGTCTCTCCTGTCGGACAATACCTGGCCCTAAAAATACAGAGGAACCCGAAAGCTGATCTGGATATTGGGAGCGTCGGGCGTGACCCCTACTTCGACGTTCAGCAGATAGAAAAAATACCGGCTTACATTGTAGGAATAGCCGAAAACGAGAGATCCGAGCTGCAGAACCTGGGTCAAAGGGATCTGGACGCCGTTCTGGGTCGGAGGCCAAAGGGTCATCTGGTCGTACCCCACATCGAAAGACGCCTTGTCGTTCAGGGAAAATCCGGCGCCGAAACTCAGATCGGTGGCATTTCCGGGGTTGATCGTCCCGATGTTTCCCCCGAAATTCGCGGAAAAATTGTAGATATAGGCGGCGTTGGCGTAGAACACCACCGGATCCGAAGGATAGATCGCGGTCAGGGAGGGTTCGATGGACCAGAAGCCGGACCCGGTCGGCTGAGCTGTGAGGAGACCTGTCTGGGAGTTGATGGGAATCGAGAAGGGGTTGGTTCCATTGTTCGCCTTCCCGATGACGTTCGCGAGAAAATAGGCCCCGCCGAAACCGGAATGATTCAGCTGTTCATGAAGTCCGAACTCGATATCTCCCAGACCATTCCCGCTGGTGCCCGTCTGAAGGAGCGATCCGGATCCCCCGTTGATCGGATAGGACAGGACGCCTTCCGTCCGGTAGACATAGGGGACGTCGACTTCGGCCTCGAGATTGTTCGTGATTCCGTAGTAAAACGTCAGGACATCCATATAAATGTCCTGCTCGACAGACTCCACGTTGATCGTCCCGATCAGGATGGCCGGAAGAACGGTAAATCCCTGCAGGGCCACCTGCGTCGCGGTGTTGTGAATGTATTCAAGGGTGTTTTCGACGAGAAGTTTTCCCTGGGGGACGAGGATGCCTGTATTGGTAACGAGGGTTTCGACCTGGGGAGGCTTTTTCTTCTTTTTCGCAGGCGCCTGTCCGACAGGAAAAGGTGCTCCGGAGGGCTGGCCGGAAGACGATTTCTTTTTCTTTGCGCGTTTTTTCTTGTCCGGTGGAGACGGCGCTTTCCCGCTAGACTCCGGGGACCCATCGCCCGGAGAGGCGACGGCAGGTGCATTCGATCCGTCGTCCGCTCCGGCCGCACCCGTCCTTCCAGGGAAAATCACGAGAAAAACGAGAAGCAGTCCCCACACCCACAACCTTCGTACAGGCATCGGCCCCCGGCTTTCCAGAATGCAAGGCAGACAGATTCGGGACCGGCGATGTCCGACCCCGACGCAGACACAATCAGAATGATGTCTTGGGGAGACGCTCCCACGGTTTGAGCTCCGACGCCCGAAATCTCCGACGAGCCTCCTTTTCGCCAGAAAAAACGGTGCTAACGCCCGACTCTCCGGATGGACGCATGCGTATCATGCGAACCTGATCCCGAGTTCAGCTGGGGCGAAGAGCGAACCTCGTCCCACAATTTGACCCCGCGACCGACAGAGGGAAGAAGACTCAACGGATTCCCCGTTCTCTTCTCCTCCAGGCGAAACGCTTCGACCGGCGAACCCAGAAAAACCTTCTCCTGTCCGGACGGAGCCGGACTCGTCCCGCGGTCCTGTGCCCGAACGAGAGAGGCAGAAACCAGGAGGATCCACGGAAAAACGGCCACAGCCATCCATCGCCACAACCCCACCGACCCCGGAACAAACGGATACCTCCGCTGGAATTGCCTGTCCTTCGAACGATCCTTGCGGTTTGTCCGCCTCATTTGAACGTTCCCCTGACCACCAAGGAACTAACGATTCAAGAATCGGGACGCTTGCAGCATGCCGTTCAGACTCAGAACATGCGTGATGTTCCCGACATTGGAGACCGTTCCGTTCATGGACACGATATTGTGGATGAGCAGATTGTTCGCGGCGTTCTGGAGGACCGAAACAATCCCCGACGTATTGTCAAATGCGCTGGGGGTCACCAGATTCTGGAATGAATTCAGAGAAGCGGCAGGCTGGATCTGGACCACATTGCTATAGACATTCCCGTTCGAGGAAAATGACTTCGTCGAAGCGGAGAAGGTCGTTCCGGCGGATTCCAGAGACGTTTGGGCAAGGCCCGAAAAGTTCTTCGAAAGGCTCTTGCCCTGGAAAGAAGTCGAAATTCCCCCACCGCTCACAGAGGAAAGAACCGCTTTCCCGGGAGGAGACCCTCCGCTCGAAAACGGATTGCTTCCGGTCGAGGCGACCAGTTCGTTGCCCACCGTCTGGAGGATGGTCTTGACCATCAGGGTCCCGTTAACGAAGGTCGAGCTTTCGATTCCAAACGAGAAATCGACTCCGGCCCAGGAAAATCCTCCCCTCATGCCGGCCAGGACACTGTCCGGAACCGGATGGTCCCCGGGAGATGTCCGCTCGTTCGGGGCGGCAAACAGAACCCCTGGCAGAAGGAGGACGAGAAAAACCACCCAAAAGGCCCCAGACAGAAAGGATGTGACCGGACTCCGATGCGTCCGCCTGAAAACCGGTTGAAAAGAAAAAGAGCTGCTCATCGAAAACTCCATATTTGAGAAAGAACTTCCCGTTCAGGGGATCCCGACCTTCGCGAATCCGCCCAACTGAAACTGGTTCGGGCCTGGCACGGCCAGAAGCTGGGTGGACAGGGGAAGACTGTTCTTCACGACATTCGAAGGAACACTGATGTTCACGATGTTCCAGTCCTGGGGGTTGTTGAAAGTTTTCCGGGTGATCAGAATGTCCGGTCCTTCATGTATGACGAAGACGATCCGGTTCTTCCAGAGTGTCCGAAAATGCGCCCGGGTCTCCATCCGGAGGCCCATGGCCGGATCCCCGATCAGGACGTTCTGCCTGGAAACGCCTTTGACGACGACAAAATGCTTGTACCCGTTGATCTCGATCAGGACGATGGCCGGAAGGGAAAGCGCCATCAGTTTGTCCAGGGACAACTGGTACCCGTCCGACTTGTATCCGAGAGATCCGAGGAATCGCTTGATATCGAGCAAAGAGAAGCCGTGCTTGCGGATTTTCTTTTTGTCTCCCGTCTTGTACATGAACCGGAAGGCCTCTGTCTCGGTCGTCGGTCGCAGATACTCGTACGTCAGCAAGGTCGCAATCGCCGCCGAGCCGCAGCTGAAATCATATTTCTGGCGTACCACGTCCCGGAACCGGAGCTCGGCATAGCTTTGCGAGGGAACCGTCAAAACGCCGGTCGGCGTGGAGTTCAGAAAAACAACGCCGGCAAAGTCCGGTTTCGCGCTTAAAAGAACCGCCACCACACCCCAGAAGAGTCCCCGGCACAACCCGGACATCCGTCTTCTCGCCGGACATGCGGATTCGGCCGTCCGCTTCTTCGCGGGAATCTCTGCCTCTTTCCGGACAATCTTCACCCGTTCATCCCGCTTCATCGGCAACCGGCTCTTTCCTGCAAAAATCCCATTCCGGGAGGGCTTCCTCCTCCCGGAATGGCGTGCTATTTGATGAACTTCAGGTTCAGGTTCACACTGCTGTCGATCATGACATTGTTTCCCGAGTTCTGAATGACATTGACGATACCGGAGTCCCCCGAAAACGCGTTCCCTTTGATTCCGTTGCTGATCGTCTGACCGGTATTGCCCATCGACGACCCCTGCAACATGGACGCCGGGTCGATTGCCGGATCGCCCAATCCTTCTCCGCGCACCCGGTCCAGTCGACTTCCGGCTTGCGGGTTCCCCAGGCTTTCCTCCAGCGACTGAATGGCCGGAGACTGGGCCCGGACAACCGGAGGAAAGAGTCCGATCGCCAGCCAGAACATCCACAGACTCGTTGCGACAATCCGTTTCATCCTGTCACCCCTCGCCTTTTTCCGTACTACCCGGCTCCCGGAAAAACAAAGGGGGCAAAAGCCCCCTTTGTCCCGTGATTAATGAAGCCCAGCGCTGTTGTTGACGTTGACGGTCTGCATCGAGGAGTTGTTGACTCCGGATTCCTGGCTGACGTTCATGACGCCGGACGCATTTTCGAAGGCATTGTTGTTGATGCTGTTCGGATTGTGGTTGTCGTAGATCGGCGCATGCTGGTTGTTGGTCACCGTCTGGCTCAGATCATTTCTGGACAGGGCGTTCCCCGAAATCGTCAGGCTTCTGGATCGCGAAACGGAGACTCTTTTGGAATTGTTGGCGTTGTCGTTGGCGCTGATCCCCACGTTTCCGACAGTCACGGTCGTCGTCCTGGTATTGGTCATACTGTGCGAACCATTGCTGAAGGCCTTGGCGGTCGCATTGCCGGACGATGTGGAGTTGGATTTGGAACCGGAATTTGATGCGGATTTCGAACTGCTGCTCCCCGAAGAGGAGGGTGGAGGAGGAGCGGCCTGGGCGATGATCGGCAAGGAGAAGAACGCGGCGACGGTGGCGACGGCGAGAACTTTTTTCATTTTCATGGCGAAAACCTTTCTGCAGAATTGTTGGGAAGCACACGAATGAATACACCCGAGATCGTGTCGGCCGGAACACCGGAGCCCGGCCTGTCGGTTCCCTCTCATACAATCTGCATGCCAGACTCCAGGATCCTCCGCAGAATGGTCTTTTGGCTCCTCCACCCCCCCGACAATCCTTCCAATGGAAGGGCCCGGAGCCCAGGACAGATTTTTTTCGAGAGATTTCGCCACTCTTTCTTGAGGACGATCGGAACGGACCCCGAAAATCCCGTCGAAACTGTCCACTTTTCCGGACAGTTTCGACGGGCAGAATCCCTTTTTCCCCATCAGGAAACCTTCTTGCGGCAAGACGGATGGACTTCGCGGTCCGATTTCCGGAAAACTGGACAATCCGTCAGTCCTTATCGCATGGCTTGGTCGAAAGAAAGAATGTACGGGGACTCGGAAGTGCTCAGGAGGAGCGTTCAGACGGAGAGATTGTGCTTTTTGAGCAGATCATAAAGTGTCGTGCGCGTCACACCGAGTTCGCGCGCCGACCGGGAGACGTTGTTCCCGAACTTCTGGAGGGCCGTCCGGATCGTTTCGCGCTCGACGCTTTCCCGGATTTCCCGGAGAGTCTTGCCGGACCCGTCTGTGCGAAGGCAAACCTTGCCCAACTGCAGGTCCGCGGGAAAGATGACGGGCCCGTCGCTCATCAGAACGGCGCTCTTGATCTTGTTGATCAGCTCCCGGACGTTCCCCGGCCAGGAGTATGACTGGATCTCCGCCAATGCCTCGGGGGAATAGGATTTGGCCTTTGCACCGTATTCAGCCGCAAAACGTTTGCAGAAATACCGGGCGAGGAGTGTGATATCACTCCCCCTGTCGCGCAGAGGAGGGAGAGAGAGGCGCAGGACGTGAAGACGGTAATAGAGGTCTTCCCGGAACCGTCCTTCCCGGCACGCTTTTTCCAGATCGATGTGAGTTGCGGCGATAATCCGAACGTCGACAGGAATTTCCACGGGGCTTCCGACACGCTGGATTTTTCCGAACTGAAGAACACGGAGAAGGTTGACCTGGAGTTCGAACGGCATGTCTCCGATTTCGTCAAGCATGATCGTCCCGTGATTCGCCGCTTCGATATGACCGATCTTGCGGGAATGGGCCCCCGTGAAAGCCCCTTTTTCATATCCGAACAACTCCGACTGGATCAGATTCGCGGGAATGGCTCCGCAGTTCAGGGTGACAAATGGACCGGACGCTCTTTTCGACCGTTCGTGGATGGCCCTTGCAACAAGCTCTTTCCCCGTCCCGCTTTCCCCGGTAATCAAAACGCAGGCGTCGACACCCGCGATCTTTCGAATGCTCCGGAAACATTCCAGCATGGCCGGGCTGCTTCCCACCATGTCGAACTCCTCCGGATGTTCATCGGGATCCCCTCCGTTGCTCTCGATGCAGTCGATCCGGGCCATTCCATGAGCGTGTCCCAACGTCATTTTCAGACGTTCCGGGTCCAGAGGGTACCGATGGAAATCGAAACAGTTCTCCCCAACCTGACGAAGGATGTCCCGTTGATCTGCCATGCCGGGCTCCAGAAGTGCGATCCACCGGATACACGTATCGGACAATTCCGACAGAAACCGGAAAGCGTCCTGCGCATTCTTCTTTCCCAGACAGAGAATTCCGAGACCCACCGGCCTGCGACGCACAGACTGACGGACATCTTCGGGGGTTCGCACCGGAAGGAGGGTCCATTCGTCCTTCAATGCGGAAAGGTCTCCTTCGAGAAAGAATTCGTTGTCTTTCCCGAAGATGTAGGCCTTGCGTGAAAGGACCGGCAGATTCTGATCAAAGCAGGAACGGGAATCGAGATTCATCATCATCCGCCGACTCTTTTTTGTCGTCCTCCGGCAACAGGCCGGACAGAGGCCCATCCTCTTCCGGACGAAGGGAAGACCTCTTCCTCCCTTCCTGTCCGGACCAGATTCTCCACAGGGACTTCACTCTTTCCTCTTCGAAGAAGAGCCCGGGAAGAATAAACCTTTTTTAATGATTCAAGGGAACTATACACCCGTGCCGATAGAAGGCAAGGTCAATCATGAATAAAGATAAAATTGAAATCAATGTGAAAAATTGATTGACATAGCTCTCCTACTAAAGTAGGAGTTTCTCGATCAGGAAAGATATCCCCGAATCTTGCAAAGCTGTTCCAGCAAAAAACAAAAAAGGAAGACGGGAATACCCCGCCTTCCTTCATCTTTGCGCTAAAACCACATTTAGGACGTGCCGTTTCGGAAAATCACGGCACCACGATCCCGGTTCCCGACTTTTCGGCGATCGTAACGACTGGCAGTTCCAGAATCCAGCCGCGGCGCAGGAGGACTTCGCGCCGGTGCCGTGGTCCCTTTCACAAATGCCAGAACACTTTTTAACGGGCCGATGCGACCCCGATATATTCGGGCTTCAGATCGGACGCCGATTCTTCATGGACAGGCTGCTTGCCCACCCAGTCGGCCGAACCGGTCACACAATCCATGTCTCCGCCACAACCGAGACTTCTTTCATACAGGACGGCTTCCCATGCCTGTTTGTCGGTAATCTGACCCGCGCTGACGAAACCGACCATGGCCGGCTGAAGCGGGGAGCCGTTCGTCACGACCCAGACCATTTCTCCGGAGGTCCGGACCTGATCGAACTGATGATTGGTGAAGTTCCGTGGACTGGGGTCCATTCCGGCCGCCCCCGGTCCGTCTCCCTTGCCGCCGACCCCATGACAGGTGTAACAGGTGCCCGCTCCCTCGAAAACCTCTTTTCCCTTGGCGATCACCCCCGCCGTCACGGGGAAAGGGGGTTTCATGGCTTTCGCCGCAGCGATCTGATCTGCCGGAACCCGTGGTTTCAGAATGTCGAGCTCCGCAGAATAGGCTGTCACCGTCATCAAGCCCAAGACCGCCGTACCCAACACTGCTCCTGCCCATTTCTTCATAATCGATCCTCCCGAAAAACCGTTGTTGGAGTCTGATGGCATCCAAGAAATCGGCCTGTATCCAATCTCTTTTCCGGACCACACAACACAATCGGAACGCGAAAATCCGGACTGTCGAAACCAGACCCGGCAGATTGATTCTTTCTGCAAAACGCATCCGTATCCTTACTTCTGGGACAAGAAGGGCCATGGGGTAAAACCGGACGCGGATATTCTTAAAGGTACCTCCGATAGCGGATTTGTCAAGGAATAGGGGAAAGCCCTGTTTTGAACAACCTTTTTGAAAATTCTCCTGGCCCGGGGGGCTTCAGCCTGACCAGTGGACACGTCCGATCGGACCCGGTACCGATGCGAAGGGGCGCTTGAAATTTCTGACAAGTCCGGATAATCTAATTCTTCGTGTTCAGATTCCAGAAAAACTTATGCGCTTTATGCCAGACGGAAGGACTATTCCCCAAATGTCGAGTGTGATCAAAAAACGCCGCAAAAAAATCCGGAAACACAAGTACAAGAAACTTCGCAGGGCATCCCGCCACAAAAAGAAATAACCGGATCCGGACCACGCTTCCGGATCTGGCCCGGTGCGCGACAAGCCCCGCTCTTCAGGTCGTGGGTGTTTTCGAGGACAACGCCGATGGGGTCGGCGCGATCAATATTTTCAGGGTTTTAAGGGCGGGACACGCCCGGTTCGCCTGTGAAGTGGGCGATGCGGCAAGGTTTCCGGCAGCAGCAACCCACCGAAGCGACTCGGGAGAGGGTTGCTCAATGCTGCTCATGGTCGCGACTGAATGGCCGCGACTGAGCGCAGCAGGAATCTCCGGCCTTCAGGCCGGGTAAGGATGCCAACAGAGGGAGTTCTTGCGCTTGAGCGAACGAAAAATCGCCATCGGCTCCATTTTCGTCCTGTTTTTTCTTTCCGTAGGGATCCTGACCTATCAGGAAGGAGAAATTTCGGATCTGACAAACAAGCTCCATCAGGCGAAGGTCCGATCCGAAGTTCAATCCGGTAAACCCCTGTCTTTTTCCGAGAAGACGGCGCCTTCTTCCGCCAACGGAAGCTATGAACTGGACGTTTACAAGGCTGTCTCCGCCATCCGGGATTTTCAGCCCATGTTGCCCCCGGAAATCAGTCGCGGAATGTCCTGGTCAATCAAAAACCGTGCGAGGCTTCATTTTATCGGCGGGAATCTTGTCATTCTCGAACTTCAGAACCCCCGGGGAAATGTCTTGCCCGTTTTGTTCCAGATTCCGGATCCCGGTCAGTCCGTCACCTGGCGATACCTCTACGGATTCGCTCCTTCCTGACATTTCTCCTTCCGTTTCCTTTGTTTTTACGCTTTTCGAACGCCATGAGAATTTGCCGACAGTCAATGTGAGGACGTCCGGGGCAGAACCAGGATTTCTCCTGGCAGAATACGGTGCTCTTTTTCGCGGGCGATCCGTTCCATTTCGAAGGGATCTTTCCTGAGGGCATTTACGTGTTCGCGCAGGACTTCGGTGCGCTTCATGAGCGTTTCTTTGTGACGGGCCAGATCCCTTGCCTCCCAACGGTAACGGATCAGGGGGGCGATCCCCGTATCCGCGGACAGGAGGGCGCCCGTCCCGTACAGGATCATGGCCGCCCCGGACACAAGAAGCATATAAATCAGGAACCGCGATCCGCCCGAAGCAGGCGGGGGAGAAGGTTCGATCGTCGGAATCGCGCGGGCCATCCCGTCAGCTCTACCGGAAGGTTCGAAGACCTGAAAGTCCGGCAAAAACAGCCTGGTCTCCCAGTTCTTCCTCAATGCGAAGAAGACGGTTGTATTTTGCTGTCCGCTCGCCGCGTGAGAGCGATCCGGTCTTGATCTGTCCGCTCTCCATCGCCACGGCGAGATCGGCAATGAAGGTATCCTCGGACTCTCCCGACCGATGGGAAATCTGGGCCCCCATGCTGTTGAAAAGGGCCATTCGAGTCGCATCCACGGTTTCCGTGACCGTTCCCACCTGGTTCAGTTTGACGAGGAGAGCCGTTCCCGCCCTTCGCCGTATTCCTTCTCGCAGGTAAGTCGTATTGGTCACGAACAAGTCGTCCCCCACCAGCTGGACCCGATTTCCGATTTCTTGCGTGAGCCTTTCCCATCCGTCCCAGTCTTCCTCGCTCATCCCGTCTTCGATGGAAACGATCGGATAACGGTCCACCAGATCCCGGTAATATTCGACCATCTCGGAGGAAGAGAGGATTTTCCCTTCTCCGGAGAGATGATATTTCCCGTCCCGATAGAACTCGGAGCTGGCCGCATCCAGTGCCAGGGAGACGTCTTCTCCCGGCTCGTACCCGGCTTCCCGGACGGCGCGCAACAGCAGGAGAACGGCTTCTTCGTGACTCGCCAGAGAAGGGGCAAAACCGCCTTCGTCCCCCACCAGGGTCGGAAGTCCTTCCTGGTGCAACACCTTCTTCAGAGTCCAGAAGATTTCCGCACCAGCACGGATCGCGTCCGCACAGGAAGCCGCACCGTGGGGAACGATCATGAATTCCTGAAAATCCAGGTTGTTGTCCGCATGCGCACCACCGTTGATGATGTTCATGAACGGGGTCGGAAGGGTCCTTGCGGTCATGCCTCCGAGGCTCCGGTAGAGAGGCAATTCGCGTTCGACGGATGACGCCCTGGCGACAGCCATGGAAACGCCCAGAATGGCGTTGGCGCCGAGGACGCTCTTGTTCGGCGTGCCGTCGAGCGCCTTCAGCGTTTCGTCCACGAGAGCCTGGTCTTCTGCCGGCAACCCCAGGAGCGCTTCCCGGATCACACCGACGACGTTGGAGACCGCCATCCGGACACCCTTGCCCAGAAACCGGCCCGAATCCTTGTCCCGCAGCTCGATCGCCTCCCGCGAACCCGTCGAGGCTCCCGAAGGAACGATCGCAGACCCCATCGCGCCGCTTTCCAGAAGGATTTCGACTTCCACCGTCGGGTTACCACGGGAATCCAGCACTTCCCTTGCGTGAATCTCTTCAATCCCGCTCATGCGATCTCCTTAATGTCCCTCATTGTCGATACCGGGAATCGGCCGGTCGAACGGGATCTGACCTCCGAAATCCTGTTCGGCGTAATGGTTGTGGCATTGGGCACAAGCCCTCCCGTGAAGGGGCACTCCCTGGTGCGCATCCCGATCATACCCGTGAACGTGGCACTTGATGCAATTTTCGTTGGGAACCACGCCGGCAACGTACGTCCGGGAAGGACGAGGGTTCCCCCAAAAATGCACGGCCAGTTCCCGGAGACCGGTCATCTGGGCGCCGACGGCGCCCACGATTCCCGGCCCCGAATGACACATGATGCAATCCGGATGACGGCGCATCGCACCGGACGACTTGAAGGTCTCTCCATAGAACTTCATTTCGTGGCAGGAAACACAAAATCCCGGATGCGCTTCGAGAAGGCGTCCTCCCCCCGAGAGTGCTCCGCCAAGGATCAGCATAACCCCCCCGGCGTACAAAACCCCCGGAACCGAACGAAACAGTCGACGGATCGTCAAAGCCGGTCTTCTCCAAAATGGCCTTTCGGTCGTTATCGCGTGCCGGGCGGTGTTCCGACGCGATAGGAGACAAGCTCCCGGGACCAGTGCCAGAGTCCGTCATCCGCCCACCCCCCCTGGGCGATCAGGCCCAGACCCGGCACGTAATAGTCATACAGGATCTGGGGGCTTTTCCGGCGGATCAGGTCGTAGGTGACCCGCTTTCGGACAACCCAGGCGACAAACGTTCCCGCCGGCAAGGTGAGCCGGACTTTTCCCCAGACCCGGCTATGGGTCCGGTTCTGGCCGTCCTGCGATTCCCAGTCAAGCCCCTTCCGGAACGGAAGCCTGTACTGGAGAAGTGGCGGACGGAATGTCCAGACTCTTTTGCCGAACGCGGAGGTCGACGTGTTCTGGACAACCTTTCCGTCCCGGCCATCGAAGCTGTACGTCGCCACGATCGTCCGGGCCGGAAACTTGACATACTGGATCGTCCGGGTGATCTCGACCTTCGGACGGTCTCCGGATGACGGAAGGGGGCGCAGGACTTCCCGGACATGAATCTTTCCCCCCAGTCCGGTAAACACTTTCGTCATCGGACCTTCCGGAAAGTAGGGCACGGACCCGGCCTCTCCCGCAAACGGGAAAAGCCCTCCCAGGAAAATTGCCAGTCCGGTCAAAACGAGCCGGGCGCGAACACGTGTCACCGGGGTCCTCACCGTCCGAGCGCGTCCTTCAGAAGGCGGTTCGCTTTCTGGGGATGGGCCTTTCCGGCAGACTTCTTCATGACCTGCCCGACCAGAAATCCGAACACCCGATCCTTCCCTTCCCGGTAGGACTGGACTTCGGCCGGATTTTCGGCCAGAACTTCGCCTATCCATTCCCCCAGCTTTTCCTCTCCGGACTCCTGGGACAGATTCTTCTCCCGAATGACTGTCTTCGGAGAACGGAGTTCTTCGACGCAAAGCGCGTACACTTCCTTCGCCTGGTTCAGGGACAATCGTTCTTCGACCACCTGGGCCACAAGGTACGCGATTTCTCCTGGTCGCAGCTCTCCGGAAAGAACCGGAACCCCCTTGCGGTTCCATTCCCGTAAAACTTCGGAGAGAAGGAAACTGACCAGACGGGAGGTTCCCTGCGCCTCCGGCCAACTGCCGGCGCGAGCCAGCGCGGACAGTTCCTGCCGGGCTTCCTCGAAATACCGGAAAAAGTCTTCCTCCAGAAGAAGGACTTCTGCGTCCGGCTCCCGGATCCCCATCTCCTCCGACAGCTTTCGAACCCTTTCCTGGGGAAGTTCCGGGAGACGGTCCCGCTCTTCCTGCACCCATCGTGAATCGATCACCAGAGGGGGCAGGTCCGGTTCAGGAAAGTACCGATAATCCAGTGCTTCCTCTTTCGAACGCATCGTCGATGTTTTTCCGGTCGAGCTGTCGAAGAGGCGGGTTTCGCTGACGACCCGCTCCCCCCGCTGCAGAAGGGAAGCCTGCCGTTCGTATTCGTAGACGAGAGCTTTCTGGACAAACCGGAAGGAGTTCATGTTCTTGATTTCCACCTTCGTGCCGAAGGCCGACGTCCCGTTCGGACGGAGCGAGATGTTGGCGTCGCAGCGAAAGCTCCCCTCTTCCATGTTTCCGTCGGAAACCCCGACGGCGCGCAGGATCTGGCGGAGCTTCTTCAGATAGTCCACCGCTTCTTCGGGCGTACGGATGTCCGGTTCGGACACGATTTCGAGGAGAGGGACCCCCGCCCGGTTGAGGTCGACATGACTCGCGTCCCGGATACCCGCATGCAGGTTCTTCCCCGCGTCTTCTTCCATATGGATCCGATGCAGACGGATTTCCCGGAGCCCCTCTCCACTCCGGACGGTCAGGACACCTCCCGTCAGAAGCGGATGGGTGTACTGGGAAATCTGATAGCCCTTCGGCAGATCGGGGTAGAAATAATGCTTGCGGTCGAAAACACTGTGCGCATGAACGGTGCACCCCAGGGCCAGCCCCAGTCGAATGCCGAGACGGACCGCTTCGCGGTTCAGAACGGGCAGGACCCCGGGATGTCCGAGACACACCGGACAGACCAGCGTGTTCGGCAAGGCGCCGAACCTGTTTTCGCAACGGCAAAAGAGTTTCGTCCGGGTCAGAAGCTGCGAATGGACTTCCAGCCCAACCACCATTTCGAAATCGGTGCTCATGCCGCTTCTCCTCCCCGGGTCGTCCCGACGGATGGGCGACGGATACCCACGGCTTCCTCCAGGATGGCTGCCGATCGCAGAAGCCGTCCCTCCGACCAGGCCGGACCGATCAGCTGAACTCCGACGGGCAGTCCGGACGGAGTGGGCCACGAAGGCGCCGACAGTGCCGGAAGACCGGCCAGATTTGCCGAGATGGTGTAGATGTCCGAGAGATACATCGCAAGCGGATCCGAAACTTTCTCTCCGAAAAGGAACGGCGGGGTAGGCGTAGTGGGGGCAAAAATCATGTCCACCTCGTGAAAGGCCCGGTCGAACTCCTCGCGGATCAGGGACTGTACCTGCTGGGCTTTCCGGTAGTACTGATCCTGATAACCGGCCGACAGGGCGAACGTTCCGAGGAGAATCCGGCGCTTGACCTCCGGGCCGAAGCCTTCCTGGCGCGTGTGGGTGTACATGTCCCGAATGTTTTTCGACTTGAGCGACCGGTAGCCATACCGGACCCCATCGTATCGGGAAAGGTTCGATGCCGCCTCACTCGTCGCGATCAGGTAATAGACGTTGATCCCGTATTGCGCGGAGGGAAGACGGATCGGCCGGAACACGGCTCCTTCTCCGGACAGAACTTCCCGGGCCCGGTCCAGGGACGCCCGGACGTCCGGATCCAGGCCATCGCCAAAGAATTCTTCCGGCAGACCGATCACCTTCCCCCGGACGTCCGCACGGAAATCCCGCTCCATCTCGGCCGGATCCCTGGAGGCCACGGTCATGTCGCGCCCGTCCGGTCCGGACAGGAGCAGCATCATCTGGAGCGCATCCTCAGCACGCCGGGCAAACGGGCCGATCTGATCCAGCGAAGACGAAAAGGCCACGAGGCCATAGCGCGAAATTCTCCCGTATGTGGGCTTGAGACCCAGAACCCCGCAAAAAGCCGCCGGCTGCCGGATCGAGCCACCGGTGTCCGAACCGAGGGCCATCGGTGCCAGATCCGCCGCCACCGCCACCGCCGAGCCGCCTGAAGAGCCCCCGGGCACCCTCCGGAGGTCCCAGGGGTTCCGTGTGACTCCCATCGCGGAATTCTCCGTGGAGCTGCCCATGGCGAATTCGTCCATGTTGGTCTTTCCCAGCACGATCGCGCCAGACTGCAGAAGCCGTTCGACCACCGTCGCGTTTTCAAGCGGACGGAAATTGGCCAGCATCCGGGAGGCGCATGTCGTCGGAAGACCGGCGACATGAAGGTTGTCCTTGATCGCGACAGGATAACCGTAAAAAGGAGACGGAGCCGGGTTCCTCGCCATGCGGTTGTCCAGTTGGCGGGCCCGGTTGACGGCGTTGGAATTGGTCGACAGAAAAGCCCCCAGTTCCGGATCTTCCCGCTCGATCCGGGACAGGTAGTCCCGCGTGGCTTCCTCGATGGAAAACTGTCGGCTGTCGCGGCCCCGGCAAAAGGCGGCGAGCCCGTCGAACAGAGGCGTCACAAGCGGTCTCCCGTGGAGAGGATCGCATTCTTCCCGTCCACCTTGACGATCACGGGGCGATAACCCTTCAGTTCGTCTTCGCTATAATGGGCATAGCAGAAAATGATGACCCGATCGCCGACCGCCCCTTTCCGGGCTGTCGGCCCGTTCAGACAGACCGTCCCGCTTCCGGGGGCCCCCGGGATCACGTAGGTCGTAAACCTTTCCCCGTTATTCAGATTGCTGACGACGACCTGCTCGAACGGAAGAAGACCGGAGGCTTCCATCAGTCTTTCATCGAGGGTCAGGCTGCCTTCGTATTCAAGGTCGGATTCTGTCACAGTGGCACGATGGATTTTCGAGCGAAGCATGGAACGAAGCATGGGATCAGCGTCCCTCCTCAAGAATGCGGGGCACCCGGAAAAACTGTCCGGAGTGGTCAGGCGCGTTGGTAAGGGCCAGATCGACCGGAGTCGATGGTCTGGGGGTATCGTCGCGAAGCGGCGTCGGGCCCTGTTCGCCGTCTCCCACATTCAGTCCGGGAGGCGGAAGTTTCAGTCGGTTGAGCGACTCGACGTAATCGAGGATATGGGAAAGTTCGCCGGCAAAGTGGACTTCCTCCTCCGGCGTCAGGGAAAGGCTCGCCAGGCGGGCTACGTGGGTCACCTGCTCACGGGTCAGTTGCACGACATTCATCCTTTCGGGCCAATCGGATCGAACAGCCTCCCCCCTGGCCAGGATTCGGGGAGGCAAAGCAATTTTCCGTCAGAAACAGATCCCTGCGGTCCTTCATTATAACGCAAATTCGAGCGGCGCCGAAACCTCCCGGCACCGGGAATCAGGCGTCCACCTGCAGGTTGGCAAATCGTTCCAGCAGACGGCGCACACCCGAACCTTCGAACCGGATGGAAAGCTCCAGATCTCCTCCTTCTCCGCGGGCCTCCTCCACCTGCCCCCGACCGAAGCGGGGATGAACAACTTTTTTTCCCACCCATTCAGGCCTCAGAATCTCCGGAGAAGCCTTCGGCCTCTGATCCGCAACCGGCCGGACATCCTGCGCCCGAAACGGGGGGGAAAAGGATGCGGAAAAAGGACGTCGGACAGGTTCCTGCGGATGGCGGGACACCGGCGACTCCGACCGGAAGACCGGGCGGTCTCCCTGTACGGCATCCGGAGGAAGGTCAGCCAGAAAGCGGGAGGGACGCGGGGATTCGGTCCGGCCGAACAGTTGACGCGTCAGGCACCAGGTAATTGCGAGGGACTCCTTCGCACGGGTCATCGCAACATAGAACAGTCGTCGCTCTTCCTCCACGTCGACCTTCTCCCGGGATTTCATCGGCAGGATGTCTTCTTCGGCCCCCACCAGATAGACGTGGGGGAACTCGAGCCCCTTGGCCTGGTGAATGGTCAGAAGGGAGACCCTGTCCGGACTTTCTCCCGACTCTCCCGGGTCTTCCTGGGACAGAGCCAGCTCTTCGAGAAAAACGCCCGTCGGCATGCGGTCCTTTTCAACCCCGCGAC
The DNA here is from genome assembly GCA_021826965.1 of Nitrospirota bacterium. GTDB lineage: Bacteria > Nitrospirota > Leptospirillia > Leptospirillales > Leptospirillaceae > Leptospirillum_A. The sequence continues at coordinate 29,899 of JAKAYA010000014.1, forward strand.
TTCCGTCGAACCGTTCGCCCATGCGCAGAAGCTCCCGAAGGTTGTCCTGGCGAGCCGGTGAGTCTTCCTCAGAGGAACCCGCCGACAGCCACTCCTCGTAACCCGTGCGCCCCAGCCAGAAGCGAAGCAGAGAGAAGGGCCCCTCGCCGTTTCGAACCATCTCCGCGCCTTCTCTCAGGTCGTTCGCGAAGCTCCTGGCACATTCCCGGGACTTCCCCGACAGGTCGAGGGCAAGACGCTCCAGCGCTTCCCATGCGCAAACGGCGGCATTCCCGAAATGTTGCTCCAGGCGTTCGCGCGCTTTTTCCCCGAGTCCACGCGGAGGAACGTTCAGGATCCGTCCAAGGCTGACCCGATCCAGCGGATTGGCCGACACGCGCAAGTAGGCAAGCAGGTCCCGGACCTCCCGGCGATTGAAAAAACCCTGGACCGCTCCCCTCGTCTGGAAGGGAACGCCCATCTCGGAAAACGCCCGTACAAACGGCTGAGCCTGGGCGTTCATCCGAAAAAGAACCGCCTGGTCGCGGAACAGGGCTCCGCGGCCCACTTTTTCGCGGATGGCCCGCGCGACAAAGCGGGCTTCTGACCACTCGCTGTCGATCTTTTTCAGAATCACCGGTTCACCCGAACGTCCGGTGGAGACCATTTCCTTTTTATAGCGGGCCAGAGCCGGAGAAATCATGGAAGAGGCTGCAGAAACGATAGGTTTCGTCGACCGATAGTTGACGGTCAGGACGACCTTCCGGGCACCGGGATATTCTTTCGGAAAGGAAAGGATATGACCGACCTCGGCCCCACGGAAACGGTAGATGCTCTGATCGTCGTCTCCCACGACCGTCACGTTCTGCCTGTCCCTCGACAAAAGCCGCAAAAGGCGTTCCTGGAGGGGGTTCGTGTCCTGATATTCGTCCACCAGGATATGCTCGAACTGACGCTGGTAGAATCCCCTCACCTCCGTGTCGTTCTCGAGGCATCGAACCAGTGTGAGCAGGAGATCATCGAAATCGAGCGCTTTCTGGAACCCGAGATTTTCCTGGTAAGCCGCATAAATCTCCGCCTGGACGCGAAACGGACCGAAGGCCCCGCGGGCCGCCTCGTCCGGGTCGACTCCCGCGGACTTCCACTTTCCGATGCGGCCGGCCAGTTTTTTGGGATCGACGTCTTTTTCCGATAACCCCAGGCGACCGACCAGATCCTTGATCATCTGCATCTGATCCGGACCGTCGACGATCGTGAACTCTCGGGGAAGACCCAGCCGATCGGCATGCTGGCGGAGCATCCGCGCCGCAATGGAATGAAAGGTCCCCACCCAGGAAGGTCGGGAGGAGGGGCGCAGGCGCGATATCCGGTGCAAGAGCTCCCGGGCCGCCTTGCGGGTGAAGGTGACCACCAGAAGCTGGTCTTCCGACCAACCGAAGCGGTCGAGAAGATGGAGAAGTCTGGCGATCACAACACGCGTCTTGCCCGATCCGGCGGGGGCGAGCACGAGCAGCGGGCCGCCCTCGTGGGAAACGGCTTCCCGTTGGGCCGGATTCAATTCGTCCTGGTTCATGCCGAAGGGTCTTCGGAAATCCGGGAAATCCAGAGCCCGGGAAACCGGGCCTGGGCATCCTCGCTTTCGTCCTTCGCCACAAAAAGGATCGTCCGTCCGTCCGGAGAATACGCGGGGCGGCAATTGGTCAGTCGCGCAGAGGAGTCCACGGGCGCCAGCTTGACGGGAGGCCCTCCCTTGACGAACTGGAGCACGGGCTCCGCCGGCCATGTCCAGAACGGTTTGGCGTCCGGCTTGGTCCGGAGGTAGACGAAAGACTCGCCGGTCGGGGACCAGACCGGATAGAGGTTATATCCGGTCTTGACTACCGTCTGGATTTTTCCGGTTGTGGAGTCCATCAGGGAAATCCCCCGTCCACCCGCTTCGAGATGGGTTTCCAGAAGAACATGGCTTCCGCTGGCCGGGGTCATGGGATAAAAAAATTCCTGGTGATCGGTGATTCGGTCCGTTTGTCCGGAAGCGGCCAGGACCCGGTAAAGACTGTACCGTCGGGAGGACTTCTGGGACCGCGGATCCCGCGTGTGGAAATACACCGATTCTCCTTCCGGGCTCCAGGAAAAATGGTCGATGTGTTCGGATGTGCGGAAGAGTTCGCGAATTTCCCGAGTGGCAGGGTCATAGAGGTAAAGGAAGGACTCTTCCTTGTAACGGCTTTCACGAAAACGCACAATATAGGCGAGAAGGTCTTCGGCCGGAGACCAGTGAAAATCCCCCAGTTCTTCCTGATGACGCACGCGCTCCGCGGGCCAGTCGACCACGTTGACCGGATTTTCCCCGCCGCTTTCAGCGACCACCAGCTGGTCCGCAAGGATCATCCGTTTCGTCGTCTTCCAGAAAAAGCGTCGCTCATAAGGCTTCCACCGCTGCCTGGAATTGAGGGCGATCCATTTTCCCGAAGGCGAAACCTCGATCGTGTTGATCCGGTATTCCTCGATCGGAAAGGGCATCCGGATGACCTGTCCGGTCGTCATGTCGGCCCGGTACAAGCTCCACCGGGGGCCGATCGACTCCCATGCCGGATCGTCGTAATGAAAGTAGACAAAACGGCTGTCCGGCGACCAGACGGGGATCAGGTCCAGATACCCTCTCCCCCTTTCCCGGTAGTTCAAGGCCACCAGGTCACCCTTGATGTCGAGCTTTTCCTCCTGCGTACGGGCGTCCATGACCGACAGGCACCCCAGATCCCGCAATTCGTTCAGCGCGTCCGGATCGGTCAGGCGGATATAGGAAATCATCCGGCCGTCGGGAGAAAATGCCGGCAAGAGGATTTCCACTTTCCCCGGAACCAGTTTTTCCGTTTCGACTTTCAAAGACATTCCCTTTTTCTCCTTCCCGGAAAAACACGACGTCCTATTCGACCGTCACGGACTTGGCCAGATTCCGGGGCTGATCCACATCGTTTCCCAGTGCCGAAGCCACTCGATAGGCCAGGAGCTGCAAAACACCCGCCGCCTGAAAAACTCCGGACCAGGGCGGGTCGTCCGGCAACCCGATCCTGTCATCATACCAGATTTCGTGCCCTTCCTTGCCAATAGCCGGGCCGATGGCCAGCACGTAACCACCTCGCGCACGAATTTCCCGGAGATTTGAAATTTCCTTGGCCCGCAGCGACCGGTCGACCAGAGGCGCAACGACGGTCACCCCCGGTTCGATCAGGGCGATCGGGCCGTGTTTGAGTTCTCCCCCTGGATAACCATCCGCGGGACGATAGGTGATTTCCTTGAATTTCAGGGCCCCTTCGAGGGCCAGAGGGTAATCCAGACCTCTCCCGGCAAACATGACCAGACGGGACTGTCTCAATCGTTCGACACGGGCGTCCAGGGATTCCGCCGACAAGGATTCGAGGAAAAGCTCCAGACGGTGAGGTGCCCGGAGCAGGGCGTCCAAAAGGTCCGGACGGGGGGACGCTTCCCCCAGAGCCAAGGACAGCATCATCAACAGGGAAACCTGCGCCTGGAAGGCTTTTGTCGACGCCACCCCGATTTCCGGACCCGCGTGCGTGAGGAGACACAGATCGCATTCGCGTTCGAGGGTCGAGCCCGGAACATTCGCAATCCCCACCGTAAAGAAACCCGCCCGGCGGGAGGCTTCGATCGCCCCGATCGTATCGGCCGTCTCGCCGCTCTGGCTGATACCGATCACCCAGCTTCCCTTCGGAAGAAGGAGCTTCCGGTAGCGAAACTCGGAAGCGATCTCGACAAAGGCCGGAATGCCGGCCTGCTCCAGGAAGGCCCGACCGAAAAGACCGGCATGCCAGGAAGTGCCGCAGGCGACAAAAGCCACCACAGGCGGAATTCCGAGAGCCAAGCGGTCCAGTTCCGGCAAGACCGGAGAGACCGACAGCCGGTCGGACAGGGTATCCATCATCGCCCGGGGAGCCTCGAAAATCTCTTTTTCCATGAAATGGCGATAAGTCCCCTTTTCGGCAAAGACCGGATCCCAGGAAATCGTCATGGAAGGAGGAGGAGTCCAGTCCTGCAGGGACTGCTCCAGTCTTCCGGCCCGCACTTCATCGTGACGGATCAGGGCGATCGTGCCGTTGTCCATCGGATGGACCTGCCGGGTGAAATGAAGGAAAGCGGGAATGTCCGACGCAGCGAAGGTTTCCCCTGCTCCCAGGCCGAGAATCAGGGGAGGGCCGTTGCGGACGACGACCAGGTCCGCCGGATCGTTCTGGCAAAGGATCGCCAGGGCATAGCTCCCTTCCACATGCCCGAGCGCCCGGCGGACTGCCTCCGGAAAAACGCCATCCTTTTCATATTCGAGACGGATCAGATGGGACAGCACCTCCGAATCCGTTTCCGAAAGGCATTCGATCCCGCAAGACCGGAGATGGATCCGGAGCGCCTGGTCATTTTCGACGATCCCGTTATGGACCAGGACGATCGGACCGGACTGGTGCGGATGGGCGTTTTCGAGCGTCACGCCTCCGTGGGTCGCCCAGCGGATGTGGCCGATCGCGGCTCCCGGCTGGGCGACGCGGTCGCTGACCAGATCCTTCAGCATACCGACCTTTCCGACAGCCCGGACAACCGACAGCGCCCCGAAATCGTCGAAAAATGCCACACCGCTCGAGTCGTATCCCCGGTATTCCAGCCGCTCGAGACCAGACACCAGCAAGGGAAGAGGCGGCCGAAGGCCGGAATACCCCATGATCCCGCACATGTCAGTCTTGCCCTTTCTTGTTCTTTTCCGCGGCAAGACGGTTTTTCAGGGCCGCCCCCCGTTCCGGAAGCACCTTCTGGGGAACCCGGGAAAGGACGAGAGCGTCGGGAGGAACGTCCTTCGTCACCGTCGTTCCGGCGGCCACAACCGCACCGTCGCCGACGGAAACGGGGGCAACGAGCTGTGTATCGCTCCCGATGAAAACGTTTCGTCCGATCCGCGTTTCGTGCTTGTTGACCCCATCGTAATTGCAGGTGATGGTTCCGGCGCCGATGTTGGTCCCCTCTCCCACGACGGTATCGCCGAGGTAGGTCAGATGGTTCGCTTTGGCGCCTTGTCCCAGACGGACTTTCTTGATCTCGACAAAGTTGCCGACATGGGCCCCCCGTTCCAGGTGACTTCCGGGCCGCAGATGGGAAAACGGTCCGATCACCGCATCCTCCTCGATCTCGCTGTCCGTCAGCACCGAATGGTCCCGAATCTGAACACCGGCTCCGATACGGACGTTCTTGAGGTGGCAGGAAAGACCAATCCGGCATGAATCGGAGAGCGTGGTCTCCCCTTCCAGAACAACCCCCGGATAGAGGATCGTTCCCGGACCGATCTTCACCGACGGACCGATATAGGTCGTCCGGGGATCCCACATCGTGACGCCCCGCTCCATCCAGGCGCGGTTGATCCTCTCCTGGAGAATCGACGCCGCCTCCGCCAGTTCCGCCTGCGAATTCACGCCCAGAACCGATTCGGGACCTGCCTGCCAGGCCCGTACGGGCAAGCCGCTTTCCACGGCAAGGGCGAAGAGGGCGGTCAGAAACCGCTCCCCTTTTTCCGGATGGGGCGTGACGCGGGGAAGAGCCTTCAGGAGAAAGTGGACCGGAATCAGATAGATCCCGGCATTGATTTCCCGGATATCCCGTTCTCCCGGTTCGAGATCGACCCATTCGCGCACCGCGACGACGGCGTTTTCGGGCGACCGGACGACCCTTCCGTACCGGCCGGCGTCGGACAGAACGGTGGACACGAACCAGAAGGCATCGGGCTCCCGGGACGCCTCTTCGACAAACCCGCCAAGAAGGTCCGAATCCACCAACGGCGCGTCCCCGTTCAGGACGAGCAAATGCGACGACGAACCCTTCCGGAAATCGGAAGAAAGGACGACGGCTTCCACCGCACCCAGCGTCCCGTCCATCACATGCTGGTGAACCCAGGAAACCCCCGGTGGAAGCAGGGACTCGACCGGATCCCTCCCGGCGACGACAAGAATGCCGGACGCCGGCGGCGACATCCGGCAGACCGCATCATAAGGATAGCGGAGAAGAGGCTCTCCCAGAATGGGTGAGGCCATTTTGGGCAGGGGCGACCGCATGCGGGTCCCAAAGCCCGCCGCGAGGATGGCTGCGTCAAACTTCATGTATTCCTCCCGAAGCGACCGGTCCCGTTTGGACTTCCAAAGGTCCTGTCGCCAGGTATTCGGGAAGGGAGAGCCCTCCTGACAGGATCAGTTTCATTCCCTCTTCGATCGGTATCGCCGTCACCCGGACCCGTTCCGGTGGCAGCAGAGAGTTGACACCGATATAAAGATTGTTGCTGGGGAAGAAGACCGAAGCGTACTGTCCGGGAGGATCGTCCACCCGGACCCAGCCTGTCAGAAAACCCAGGGTGTAAACTCCCTCGGAGGGATATTCGGCCAGCACCACCTTCCGGAACCCCCGTGTGCCGGACGGTGAAAACGACTCCACCATGGTCTTCAGTGTGGCGTAAAGCTTTTTGAACACGGGAATCCGCGACATGCCGTTTTCAACAAAACTCAGAATGCGGTTTCCGAAAACGTTCGTTGCAAGCGTTCCCGCAAAAAAAATCAGAAGGAGCAGGAGAACAACGCCCAGACCCGGGATGGTCCTGCCGAAAAACCGGATCAGGAGAGGATCGAAAAACGAGTCGAAGAAATCGAAAATCCGGTAGAAAATATAGAGGGAGAGAGCCGCCGGCAGAACGATCACAAGACCCGTCAGAAAACGGGTCCGGAGGGACGTTTCAATCTTTTTCTTCCGTGATTCAAACCAGTCCACGGTCCCCCGCTTCCTTCCGGAGATTTCCTCCGTCCTGACCTGACCCGGTACCGGTCCGGTCCTGCACCGGAATCCATCTTACCTTGTCGCGCCAGATTCCCGCAAGAATCCTCGACCCTTCTCCCGGAAAATTCCCAGAGAGCATCTGCACTTCTTCCCTGCTAGAATGATCTTCCGTACCCAATCTTTCAAAAATGCCCATGGAGCCCGACCGATGTCCCCGACCGTTCCTGTTCGACCCCAAACGCTTCTCCGACGATACGTTGTCCTCCCCGTCCTGTGCCTTCTCCTGTATTGGCCCTTTCCCTCCTTCGGAGCGAACCTGAACGACCTCCTCGGTGAAAATCCGCCCGTGGAACTCGATCTGACCTCCGGGTTCTACAACTGGAACTACCGGGAATCCGCCGGCGACAGCGATTCGGCCGGCATGGTCCCGATCCGGGGACGCGCGATCGCCTACTGGAAACACCTGGTTTACGGAGCGGACCTGGGATACATGTCGACCTTCGGAGGGACTTATCGCGGAGCCCTTCAGAACCTGTCCACCGGTTCGACAACCCCTTTTACCTCACCCATGACCGAGACCATGTTTCAGGGGGCGTTCCACGCCGGCATCACCTGGACCGGCCTGAACACCCGCTGGGACCTGTGGGGATCGGCCGGATACCACCAGCAGGTCTGGATGACTCCCGGTCCGGAGGGATACGAGGAGGTCTACCATATCCCTTATCTGGGGGTCACACTCTACGAGCAGACCCCCCTTTCCGACCGTTTCCTGTTTTTTTCCGAAGCGGGAGCACGGTCGGGAATTTCCCCCTCGATTACCATCGGTCTCTTCAACAACCCCACACTCGGCCTGAATGGCGCCGTCAACGTGCACGGCCGGATCGGCGGCCGTTACTTTTTCACTCCGCAATGGGGGATTTCCCTCGACATGGCATACAGCAACTGGGCCTTCACGCACAGCTCTGCCGCTACGGTGCCAGGAACGAATCCGCAGATCCGGATACAGGAGCCGGATTCTACGACAACGTGGTGGGGCCCCGAAGCCGGGATCGTTTTTTTCTTCTGAAAATCGGGATTCCGTCTCAGGAAGGGCGGATCAGCGAAACCGGAGGAGCGCAGCAGGCCGACTCACCCGTCGAAGCTTCTTCCATCCCGAAGACCGGTATCCCTTCGAGCGTGTGATAGGCTTCCCATGCCACCCCCTGCGGGTCGACAGTCCAGTGCTTGTCCGAACGGGAATAGCAGCAGGAGGTTTCTGCCTGATCCAGCACCGGCATGCCCGCCTGACGGAACCGTTCCCGAAGATCGGCCAGCTCGGATCCGTCGTCCGTCTGGATCCCGAGATGATCGAGTCCTGTCTTCCGACCCCGACGGGACAAGGCAAAATGGATGCGGGGATCCTCCAGCATCCATTTTGCATAATCGTCTTTTCGAACGGTCGGAGTCTGTCCGAACAGACCCGAGTAAAACCGGATATTTTCTTCCAGGTCGTCGACCGACAGATGCAAGTGAAATCTCTTCATAATCTCTCCTTCCTGTTGTTGCCGATATTCCCGGTCCCCGGAAGAAGACAGCCCTCTTCCGGATTTTCCGCGCAGCAGTTTTCCAAAAGAAATCGCGTCAAATCCAGGGCCAGGGAAAGATTGGACCGGTAGATCATAAATCGTCCGTTCCGGCGGACCTCGACCAGACGGGACTGACACAACGTTCTCAGATGAAAGGACAATGTGGGGGGAGCGATCGCAAGACGTTCGGACAGTGTCGTGGCGTTCATTCCGGCGGGTCCCGCCCGGACCAGCAGACGGAAAATGGCCAGTCGGGAGTCCTGGGCAAGCGCGTCAAAGAGAGAAACAGCGGCAGAGTCGTCCATGATTTCATATTATTGGAACCATGGAACATCGTCAACAAGTCTTAAAGAGAGAAAGGAACAAGAACCAGAAATCCCGAAAAACAGGAAGAGCGGGCCCGATTCCGGACCACGACCGGAAAAGGACCCGCTCTCCCTGCTGGAAAATGCTGAAAAATTGCCTTGCTATCTGGAAACACTCTCCCGAACCATTCCGGCTTCACAGGACACCAGATTCGAGACAGGAGAGCAGGATGGAGCGGCTCCCAAGACGGAAGCCCCTCCGTCCCGGGAAACGGGAAGGGGAGGTTTAGACAACTCCATCTGTCCCATATCCCGATGACTTCCCGCCCATCCGAAAACCCCCGTCAAGGGGAACACAATTGCGACGATCAGGGAGACAGCCACCATTCCCTGCTTCAGAGAAAAGCCTGTTTCATGACGTCTCACATACATTTTCCTTCCCCTTTCCCTTCCGACCCGGATCTTGTCCGGACAGAACAGCAACCCAGAATCCCCCGGAAACTCTCCCGCCCCCTACTTCTCTTTTTCGGAAGATTGTCCATTTTCTTCATCCTCTCGGATCAAGGAGAGGAGTCCGCTGGACAAAGCATACTCCATTAAATTTAAAAATCAACAATTTTATAATTAATAAAATTTATAATTTATAACTTTTATTTAAATTTTTAATTTTACAATTTTTCTCAAGACGTAACTGAATCAAGGAATTCGGAACAATCGGATCGCCTCCGATCCTCCATTGGAAATCGTTGCAAAAGATTGTCACCCGGACCGTTCAGGAATCGTCGAACGTTATCATGTTCCCGGAAAGACACCCCTTGCAAAATCGAACATAACAGCTTTCATCCCCCGAAATCCCGGACCGTGTACTTCAAAACCTCGATCAAGGTCAGAAGCGATCCCGGATGTTTCCACAACCTGTCGTAATGAATAACCCGACAAATTCTGTTTCGGGAAAGACACAAGATAGTCCTGGCCCGACTTGAGCCGAAAAGGCAATTCCGGCACACTTGCCGGAAAATCGCCCGCAATGCAATCCCCGCGGGAAATCTGTATCGTCTTGGTGGATCATTACTGTAAAAAATCGGTGGCCGGATGATTTTCGGGAGCTGGTTTTTTTTGAGATCCTTAAAGCCGGCGGGATCAACTGCGAACGAGCCGGGGATCGCCCTCTCAACTTGAAGGTCCATCCCGTTCTGCCGTTCGGAGCCGTCAACACCGGGCAGGAGATTCGCCAGAGATACCGGCTGGCACGACGATACCCCTGTGCCGAAAGACCAAGGAGTGGGTGATGTCCGATCCGTCTCCCCTGAAAACAATTCTTTCCCTTCTGAAGAATGCCGACAGTCTCGTGATCACCGCCGGAGCGGGAATGGGAATCGATTCGGGGCTTCCGGATTTCCGGGGAAAGCACGGGTTCTGGAAGGCTTACCCGGCACTGGGAAAAGCCGGTTTGTCCTTTGAAGAGATGGCCAATCCCCGCGCCTTCCGGGATGACCTTCGACAGGCGTGGGGGTTTTACGGCCATCGTCTGGACCTTTATCGACGGACGGATCCCCACGACGGATTCAGGAATCTTCTGGAACTGGGATCACGCTTCTCAAAAGGTTTTTTCGTCTTTACCAGCAACGTGGACGGCCAGTTTCAAAAAGCCGGATTTCCGGAAAACCGGATCGTGGAGTGTCACGGCTCTCTCCATTTTCTCCAGTGCGTGGACGCTTGCCGGCCGGAAATCTGGAGTGCCGATCCCTTTCGCCCGGAAGTCGACCTGACCGCATGCCGTCTTCTTTCTCCCCTGCCCACATGCCCGTTTTGCCAAGGGCCCGCCCGGCCGAACGTCCTGATGTTCGGGGACGGAGAATGGCTCGGAGAAAGAACGCGCGAACAGATTCTCCTTTTTCGGGGCTGGTTTCGATCCGTTTCCCGTCCGGTCGTCCTGGAAATTGGTGCCGGACAATCGGTCCCGACTGTCCGGCACTTTGGCGAATCGTTGCAGTGCCCCCTGGTCCGGATCAATCCCCGGGAATGGGAAATCTCCCGGGAAGAGGGAGTGGGATGGTCGATTGGAGCACGTGAAGGGATTGAAAGAATCGTGGAATCGTTTGGGCAGTCCAAATAGTCGCAGTAAAAAGAAAACGGACGGAAGAAGAATCTTCCGTCCGCGTTGCATCAGGGAACGCGGGAATGCGTTCCGTCACAGAAGGGTTTGTTCGAAGATTGCTTGCACGTGCACCAGGCGACCTTGCGGTCGGATTCGATCTTCACCTCGAGCGGTGCTTTCCCGGTATTCTTCCGGCTGTGGGATCCGTCGCAAAATGGTTGTCCCTGGGATTCTCCACAAGAGCACCAGTAGTATGTTCCGGCTTTTTCGTCCCGGACGATCGGGGAAAATCGACTCATCTCTCCTCCTTGATGTTTCTCAGAAACAGGGTTGTTTGGTGGTCCGGATTGACCGGCCGGTCTTTTCTCCGAAAAGACTCCGGATCCTTCAGGTCCTGTCGACGATACGAGCGATTGCTCCGTCCACGGACCATTTACCGCCCCCGCCCACCAGCAGGGCTGCGGCCATGGCAATCACCAGAAGGTGATATTCGAACCCCTCTCCTGCCTGCTTCCCGAACCAGTTCATGAAAAACCCGTTGTTCCAGTGAACCAGTCCGATGGCTCCCAGCATGATCAGGATATATCCCGTCGCGACAAATCGGGTCATGAATCCCATCAGCATGGCCACGCTTCCCAGAGATTCGCACAGGATCACCAGGACCGTCAGAAAGACAGGAATGTGAAGGGAGTGAGAGAAAAATCCGATCGTCGGACCCCAACCAAACCCCCCGAACCATCCCAGAAGTTTCTGGAATCCGTGCGGCAACAAGACGGCTCCGACACCGATGCGAACGATCGTGAGCGAAAACATCTCTTGTGTGGAAAAGAACCCTTTCACCGAACACCTCCTGGTTCTTGCGTTCTTTCGACCAATGCCCCTGCTTCCTGAAGAAAACTGTCGCGCACTTTCAACAACAGCTCCCTGAGCGTCGACATTTCTCCGACCGTCAGCGCTCTCTGAAAAAAAGGCTTCAGATGGAGCAGTTGCTTCGGAAAGACCTCCCGGAACAGGGTCTCTCCCTTTTCCGTCAGGCGAATGATCCGGATGCGCCGGTCCGAAGACGAAACGGTTCCGAAGATCAGGCCTTTCTTTTCCAGACGATCCAGTACGCCGGTCAACGTCCCTTTGGTCACCAGGGTTTTCTCGGAAAGCTCCCGACAGCACATCCCATCGGTGTCTCCGAGCGTTGCGATGACGTCGAACTGACCTCCGGTCAGCCCCATCTTCTCCGCATGACGATCCGACTCCCGGATGAAGGCAAGATAGGCCTCGGCCAGAGGCCTCAGAACCGTCAGGAAAGGTTCCTGTTCAAGACCTTTCAGATCGCTGTTTTCCACCATCTCCATCCATCATCCCTTTTCCATAATGTTCTAAGTAGAATTAAACTACCTAGTACTAATTTTGTCAAGAGCCAATCCCGGACTCTTGAGACAGGAGCGTCGCATATCTCCTCTTCGATGCTTCCCCAATCTCTGGAAGACGATCCGGATGGATCAGGAACAGGTTCCGGAGGAAAACGGACGGGAAAGGACCATAAACCGGAAGAGGAAGTCGAAAAGCTCAATGTGCTTGAAAGCGCTGTCCGGCGAATCTCCCCAGACGGTCAGTCCGTGGAGACGGATCAGAAATCCGGGAAGAGTGAAGCCTCTGCGGCAGTGGAAATAAGTTTCCAGTTCCCCTGCGATGGCACCGACATCCGGATCATTGGCAAAGACCGGAAGAAAGGGCCGAGGATCGTAACCTTTCCAGGCGAACCCCTTGAGCATCTCCAGCGGGGGCATTTCGAGGTTGCCCGATTTTGCCCATTGGGAAACCACATTCGCTTCGACCGTGTGGACATGGTACACCGCACGCGCTTCGGTCCGGTTCCGATAGATTGTCTGATGAAGGGATATTTCCGCCGACGGGCGGGCGGAGGAGTGAACCGGGTCTTGCCCTTGTCCAGAAACGGCGACCAGATCCGCGACAGACAACTCTCCCTTGTGCTTTCCGCTGGGAGTGATCCGGATGCCATCCTCCGTCCGGACCGAAAGATTGCCGGACGTACCGGCCATCCAGCCTTTTTCATAAAGTTTTCCGGCATGGCGGACCAGCTGGCTTTCAGGCGTCAACAGGAAACATCTCCCCGAAGGATCGTTGAATCTCCGTAAAATCGTCAAAAGGACAAAATGTCTTTCCCCTTTCCGAAAGATATCCCGCGAGCCGGTCCCGGGCAAAGACCACGGGACAGGCCAGAGCCGCTTCCAGATCGGTCACGGAATCCCCGATCAGCACAGGCGGATCCGCGCGCATCGTTCTTCCTGCCGCTTCCAGGATCCGGGGCTTCGACACCAGCTCTGTTCCGGATTCCCAGTCCGACCGGACCTGAAGGAACCGGCCGTCTGTCCTCACCTTCAACCCGTAGACGGAATGGACTTCCTTGAAGAATGGACCGAGCGTTTCCCGGACAAAATCTTCCAGACCTCCGGTCACGACGATCAGCGGAAAACCACGAGCGTTCAGGTAGTCCAGAAAGGTGAGAAAACCCTCCCGCAAGGGGGCGTTCCTCATGATTTCAAGCATTTCCGGATAATGCCGACTCTCCACCGACTCGAGAAGTTCCCGGACGCCTTCTTTCAGCGTCAGCGTCAGGTCGTACATCCGGGGGATCAGTTCCCGCGATTTTTCGGGCGTGAACTTCCGGAGAATTCCCACGAACGTTTCGTCCCGGGTAATCGTTCCGTCAAAATCGCAGAAAACGACGGGATTCATCCTTGGCGCCCATTGGAAACCTCGGCGTTTACGCCGGGGAGGAATGCGCCCGCTCCTTTCTGTTCGAGTGAATATCCGTATCCGTCGGCCCGCTGGAGGAGTCGGCAGTCTCTGTGGGAGATCCCCTGAACGACTCCGGAT
>JAKAYA010000047.1 GCA_021826965.1 Nitrospirota bacterium
TGGACCACTACCTGGGCTGGCGTCGCATGATCGAGACATTTGGAGAGCATCTCAACTCCGCTCTGTGGTTGACTGTATCAGCTGGTCGCTATGAGCTACAACATGAAACGGCAACATAGCCATTTAATTTGTTTTTTTTCCGATTATCTGGTATGAATAGCGTGCATTTTTCAGGCCTGCAGGTTTTCTACGGTCATTTCCGTGCCTGCCGGCAGGGACCGGAAGGTCTCCTCCGGAAATCCGAAAAGCTTTTTAACATCCGTTATCCAATAAGACTGGCACGAACGGCTTGAAAACGAAGGAGACTCTTCTTGTCGATCCGAAAACGAACGGGAATGATTCTGGCCCTGGTGTCGCCTGTTTTTCTCCTTGCCGCTGGTTGCTCGACCACTCATACCGGTTCGCCGGATACGGCAGCACCGGTTTCCATGACGGTAACCCCTCCCGTCATTCCCAGTCCGCCCCCCAATCAGATCGCAAAGACACCGGCAGCTCTGGCAAAGTCGTCCATCGGACCCCCGGCGGCACCATCAGCCGGGACGATTCCCCCCAAGGTTCTGGAAAAACCTTTTTTCATGCGTGTGCCCGACGATCCCAGCATCGAATGGTATGACACCTATTTCCAGACGGTCGCCCGAAAGCACTTCGCTGTCTGGCTTTCGCGTTCGACACAGTATTTGCCGATGATGAAAGCCGTTTTCCGCGAGGAGGGACTTCCGGAAGACCTCGTTTACCTTTCCCTGATCGAGAGCGGATTCAGTCCAAGGGCTTATTCCTATTCGCGCGCGGCAGGATTGTGGCAATTCATGCGAGGGACCGGTCGCAAATATGGACTCAAGGTGAACGCCTGGATCGACCAGCGGCGGGATCCGGTCCAGTCCACCCGTGCGGCAGCCAGATATCTGAAGGATCTCTATACGGAGTTCCATTCCTGGAGCCTTGCACTGGCGGCATACAACGCCGGAGAAGGCAAGGTCGCCAACGCCGTGGCCGATACCGGGACAAAAGATTATTGGGAGATCCGCAATTCGAATACGCTTTCCAATGAGACCAAGGATTATGTTCCGAAATTCCTGGCGGCGGTCCGGATCGCAAAGGACCCCTCCCGTTACGGCTTCGACAATATCGACTACCAGTCCCCGATAGAGGCCGAAACCGCCACGATCGGGCACCCGGCGGAAATCCGGGTTCTGGCGAAGGCCGCAGGCGTTTCACTTCGGACCTTCCGGAAGATGAACCCGGAGTTCATTCGATGGGCTACGCCTCCGCACATGCTGCCAGTGTCTCTCAATGTGCCGACGGGAAAAAAGGAAGAGTTTCTGACCAATTTGTCCCGTCTTCCCCACATGTCGAACCGGAGCCTTTATGCCGACAGCGACGGCGGGATTCATACGATCCGACCTGGAGAATCTCTCTGGACGATCGCCCGACGCTATCATGTCTCCATGCAGGCCTTGATGAACGCCAACGGACTTTCGAGCTCGTCGGTGATTCATACCGGAAAACGGATCAACATTCCTGTTTCCTATGCTTCAAATCATTACCGACGGGGCAGGGGACATCTTGTATCCGGTCACTGGATGCGTCACCGGATCCGTCGTGGAGAATCTCTCTTCGCGCTTGCCAAGCGGTTCCGGACAACGATCTCGGCAATCCGGAGCAAGAATCATCTGTTTGGTCGGAGGACATATCTGCGCGAAGGGCAGATGATCATGGTGCCGGCTCGATAACACACTTGACACTCCGTTCCGGTTTCTTTCCCGAGGGGCTCATAACAGAGCCCCTTTTTTCTGGAGTTTTTCAGACCTTCCGGAAACGACGGAAAGAACGGATCTTCGACCGTTGGAAGTTTCAGACCGGGATACGGGGAAGATTCGAAGGATGATTCCGGGGCCATCGACACAGGGACGGCCCCGGTTTTGTGATTACTTCGCCGGAGTGGGAGAAGGAGAGGACAGGGGCGGTGGAGGAGACGAGGCCGTAGGATTCTGCTGTTTGATATAGGCCTCGGCTTCCGAAGACCAGGGGGAACTCGGGAACTTTTTCTGAAGTTTTCGATAATTGAGAATGGCCAAAGCCGGCTGATTTAACAGTTCGTACACTTTTCCGATATTGAAATACGCCGCATCGGCAAGCGTTTTGCCCGGAAACTTCGTCACCTTCTGAAACATCGCCAGCGCCTGATCGTATTCCTTCATGGACATGAACGTCACGCCCAGACTTTCATAGTAGAACGGCAGGATTTTCGTATCGCCCGAATTTTTTTCCAGTCCTTCGTGCAGCCAGTTGACAGCCTTTTGCGGCTGAGCCAGCTGGTTCTGGATGGACGCCAGAAACAGGGGAGCCACCCTGGCGCTGGAAGAATCCGGATATTTTTTGACGACCTGTTCAAAAAGCTGATCGATCGAAGTCCAGTCGGCCTTCCTGTTTTGCATGTTCTTCGAAAACATCTGCTCCGCCCGGGTTTCGAGAGCCGCCGATTCCTGCTCCTTTTTCTTCTTGTCGGAATAGATGTGCCAGACCAGTCCGACGCCGGCGAGCGCCACCAGGCCCACGAGCCCGGCGACGATCAGGGGATTCTTTTTCCGGTCGTCCAGAAATCCCGGAAGAGGCCTGTCCCTCGAGCTCCCGTTCGAGGAAACCGTAGAGGAGGCCGGATGGGAAGAAGAAGTGGCCGATTGGTCGGTGGATCCTTTTTTCCTGATTCTGTAAGCCACGGGGTTAACCTCTCTGTTGTTCGATCTGAAAGAAAAGATGTCGGGGGAGCCTTTCTTTCCCGTCCCTGATCTGTTCGACCAGGGTCCTGACACTTCTCTCGTCCATCCCGGAATACCAGGTTCCTTCCGGATAAAGAAGAACCATCGGCCCATATTCGCACTGGTCGAGACACCCGGTCTTTGTGACAAGGATGTCCTTCTCCATCCCGAGAGATGCGATATGGGACTGGGTCAGGAGCTTCAAATCCTCGTTTCCTTTTCCCATGCACTTGTTGCCCGTGCAGAAAAGGAGATGATGTCTGTAACACAGCTTCGCATTCAAGGATGTTTTCTCATTCGATCACTTCCCCGATCGTATCCGGGAGGACACTCATGCCCCGACTTTTTCATCGTGAAGAACAGCCTGGTAAAACGGTGTCCGATGCTCTCTCCGGCATCCGTTCTCGTCCAGATGGGACTGAAACTCTTGCGGGAAATGCCGGACGAGAGACTCGACCGAGTAGGCGGAGGCCGTGATCAGTCCGCAATTGCCTCGCCCCTTGATCATGTCGGATATCCGGAGGATCCTTTGAACATTCTCCGCGGAGGCCCGGCCGTTTTCAAAAAGTTCCAGAATTTCGTGCAGGTTCTCGGTGCCGATGCGACAGGGGGGACACTGTCCGCAAGAACCCGTTTCATAAAAGGAGGCGAAGTCTCGTGCCGTGGCGACGGGACAGTCCCTGTCGGAAAGGACGATGACGCCGCCGGAGCCGATGCCGGACCCCAGTGCCCGAAGCGAGTCGTAATCGAGCGGTGTGTCCAGGTCCTTGACCGGCAGGACCCCAAAAGAAGGACCTCCCGGATAGAAGCTCGCAATCTGCTCTCCTTCCGGAGCGCCGCCCGCGTATTCCTCCACAAGGGTCCGAAGCGATGTGCCCAGCGGCAGCTCCACGACGATCGGACGGCGGACGGAGCCTGTTACGGAGAACACCATCGTTCCGGGACTTTTGGGAAGGCCCCTTTTCCGGAACCACGCCGGACCATGACGAAAAATGTGCGAAACGTGCGCATATGTCTCGACATTGTTGACGACGGTCGGACAGTTGTAAAGCCCGCGGTCCGTCGGATACCCGGGCGGTTTGGGGCGAGGCTTCGGCGATCGTCCTTCGAGGGCTTCCAGCAGAGCCGTCTCTTCCCCGGCGATATAGGCGCTGGGTCCGACAAAGATTTCCACGTCGAGGGAATAAGTCGATCCCAGGATCCGTTCTCCCAGAAACCCCGCCTGACGGGCTTCGTCTCTGGCTTTCTTCAGGGCTTCGATTCCCCGGGGGAAACTGTCCTTGACGAAGAGGATCGCTTTTCGGGCATTGACGGCGTAGGAGGCGATGATCATCCCCTCCAGGATCTGGTGGGGATTGGTCTCGATCAGGAAGTGGTCCTTGTGGCTTCCGGGCTCGCCTTCGCTTCCGTTGGCCACGACATATTTCTCCCGAATGCGATGATGGGAAACCTTTTCCCATTTGACCGCAGTCGGAAAACCGCTTCCGCCTCTTCCCCGAAGCCCCGACTCCTTGAGCTCCTCGATCGCTTCCGGAGGGGACAGGCCGAGAAGCACCCGACGAAGACCTTCGTACCCGCCGTCCTTCCGGTAGGTCGAAAGCCCGGGACCTCCATCGAGAATCGATTGCCGGATCAGGACGGGATCCGGCCCGATAACATAAGGGACCCCGTTCTGCACAGATGCCTTTTCCAAAAAATCCTCCTTGGAGATAACCGATAATCGTTTAATATTAGGGCATATGAGCAATGGGGGTCAAATGAAGAAACCGGTTCATGTCCCGATCTTTCCTTTACGGCGGGGCACTTCCGGTCATCGGGAACGAACGGATTGCATTTCCTCTTTTACACTGCCAAAATTCGGAGATCTTTTCCGGGCAAGGGAAAATACTCCTGACCTTTCACGAAGAGGACTTTCGCTCCTGATTTTTCCGAGGTAGATCACAATGAACCAATTCTCCCCGGTCGTTGGAGTTGTCATGGGCAGCACAACAGACTGGAAAACCATGAAGGCGGTTTCCGAGCGACTGAAGTCATTCGGCGTCCCGCACGAAACCCGGGTCGTTTCGGCTCACCGAACCCCCGACCTTTTGTTCGAATATGCCCGGGACGCCCGATCCAGAGGTTTGAAGATTCTGATCGCAGGAGCCGGAGGAGCGGCCCACCTTCCCGGCATGCTGGCTTCGAACACCTCTTTGCCGGTGCTCGGCGTTCCCATTCCTTCCACCGTGTTGAACGGGATCGACTCGCTTCTCTCCATCGTCCAGATGCCCAAGGGGATCCCGGTCGGGACTTTGGCGATCGGGGAACCCGGAGCCGAGAACGCTGCGCTTCTGGCCATCGAAATTCTGGCACTCGCCGATCCGGATCTCGCCGGAAAACTGGAAGAGTTCCGGAAATCCCTGCGGCAAAAAGTCCTGGACAGCGATCTGACAAAGGAAAACCCCTCATGATACTGCCAGGGGCGACACTGGGGGTTCTGGGCGGCGGTCAGCTCGGCAGGATGTTCGCCATGTCCGCCCGCTCAATGGGATACCGGGTCGCGTCATGGGATCCCGACCCGAATGCTCCAGCCCGGGATTTTTCAACCTGCCACCTGTCCACCGGGTTCGAAGACGAATCGGCCATCGCCTGCTTCCTCGAAAACGTCCAGGCGATCACGACCGAATTCGAAAACGTGCCGATCGCGACGCTCGAAAGACTCTCCCGGGAACGCATCGTCCTCCCCCAGCCTCATAGCGTGGGGATTTGCCAGGACCGAATCCGGGAAAAGACGTTTCTGTCACGATCGGGGTTTCCGGTACCCGTTTTTCATCCGGTTCTTCGTACAGCCGATTTCGAAAATCTTTCCGGATCGTTCCTGTTCCCGGCGCTTCTGAAGAAGAGCCGACTCGGGTACGACGGAAAAGGACAGGCTCTGGTCCAAAATCTCCCGGAAGCCGTCCGGCTTTTTTCCGAGTGGGGGGAAGTCCCTTGCATCCTGGAAGAGCGGGTGACCTTTCTTCGGGAAATTTCGGTGGTCCTGGGGAGGGGCAGGGGAGGAGAGATCCGGTATTTCCCCCTTTCCGAAAACATCCATCACCAGGGGGTTCTTGAGATGTCCGTGGCTCCGGCCAATATTGGAGAACGCGCTTCCGAAAAACTCCGGAGCATTTCCGGTGCCATAGCGGAAAAAATGGAATACACCGGAATTCTTGCTGTCGAATATTTCATGCTTGGGGACGACAGGTTCCTCGTGAACGAACTGGCTCCGCGTCCTCATAACAGCGGGCACTTCACTCTTGATGGCTGCAGGACAAGCCAGTTCGAACAGCAGGTTCGCATCTTGTGTGATCTGCCCATGGGGGAAACGACACTCGTCTCTCCTGTTGCCATGGGGAATCTCATGGGAGATCTCTGGGGCAAAGGAGAACCGGACTGGAGCGTCCTTCTGTCCGATCCCCGGGTGAAGCTCCACCTCTATGGAAAATCGGAAGCCCGGCCCGGGAGGAAAATGGGCCATTTCACCCTGTTGGGAGGGGATGCGGTCCAGGCTCTTGAAGAAACGCGCAAACTCCTCCAGAAACTCCGGGAATCCCGTCCCCTCCCTGCCTGATATCCCTCTCCCTTTTCAGGCCTCCCGCAGAAGAACTTCTCCCGCGTGTATGAAGAGCTCCGGATCCATCAGTCCGCCGACGAGAACCCGGTCTCCGCCGCTGTTGCGAAGGACCAGAGTCGGTCGCGTTTCCACCCCCTCCTGTGCCGACAGAGCCATATCTTCCGACAGAAGAGCCCGGCAATTTTCCTGTCGTACCTTTTCTTCGAGAATCGACGGATCCAGTCCGGACTGACGGGCGATTTCCTGAAGAACAGAAAGGCTGGAAATATTTTCTTCCTGCTGGAAAAGAACTTTTCTCATCCTGGCAAGAAAGTCGTTCCCCTTCAGGGGATCGAGCGATTGCGCCGCCTTGACCCATAAACAACATTCCTCCGACGATTCCGGAACGTTTCCTTTTCGCCACGCTCCAGGGCTGATCGTTTTCCCTGTCGCACGGGAAACTTTTTCGATACGGGGTGCAAAATCGGCCGGGGATTCCATTCCGTGATTCTTCAGAAAGGTTGACAGGTCACGGTACAGGACGAACATCCGGTTTTCAAAGACAAGCCTGCCGGAAAAATGCTTCCGGAAAGATTCGATCGCCTCTTCGGCCGCAAAGCTCCACGAACACACCGGGTCGGTAAACCACCGGGCGTGGAGGAAGTTTTTGGGGAATTCCGGTGCCTTGATATCGCTCATTTCATCCGACTCCTTCTCCTTGGAAGATCTTTCCTGTCAGGTTGTATTGGATTTAAAAAACGTTTGGACGGACGTTGTTTTCCCGTTTTTGAAAGGGTCGATTCCCGCATTTTTACTGCGTGTGAGGACGGGAATCCGGGGAGCTTTTTCCGGTCTCTTTTTCGATCTCCTGCAGTTTTTCCTGCAACACCTTGGCTTTCTGAATATTTTCGGAAAGGCTTTTGTCGTCCGGCCGGATTTCCTGGGCTCTCTTCCAGAAGTAGATGGCCCGGTGAAGGTTCTGGTCCGCGAACGCCTGGTAACCCATATCCGTCCATTTTTTTGCCTGAAGAAGCAGTCGGGACTCCAAAAACCGCGCGTCGGGGCTTCCGGGATTCAGGGCGAGTGCCTTTTTGAGATCCAGCATTGCATAATGGAACTTTTCTTCGGAAATCCGTCTTTTCGTCAAATGCAGATAGGCACCGAAGGCAACCTCGTTTTTCCTCTTCTTGTCCAGCAAACTGTTCATTTCCATCTGCTGCAGGGCGGAGATCTCCTGGTTCTTCCCGATTTCGCCCATCAGATAGTCCTGGAAGAGAGCCGAAGACAAAGAAGCCGGAGGTTTCACCAAAAATTCGGGAGAGCGCTTGAAGACTTCTTCGAGCAAAAAGGCCGCATCCTCCGCGTGTCCCGATTTCTGGAGGGCCAGGGCCCTGTCAAGATCAAAAAGGCTCCACTCCCGCAAAATGTGTCGGGTCCAATATTTTTTTTCCTGAATGGTTCGGGCGCCTTCCAGATCCGCCATAGCCGCGGAAAAATTTCCCGCCTTTTCGTCCAGACGGGTTTTTCGGAGCCATTCCGGCGTCACCCGCGTGTGTTTCACCAGGTGGCGCCGTGGCGGAACGGAGAGGGGAGGTTGCATGCATCCGTCCAGAAAAAGAAATAATCCGGAGCAAACCAGACACAGCCACATTTTTGGGAACGCAGGGCGGAGAGGGGTCAGGCGAATCAACAGAGAGGTTCCTTTGTTTCCCGTAGATTATTGACCGGCTCTTAAATTGCCGAGTCGGCGAAAGGGTTGGGATGCTGGAAGAAAAAATCCCGTTTTCGGCCATTGTCTTGCACGAATCATCCGTTTTTTGTGTTTTCAAGCAATCGGCAGACCCGGATTTCCTTATCCATTCCCTTGAGAGGAACCGGATAGGCCTCCGAGAAAGAGAACGAGCCCCCTGCACGGTCACACAAATCCATGCTGACAAGGATTTCCGAGGGCTGCGCAAGGGTTTCCAGACGCGATGCCACATTGACGGTCTGTCCCACGACAGTATACTCCATTCTCATCCCGGACCCTATATTCCCGACGATGCCGTCACCAATATGAATCCCCATTCCGAACTCCGCGATGGGAAGATTGCGTTCCATGCGGCTTTTCGAGCACGTCTTTATCGCTTCCCTGAGCGCGGTGGCGCATTCGAGTGCGATTCGGGGATGATCGGGCAGAAACTCGGGGATGCCGAAAACGGCCATGAATCCGTCACCCATAATATTGTTGACCGATCCTTGGTAATCCAGAACAACCCGGATCAGGAATCCGTAATATTCGTTCAGGATGGCGACTGTCTGCTCCGGAGTGAGGATGTTCGAAAGCCGGGTGAAGTTGCGGATGTCGGCAAAGAGGACGACCACTTCCTGGCGGATGCCTCCCAGATGGATCAGTTCCGGATTCAGGAGGATTCTTTCGGCCATGTCATGGGAGACATACCGGATCAGGGCATTCTGAAGGAGCTCCTTGTGGTGGAGCTCCTTCACCATCTGATTGAATCCCTCCGTCAGATCTCCCAGCTCGTCATGGGAAGAGGGTGTGAGCTGAAGGGAGTAGTCTCCCCCCATCAGCGACTGGGTAGCCTGATGCAGGGTCTTGATCGGACGGGTCAGGAATCGTGACAGAAACAGGGCTCCCCCGAGGGACAGGATCAGCCCGGCCATTCCGAGTACAAGAAAGGAAGACAGGATCTCGTTTCGGATAATCCGGTAAGGTTTGTCCGAAAAGACGATAGAGATGGTCCCGATCGGAACCTTGCCGAAAAAAATGGTCTTGCTTGCCAGGGCATATTTGAACTGTTCGAAATGATGGAAAAAAATCTTGCTTTCGGCATTTACTGCCGGAAGCTGGTTCCCGAGAACCGGAGGATGCCCCTTGATGGAATCTCCCAGGAGTTTTCCATCCTTGCCCCGGACAAAGATTTCCTTGACTCCGTTCTGGAGCGAGAAGGTCTGCAGGAGATCGTTGATCGTCAACCGGTCGTCGGTGATGACAGGAATCGCGATGGCGTGAGAGAGCTGGTCGAGAACCAGCTGGCTTTCGCTCTTCAGGATTCGGCTGACCCGGCTCACCATTTCCTTCTCGAGAAGCCAGTAACCGCCGATGAGAGAAATGAGTGAGACCGCCGATGAGAGCAGGAAGATCTTCAGGAAGAGACCGATGCGAACCGCTTTTCTCAATGGAAAGCCTGCAATCCGTTTTAGGAAAAACTGTTTCGGAGAACGGGTATCTTGTGGAGTATAGTGGAAACAGACAACGACCCGGATCTGTCTCTTGTAAGCGTAGAAGAAAAATGGCGGATAATCAATGTTTTTGACTCTGTTAAGATTGATAAAACTTATTGTTCTGGTCGTTCTGACAGGAGGACTGACGTCTTTTGCCGGCATCGGACCACTTTTGTCCGAAAGAGTTTTCGGTTCGACATCTTTTCCCGAAAAGGATTATACCGTCATGGCCGGAAGGGAAGAGGTTGTGCGCGGGATTCCGGCCGGGTTCGATATCCTTCAGAAAGCCCAGAAAAACATCCAGCACGACCTGGGGTTGCCGGAAACACCTTCGTCCTCTCCCTCCGGGGGAATACCTGGCTCCGCCACTCCCGTTCCCGCCACGCATCCTTATATTGCCGGATTCCTTCTGTGCATGGCGCTGGCCGGTCTTTTTGCCCTCTTTGTACTTCTCTACCGTGAAACCCGGAAAAACCGGAAGGATTCGCTGCTGGAAACAAGCTTCCTGAAATCCCAGGAACCTGCCTCTTCCGGAGAAGATGCGGACTTTCCGAATGTCGACTTTCTCGTTTCCCGAAAAGATTCGACGGAGTTCCCTTCCAACGATCTCCCGGGAGATCTCGAAAAAGCGGGGAAAGATTTGGCCGAAAAGCTCGATGGCATATTCTCTTTCGTGCGGAAGGGACTGGGACAGCTCCAGGAAGATGTCCGGCTGGCGCTTTACCATGACGACGATGCCAACAGTTTTCCTGTGTTTCTGTCCGGCTCTGCCGGAAAAAGATATCCGGATTTTTATGTGCCGCCCCAACTGTCGTCCTATTCGCGGGAAACACGTTTCGTCTGGTCGAAAGATGAAACGATGACGGGATCTTTTCTGGACGGGACACGTGTCGAAACGGTTTCCCTTCCCTTCTATGACGGCATGGGTTCCCGATTCATTCTGTTCATTTCCCTGGCCTCCGAAAAGGAGATCCCGGAAAAATGGAAAACGGCCGGACGAAATCTGGCGAAGAATCTCCGGCCTCTTCTGGAAGACTATGCGCGTATCCATTATTCGCCTGTCACATCGACGCGAACGAAAAACGGAGATCCCGACGCCCGGGCGATCGAAAACAGGATGATCGAGGAAATGGAAAAGGGGAAACGCCTGGAAACCCGATTGTCTCTTCTCTTTATCCGGATTGTCACAACACGTCCGTCCGGCGACATGACCGATGTGAACAGTTTCTACCGTCTCTTCCGGGATCGTCTCGGAACGGCGCTCCGTTCCAGCGACATGATGCATTCGGACGACCGGGGTTCCTACACGGTTCTTCTTCCGGAAACCTTGCGCAGCGAAGCCCATGCAGTCCTCAACCGCATCATGGATCTTTTTGAAGAGCAATATCAACGATATGGCAGAATCGGTCTCCGGTTTCTTTCCGATCTCCGCGAGATCCGTCCCGATGCGGATGAACATCCCGAAACACTTCTGGGCCGCATCCGGCGTCTCGAGGTTCCCGCGGAAACTCTGGAGCCCCAAGAATTCACGTAAACAACCCCGACCTGAAGGTCGGAGCTTTTCCCTAACCCGCCTTGCGGCGGGCTGAGAACTCAGGCCGGTTTACGGCGACCTTTGCGATGTTTCGGGCGGCGACATGGTCCGCGAGGGCGGAATAATCGCAGGCAATACAGGAGAATCGGTCCTGGGATTTCCGGTTCTTTTTGTCCACACAGCCGCATTCCGGACAGGTCCGGGACGTGTTCCGGGGATCGACGACAAAGAGTGCGACGCCTTCCATCCGGGACTTGTAGGACACAAAGGAGCGGAGTTGATCGAAGGACCAATTGTGCAACCTGTTTCGTTGGCTTTTTCGGGC
>JAKAYA010000015.1 GCA_021826965.1 Nitrospirota bacterium
CTATCGACTCGAGCTCAAGTTTTTTCTGGAAGAACCAAGGGGAGCCCACGAGGAAAAAATAATGCTCGTCCAGGAAGCAAATGCCCAGTCAGGCCGCCGGGCCCCACTTCCGACCTTTGAGGAATGGTCAGAAAAACAGATACATCGCTTCGGATTGCAAGAGCTTTTTGAAGAAAAACCCAAGGAGATCAATCGGGAGGAAATCCTTCGGAAACTGACCACTATGGAAGCCGTCTTTGAAGAAAAGGACCTCTTCAAAGAGGCCTCGATTGTCTTCAGCCACCAAGGCAAAGGCCTCGAGGACGTGAAAAAGGAAGTGGCCGCCCTCAAGCGCCACCAAGACCTCGTGAAACTCCGGGGCCAGGACGGAAAAACCTACTATACAACCAAGGAAATGCTCGAACTGGAACAAGGGATCCTCGCCCGGGCCTGGGAAGGGAAAGAGGACCGGTCCCATGTCCTGGACCCGGAAACCGTCCATGCGGCCATCGAGCGCCGGGAAAGGGAGCAGGGATTCGGTTTCTCTCCGGAACAACTCGCCGCCATCGAATACATGACCCGGACGGAAGGCCGGACGAAGATCGTCCAGGGACACGCCGGAGCCGGGAAAAGCACCGCCCTGGTTCCCGTCCGCTATGGATATGAAGAGGCCGGTTTTGAGGTCATCGGATGCGCCCTCCAGGGGAAGACTGCCAAGCTCATGGAAAATGAGACTGGGATTAAAAGCCAGACCATCGCCAGCCTCTTGAGAGATCTTGAAGGCTATGACCGAGATGACGGAACAAGAGCAGATCCCACAAGAAAACTTTCTGCAAAGTCGGTCATCGTCGTGGATGAAGCCATGATGTGCGATACCCGGACCCTCGACCGCCTGCAGGCTTTGGCTCACGCGGCGGGGGCGAAACTTGAACTGGTCGGGGACGATCGACAGGTTCCTCCCGTAGCGGCAGGATCCCCGGTCAAGGGACTCATGAAAAAGATTGAATTCGTGGAGCTCACGGAAAACCGCCGCCAGAAAGCGGACTGGCAGAAACAGGCGTCCCGGGAAATCCGGGACGGAAAGGTGAAGGAAGCCCTTGAGAAATACGCCCAGGCCGGCATGATCACGATCGCAAAGGATCGTGATCATGCCATGGCCGCGACCGTTGGGAAGTGGGCGCAGGACTTCAACCCGGAGGCTCGGGCCTCTCTCCTGACCGCCTATAGGAAGGTGGATGTTGCGGAATTGAACGCCAGGGCGCGAGCGGCCATACAGGAAAAGGGTCTCCTCGACGGGATCCGGGCGGAGGTCAAGACCTCCACCGGAATCAAGGAATTTCAAGGTGGGGACCGGATTTACTTCTCCCGGAACAACAAGACCATGGGGGTGATGAACGGCGAGACGGGAACTTTAAAAGAGATCGCCCAGGATTCAAACGGAACCTGGCTTTTTCACGTCCGGATGGATTCCGGAAAGGACCTCTCCTTTGATCCGTTGCGATATGAGCATTTTCAACACGGATACGCCATCACGATCAATAAAAGCCAGGGCGAGACCGGTTCCCAAACCTACAATTACATCGGCTTCCAGGGACTTGAACAATTGTATGTCCAGTTGACCCGCCACAAGGACGGGGCCCACATGGTCATGACAGAGGATCAGCTTGACCGCGCCGCTCAGGCGGCAGGCGTAGAACTGGCCCCCACGGAAAAGATGCTTTCCTATGCAATGAGCTTATCCGGAGACCAGGGAATCCCTCTCCCCCAAGGAATTGAGAGCGATTTCGACCTCTGCCGGTCCTTCCTGAACAGGCACGCCTCAAGTCAGATGAATGAAAGAACACAGGAACAGCAAGAAGAATTGGACTTCGGGCTAGAAAAAGTCCGTTCCCTGATTGGCTCCATCCGTTCCCGGGAAAAAATGAACGCCCTGGACTTTGAGATCGAGCCAAAGGCCGTAACTAGTCACGAAAAAGAACTTGAGATTGAAAAGGAGACCCAGGCGGGCAACTGGGAGAACGGGAAAGAAAAGGGCCAAAAGGGCCGGGAAAGGATCCGCGAGCGGGAACTCGAACGGGAACTGGAACTGGGGTTCTGATCCCCTTCCTTATCGCCCTTGCTCCCCTTGCGCCTTCCGCTCGCGACATCGAGACTCTTGCGGTCTCTGTGCGCTTCGCTGGGCTCCCCCCCGGCGCATCGGTCCGGACGGGCTAAGGTTCTCGAAAACCGCAAGAACTAGCCCTTCCCCTCCATATTTTTTAATTTTTATGTATCTCTCATGAACAGTTTTGTCAACATAAATTCATATTTTTTAAACACTTACACTTGACTTATTTCTATCGTTTGTTAAAATAAAAATCGTAATACGAAATCAAAGAAAGGAGGTGATGTTCTGAACAAAAAACGAAAGAAACCGGCTCCGATGGTTGTTTTCTCGCTTCGGATCGATGAAAAAACACTGAAAAAACTTAGGAAACGGGCCAAACAAGAAGAAAAAACGACGGGAAAGCTCATCCGCCTTGCAATTGCACAATTTTTAATAATAAACGGAGAAAAAGATGATTGATTTTACGGAACTTGAGAACAAAGTCACTTTGTTGCCGGAAAGCGCCTTTTTTCTTGTTTTTTGCAGTGAAGCTGTCTTTTTATTGAGTAAAGATGAGGAATATTCAGAAAAAGAAACGAAATTTGACGCCGCGGAATGTTTGAACCGCGCCATGCTCCACCTCCTGAAAATGAAACGCCCGGCGGGTCCGACCCATCCATTTCTCGCGATTTTTGAAGAACTTTCATCGAAAATTCTGAATTCTGAAAAACCAGACCCGATTTTTCTCCAGAATTTTCTCTTTGAGGCGCATGACTTGGCTGAATTAGTCGAGATATGACATGGAAAAAATGCAGAAAATGACGTGGGGAGAGGCGATCGAACGCATGATCGTGGCCACAGGCCAGCGAGTTTCCCTCCTGATGACCCTCTGGTACCTCTATTGGCTGAATCTCCCCAATTTTTTGATTGGGGTGGGGTGTCTTTGTTTTTTTTATACCTATAAAAACTGGGGATGGCTCAAAAAATGAACCCGTTGACCCCTTCAAACTCGGATCTCTCGGTCCAGCTACTCAATAAGTTATTCGGTGCCGGCTGGCAGAATTTTTCCGGCAACAGTGGCGGATTTCTTCAAACGATCTTGAGTCTGTACGACACAACTCTTTTTGCAGTTTTGGGTGTATTTGCTGTTTATAGTTTGCTGATGGGTATTGCGGAAGCCTCCCAGGACGGAGTTCCTCTTGGAAGGCGGTACAGTAAGTGGATGCCGGTCCGGATCGTGGCCGCAGGGGCTTTCCTTGCCCCTGTTCCTCCGGCGGGAATCTCGATCGTGCAAAGCGTGCTTCTGTGGCTTGTTGGGATGTCTGTGGGATTTGCGGACAATGTCTGGACCGCCGGGGCCCAATACCTGATAAAAGGCGGTCCGGCGGTGATCGTAAACAGCAACACCGGTACGGAACTCGCAAAGGATGCTTTGCAAAGTCTCGTTTGCCAGAACTTTGTGAATTCGGAATACTACTACATCGGCCAGGGGACGCAGTACAATGGCACCGACCCGATGAATCCCAATTCCCCGCCGCAGGTGCTTCCTCCGATGCCCGGGCAGTATGTCCAGGAACAGCAACAGAAGTCGACTTTCACCATTACCAATCCACAAACTTCCGGGTATGGACCTTCCTTTTTTGGGTCACAGCCTGGTGGAACCTCAACTCAAAATATCATCGACCAGATCGGCTTCAACGGAGCGGCAAACAGCGGCTTACCGCCGGGCGTGTGCGGAAGTTTCACTTTTTCATACAATAGCTGGCATACCACTCCAGCGGCGGAATCAATCGCCAGCGCCCAATCCACTGCTTTAACACAGATGCTCTCAACCCTGGCCCCCCTTGCTGTCCAGATCGTGAATGCCCCGAATACCGGAGCCCCGACAATTCCTCAGCTTCCCAACCCTCAGCCTTTGTACAACGCCATCAACAACTACCAGAACGCCATCTCAAACGCCGCCGCAAGCGCGGCAAGCCAGGGGTCAAACGGGGCGACCCTCCAGAATTGGCTGAGTACTGCTACCTCCGGAGGCTGGATTATGGCTGGATCGTTTTTTTACAGCTTCGCCAAGCAAAATCAGCGGTTAAGTTCGATGATCACTAAAAAATGGAGCTACCAGGGAGTCGCGATCGACTCCCTGGCGGAACCGTCGAACGGGACCTATGGGCTTAAAAACGTTTTGGCCAGCACTGATTCCTACACAAAAATGCTCGATTCGAGCACAAACATGGTTGGCAATCCTCCAACACCCGGACAGATCGCGGATGCGAGCGGGAGCGTGTCAAGCGGATCAAGCGCCTGGGCAAAAATCATCAATTTTGTAGCCAGTCCTTTGACAGGAATCATCACCTCTTTTTCCAGTATGACACTCGAAAACGGCGATCCAGTTTTGACTGCCGCGAGCCTTGGAAACACTGTGATCGACGGAACAGAAACGGCGCTGGCTGTAATCGCCGGGGCAGTAGTTGGCACAAAATCTCTCAACACAGCAGCCAAAAATTCATCGAACATTCCAATTGTTGGAGGTGTCATCGGTGGAGTCGCAGGAGCGGCCACCGGCGCAGCCGCCGCAGTAGCTAAAGTTGGGTGGAAATTTGTTTTGATGATTGCCGTGCCATTGCTTGTTTTTGGATCAGGACTGGCTTATATCCTGCCCGCCCTCCCGTTCATTCTTTTTATCGGAGGCGTGCTGGCTTGGCTCTTCTCCATTTTTGAGGCCATTTTTGCCGTACCCATCTGGGGAATTTTTCATGCGCAGCCCGAGGGGGAAGGATTTATACATGAGTCTGCCAGGACTGGATACTTGCGAGTCCTGGAGATTTTCATCAGGCCAGTTGCAATGGTCATTGGATTCTTCATCTTTTTTATTCTCTACCAATCCCTTGCGTATCTGATCCTACAAGGTTTTTCGGGCATGGTAACTGGCATAACTGCTGGATCGTTAAACGGGATCGTCGCAATGATCAGTTTTCTGGGAATCCTGGATTTTCTACTAATTTCAAGCATGTACAAGCTTGGTAGGTTGTGCATTCTGGATCTCCCGAGTCTTGTGATCGGCTGGGCGGGCGGGCACGGAGCGTCACAGGGGACGCCGGACACGACCGGAACCCCTGGACGCCACGTCGGAGTCGACGCGATGTTTGGGGCAGCGACCGGCGCCGCAATGCGAGGACCTGAAGGAGGACCGGAAGAATCTCCGGATCAGCCAAATAGACCTCGCCCCGTGGGGCCTGCGCCCACCAACACTAATTACAGGAGGAGGAGGTAATGAAGAAGCTATTAACGAAACTAGTCACAATTATTATTTTTCTGATCCCCATACCTGCATTTGCTGGAGTGGCCTGCAACCAGGTGATCGCGACGCAAGAGGCCGTTTCCCAAAAGCAGATCCAGAACATGAGCCAGGGCGCCATTATGGCTGCGGCACAGGTGCAAGCCGCCCAGGGGCAGCAGTTGCAATCCTCCCAGGGCTGTCTCTCCAGCCTGTCGAACGCGGGCGGGACATTCAACTTTCCCAAATCGTTTGGGGCCATTGGGTCCATGCTCGAACAAATGGGGTGTTCCATGGCGACCGGGACGGCGATGTCCGCCGTGTCGACCATGACCAGCCCGCTGAATTCCTATTCCAGTTACGGACTGGGAGGAAACGTCGGATTCGGGCAGAACGGCTTCAGCACGGTCGATTCCGGTCCTCCGCCGGTGCTGACCGGGACGGCCTCCAGTGTTCTGGGCAGCGCGACGGGCGGCGTGTCTTCAATCTTCGGGAACATGGGATCAAGCCTTGTCAACAAGGCAAACGGATTGCCCGGCGCGAACACCGGACAATTGCCGGGGACAAACACGATGACGAACGGGGTGAACAACTCGTTCAACAACATCTACAAGTGAGGTCAGTGCAATGCGAAAAATCCTTCTTTTACTTGCGGGAACGGCCATTCTGGGGATCATCGTCCTGGCCGTTGCCAGGACACATCCTTTCCTTTCTGCAGAAGCGTCACAAAAGCCAATTTTAATCAAGACGTTCGGCCACCCGTCCCGGATTGAAAAGAGCCCGAAGGGAGATTTCTGTACTCTCTATTTTTCCCGCCCACCCGGTGCGGGAACCCAACTCTGGGGCGTCCCGAAAGAGGGCTGCCAAAAGCTCCAAGAGCTTGAACTTGGCTATTTCCGCATCGGTAAAGAGTTCTACTACCAGGCGTTTCTGCCAAAAGCTGAAACAAAAAAGGCTGAAACCGGAGGTTTAAAGTGAAAAAACTGCTGTTGATTCTGGCTTTCCTGCCTCTTTTCTTTTTCAAACCAGTCAATGCCAACGCGATGAACGCGCAATGCCAGGGCGTGCTGGCGGGACAGATACCGCAAGTCGCCACCGCGGCCCAAATGCCGATAGGTGGTGTGCTGGGTACAGGTAGTATCAGCGCGTCTACGCTGATCGGGACGTTGCTTCCCTGGTGGATGCAGCTCGAAAACTGCGTTTCGGAAACCGTCTATTCCGGAGAAATGCTGGTTTATCAATCTATAAACGCAAATTTTATGAATTTGGAACAGGCGAATATCCAGAACACGTCACTTTTGGTGAACGCGCTCACAAACGTCATGCAGGCCAGGGAATTCGGTGGGGCCACCGCATCAAGCCCGTCCCTTGCCGTCGGCGGGTCCGGATGTCAAAGTGTCGATGCCGCGGCCCAGGTGATGACCGGCGACCAGGGCCAGCAGACCGTCGAGGGCGGATACACCTCATCCATGGCCCAGTACAGACGGATCACGCAGGCCCGGTCCCAGAACGTCGCTTACGTCAATACCGAACATCCCCAGTCCTTTTCGCCCCAGTCGCTTTTTCCCGGAGTGTCCGCCTCTGCCATTTCGTCGTCAAATTCTTCCAGTGGCTCTTCCGGTGGGGCGACAAGCTCGGAAACCGCGCACTACATTCTGAATCTGACGGACCCTCTCCCGCCGGTTCGTCCGGCGAACGTCAATCCGAATACGCCGGCAGGCCGTATCTGGCTTTCGAAGATCAAAATCTACGATGCCCGGGAAGGGCTGGCCCAGGCCGCCATGTCCCATGTCGCGACCTGGAACACGGGCACCTATCCTCTTCAGGGCTGGCTGCAAAACTCGATGAGCGGCATCGGGGCCCCCACGCCCACCCCGAACTCCGCCGGGCTGATCAGCGAGCATCAGATGCTGGACGCGCTGGTGAATGGCCGGTTTGCGAACCAGAACTGGTATGCCAACGTTTCCACCGAAAGCACGACCGATCTCCTGCGGGAGCTGAACTACCAGCTCGCAATCAATAACAGACTGATGCTCCGGGCTGAAGACGATAAAAAGTATGAAATATCAATACTGTCGGCGCTTTATTCCCGTTTCGTCCCGAAACCATAACGAAACTAGTCACAAAAAATAAAAGGAGGAAAGGATGAAAAAATGGTTTATTTTGGCTATGGTGCTGGGTTTCTTTGGGGTGGGAACCGCGAATGCATGCACCCTTCCCCCGGGATACAGCGGGGCCTGCATTCAGGACTACGGCCCTCCGGATGATCAATACATGATCTATCCCGGGGAGCAGATCGGGACATATTTCAACGCCAGCGCTGGTCGCTACTTTCCCAAGATTTCCTTGTCGTCGTCTGTAAAATCTGGGTTTTTTGGAGACCTGGCAGGGCTGGACACAGCGGGAATCTCCCCCGGGTGGAGCGGTGTTATTCAGACATCGCAGGACTGGGAAGCCGGAGATAACGGCCCGTTCCCGCTCACACAGGCCGTGTGGGAAATTCTGGGGGGTGAATATTTCGCAGCGTCGGAGGGGTCGAAAAGCTACTCCCACCTGTATTTGATTCAAACTTACGGCGGCGGGAACGAACTGATCCCATGGTGAATTCCACTTGTTCAAAAAAATGCACAAGGACTTTTTTGTTGAAATTATGAAACTAGTTTCGTATAATAGAACCGTCAACCAGGCTCAAACCAACCAAGGAGAATCAAATGTTCAAATCTATTCGAGTGCTTGCCATTGTAACTGCTTCCGCTTCTCTTCTTTCTCTGGGTGCCTGTGCCGGCATGTATGTTTCTGACGGAAATACCAGCCTGGACAACAAAACCGCTGTCAAAAAGGCAACGACAGTCGGAGAAACAAGAGACCAGGTGATTGCACTTTTGGGGGATCCGGATTCGACCGAAGACGGAGGAAAGGTACTGATCTACCGCCGCAGAGTCAATTCCAATTCAGGTATGAGTCTGAAACTGCCTCTGAATTTGATCGGATCTTTCAAGTATTGATCTTTGGGTCTGAGTTTTTCAGCAAGAAGGTCATCAGGCCCGTTTTCTGCTTCTGTCGTCCAGGGATTGAAACAGGATCTCCCTGGCGTTGTTCAGTTGTTCGGCCGCTTCGTTGTCGCTCTGTGCGAGGGCCATTTTTTCCAGCTGTTCCAGGGTGACTCCGGGCTTCAGGTACTGCCCGGGTCGGGACAGGGATTTGAACTTCTCGTAGGGTGTCTTGATGTTCCTGTATGGATAGCTCTTTTTCTCTCTTCCCCTGGCATCGGTCGTCGTTTCGGAAAAGAAGCAGGGGCGGTGAAAGTTGACATAGGGGTTGAGGTAGTCCCGGCAGAAGGAATTGACCTCCTGGGCAAAGGTCTGGGGAATATGGACATACCCCAGATGTTTTCGAACGACTGACGCATTCTTCGATTCCGCCAGGGCATTGTCGTTGGTGTGCCGGGGTCTCGACTTGGTGAGTTCGATCCGGAGCTTTTCCAGGAGCCGGGCGACGGTGTAGTTGATGTACTCGGACCCATTGTCGGCATGGATCCCCAGAATGACGAACGGGAAGGCCTCCAGGATCTCTTCCAGCACGGGGATCAGATACGCCTCGCTGATCTTCTCGCAGGTGGCCACCACCTGAAACTGGGTGACGCAGTCGACTGCATTGATGTGGTAGACCCCTTTCTGGCCGTCCTGGTCCCCCTGGTGCACACTGTCGATGCGGAGGTACCCGGGAGATCCTTCCGGACGGGGAGGACGACGTTCCCCGATCGGGGCATTGGTAGACCGGGTTTTGGTCCAGTGCCGGCGTTTTTTTTGGTATTCCGCTCCCCCTCTCAGGTTGTACAGGTGGGAGACGGAGATACGGGACAGCCTTTCGTACCGGCTGTCCCCATAAAGTTCAAAAGCCCGTTCCAGGAGCTTCTTGGTGGCGGGTCCGGAAAGGGTGCCATGACGTTCGTCGGTCTCTGCCAGCAGGACCACATCCCGGGAGTCGAAGACCTTCCGGAATCCCTTGGAGGGAGCGCGGTACCGGAGCGTCACGGTTCCTGTTTCCCGGAACCGCTGAACGTGACGCGTCACCTGTTGCCGGGACAGGCCGGTCATCTGCTGGACATACCGGAGCACGATGCCCTTCTCCTTGCGCCCCAGACGCTCGTACCCGAAGCGCCCGAGGGTCCGCTCAATGAACAGATACCGGTCTTTTTCCAGTACCTGGAACTCCACATCCCGTGTCCCTTCCAGAAACTCTTTCACTTGCGTCAGCGTTTTGAGCTTCGCGTCGTTCATATCGATCACCATGCCTCTTATCATGATCGATCCGCATTCTTTCAGACGCATTCCTCATTGGAATCACGATGCCCTCTTCAGACTCATACCATTTTGGAAGAGACTCGCAGGACATTGAATCATGGCATCGGTGGTATGCTGGCCGGTTCGCACAAGACAAAAGTTCTCAAGATTAAGCTGGGGGAGAATGGAAAGGTTGTGAGTTCTTCTGAGGATATACTCAAGGCCGGAAATCTCGTCCAACGGGCACAATAAGTCCGATAAAGAAACTGATTACAGTATACGGCTTGCGGACACTCGACGATCCGCAAGCCGGAGGGAGAGATGGAGAAGAAAAGGAGGGGACGGCCTCCGAAAGGAGAGCGTCCATTGACACCCGCAGAACGAATGAGAGCGTCGAGAGCCCGGAAAACGGTTCACGCGGAAGGTCTTTCCGGAAAAGGGATTGGGGTGACATTAAACGGCCAGGCGGCCTGGGCACTAGCCGATCTTCAAAAGATATTCCAAAACAAGTTGCAGAAGGAGATCATCGAAGACGCCCTGATCGCCTGGATGCTGGTCCAGAATCCGGACTGGGCGGGGAAGGATTACATGGAGACGCGCGAAGAGTAATTACGGCTTTCGGTGATGGAAATTTGAATACAGGAGAATTCCCCCCAGCATGGCAGCAAGAGCCATCCCGACGATAATAATCGAATAACCTGGATCGATATTCACGGACGACCTCCTTTTTCCAGAAACAGAATGCCTAATACAAGTAACACCGCTGCTGTGAGTATACCACCTGTGGTAATCTGCCAGTCAAATTGGTGGGTTACAATCGGTTGAGCGATCGTCGTTACGAACACGGCCAAGACACCATTTAACGAAAGTTTTCCAAGCTCTGTATAAGTTTCAGATTTCACTTCAACAACTCCGCCAAATCCTCAGCCTTCAAGGGTGTACATCCTCACCATGAGGACTTCATCGGCTGAATACAGCCCCGGAATAACGGCGATTGGCTCAGCCCCAAGAGAATGCGCGTAAAGCTTTTGCGCCGTATTGTCAGTCCTTGTCGATACCAAAACGGCTTTCAGGCAGGATCCGCGATCCGACAAACATTCTTTGACCATTTCAAGCGATTGCTCGATAAGAGATCGACCAATGCCCTTGCCTCGGTATTTTTTTGCGACTGCGATTTGCTCCAGTTCAAGCACAGCTTCCTTGCGGAAGCCGCTCTTTTCCGTCCAGATGCAATATCCAAGAATTTTCTCATCGCTATCGGCAACGTAAATTCTGGATCGCGGGAAAGAGCCGAAAAGGCTTTGTATCCAATCCTTCGAAAAACCTTGACGGGAAAAGGATTGTGCGTGAATTTCTGTGACGAAAAGAAGATCGTTTTCTCCGAATGGACGAATTCTCACTTCAATCTCTCCGCCAAATCTTCCGCTTTCAGGTGAGTATACCTTTTCAACATCTGCAAGGTTTTATGCCCTGTAATGGCACTCACTTCCATCGGATTGAACCCCTTCTCAAAGAACCGGCTGGTGGCCTCGTGACGAAGATCGTGAAAGGTGAGATCGGACAGGAAGGAAGGATCCGGCTTCCGTCCGTTCTCCTCGCATTCTTTCTCATAGGCGGCCCTTGCGCGAGAGACGGCGCGGATAAACGCCTGGGTGATCGACTGGTCCGCCATGCCCCAGACTTTCCCGTCAATCCGACGGGTCAGTCCGGACAGAATCCGGACGGCTTCCGAGGAAAGGGGAACGATCCGCTTTTCCCCGTTTTTCGTTTCTGGGAGCGTCACCGTCCGTCTTTTTAGGTCAACCATATCCCAGGTCATCCCGGCGAGTTCTCCCCGGCGCATGGCCGTTTCCAGAGCAAAGCGGACGAGATCGGAAAGGGCAGGGGAGGCAGAGGCTTCGAGGATCCTGTCCAGTTCCCCTGGCTTCAGACGGCGGTCCCGTCCTCTGGGGAGTTTGGGTTTCTGGACAAGTTCGACGGGATTTCGGAGGGATTCCATCCCCCATGATGTCATGCAAAGGTTGAAGAGCTTTGAGAGCAAAGAGAGATCCAGTTTGATGGTTTTGGGTCCGGCACCTCCAGATTTTCTCCTCTTGATAAAGTCTGCAATGTCTTTTCCGCGAATTGTGGCAAGGAAGTGTTTTGCCATAGTGTCCCGTTGAATAGCACGCGCCCGGTTGGTCTCCCGTTCTTGTGTCTTGAGGGTCGGAAGGTGTTCGTCTATGAATCGGTCAATGGCATCGGAAAGCGTGGTGCTTTCGGCTTCCTTTCGGGAAACAAAGACCCCCTTGTCCATCTCCGATTCGACTAGCCGGGCCCAACGTTCGGCGGCGGTTTTGTTGTTGAATGTCTTGTATTGGGCAGGGTGCCCTTTTCGAATGACTTGAGCCTGCCACTGGTAGGGGCCGCGTTCGCGAATTGTTGCCATGTTTTTTGCCTCCGGAAAAGAAGTTCCGAACAAGCTTATTATGGCATAATTATGGCAAAAACTCTTTTTTATGGCAAGGTTTTTTCATGGAATGGCTTAAATAATGGCTCCCCGGGAGGGATTCGAACCCCCGACACGGTGGTTAACAGCCACCTGCTCTGCCGACTGAGCTACCGGGGAATGAGAAGTAAAGATATTCAACGGAAGGATCATGAAAGCGGATGAAAAATTACCACACACGGACCAATTTTTCAAGGCTTCCGGGAGGGGCAAGAGGGGGTCAGGACCGTTGTCTGTCTTTTGCTTTGTGATGTGGGTGGCCGGAAAGACGAGTGATCGTCACGGTCACGAACCGGGGACTCAGAATCCGGAATTGGGCGTTGGCAGGAGAGTTGAGGGGGACGGAAAGGACCTGTTTGGGTTCGTTCGTCAAGAGGGAAAGATCGATCGGAGCGATCCGGAGAGCTTTCAAGTGCGACAGGGAGCGGGTTCCACCTTCGACCAGAGCCGAATCGGGAGAGAGGGTGACACGAAAAGAAGGGAACGGGCCCCGAATCGAGCCGACATATTGCGGGTAAAGGGGAATCCGCTTCTGGACGGTCGCTTCCAGAGTCAATTGGATCGTACGCGGAGAAATGGTGTTCACGTGGATGCCCGGAGGACCCGACACCATGGACGGGAGGAGGCGGACGAGACTGGATCCTTCTCGCATTCGGCTGCCGTCGAGCAGGATGTTCAGACTCCCGGGCGGGATCTCGCGGGAGAGGCCTGGAGGGCCCGAGAGGGTGATTGTCACTTGTTGTGGTGCGGTCCGGGTCAGCTCCAGACGTGAAGGGAGCCGGGAAACCGTCACGGGGACCTGGAAGGAAAGGTATTCTTGCCCTTTCCGGCTAACCTGGAACCAGAGGAGAACAGCGAGGAAGAGGGCGAACGCCTTCAGGAAAAGGTGGCGAGTGAATGACCGGCGGATTCTCTCCCGGACCCTCATGAATGTTCTTCCTTGGAAGGAGGGTGAGGGACGTTTTTTCGACCGGACCTTTTGAACAGTCGGGAAAAGCGGCTTTCTTCCATATGTTTTTTCAGGAGAGTGGCCCGGATCATCATCCGGGAACGGTTCTCCCGGCGGAAAAGACGGATGAGGTGGTTCCGCAATTCTGTCATGTCCGC
Source organism: Nitrospirota bacterium (assembly GCA_021826965.1). Taxonomy (GTDB): domain Bacteria; phylum Nitrospirota; class Leptospirillia; order Leptospirillales; family Leptospirillaceae; genus Leptospirillum_A. The sequence continues at coordinate 13,218 of JAKAYA010000015.1, forward strand.
AACCGGATGAATTCTTCCGGCGAGCACCAGGGAGGTCTGTCCGGTTTCTTCGGATACGACGAGTGCCACGGCATCCGTTTCCTCTGTGATTCCGACGGCCGCACGGTGCCGGGTTCCAAGAGTCCGTGAAAGATTTGTCGACAAGGATATGGGAAGAAAACAACTGGCCGCCGCGATGCGGTTTTGACGAATGATAACGGCACCGTCATGCAAGGGAGAATAGGGGAGGAAAATGCTGCTCAACAATTCCTGACTGATATGGGCGTCGACAAGGACACCGATTTCGGTGATCTCGGACAGATCCGTTCCCCGTTCGAGAACCAGAATGGCTCCGATCCCCCGTTTGGAAAACGTCTGGGCCGCTTTCAGGATTTCGTCGATGTCCAGCGGCAGCTCGACCGGGGTAAGACCGAACAGCAAAGGTGACTTACCAACACGGGCCAGTGCTTTCCGGATTTCGGGCTGGAACAGGATCAGGAGGGCGAGGACCAGCTGGGACCAGAAACTGGTGATCAGCCAGTTCAAGGTATAGAGTTTGAGGGTGCTGGAAAGGAGATAGAGAGACAGGAAGACAAGGATCCCCACGACCATCTGGAAGGCGCGTGTTCCGCGGATCAGGATCAGGATCTGGTAAAAGATGAACCAGACGAAAAGAATATCAAGAACGCTGTGCCAGGAGAAAGAGATTCCGTCCGCCATCTCAGTTTTCCGAAAGAAGGGCTTGAAGAACCTGACGAGCCTGACGGGCTTCGGACACTTCGTGCGTCCGGACGATTGCGACACCCGAGAGATGGCACCAGTTCTGAATGGTCAGCGTGCCGGCACTCCGATCCAGTGGATTTGTCGAGCTGGCAATTTCTCCGATGAACCGTTTCCGGGAAGCGCCCACCAGAACAGGAAAACCCGCTGACCATTGTTTGATGGACCGCAAGAGTTCCAGGTTGAGCCCGGTATCTTTTCCGAATCCAAGCCCGGGATCGAGAACGAGGCGGTTTTCATCGATCCCCTCTCGGGCAAGGTCCCGGATGCGTGCCTGAAAAGCAGACCGGACGATTTCTCCGACCGGAATTTTTTCCCCCTTCTCTCCATGAAGCGGAGTATGGAGGGATGGTCCTTCAGGGGAATGCATGAGAACGGCCATCAGAGACGGATGATCTCTGAGGAGGGAAATGAATCCGGGATTCCGGAGCATGCCGACATCGTTGACGAGAGAGGCCCCATAGGGAATTGTCTCCCGGAAAATTTCGGGAGATCTTGTATCGACGGAGAGAACTGTCGAGAGCCCGGCGATGCGTTCGAGAGCGGGAAGAAGACGCCGCTTTTCTTCGTCGGGTGATACCGGGGTAAAGCCAGGACGGGTCGATTCCGCCCCGATATCCAGGATGTCCGCTCCTTCATCCAGAAATTGAGCGGCTTTTCTGTATGCCCGTTCCGGATCGGTATCTTTTGACGATCCGGAAAAAGAATCGGGGGTCACATTAATGACCCCCATGATTAACGGTCCCGTGTAGCGGGAGCGGCTGGAATGGAGAAGAGTCCTCAGATCAGGCCGAGGCACTGGCGGTACGGATCAAATCATCGATTTGGGGGCCGTCCAGGGTTTCATGTTCCAGCAAGGCTTCCGCGATTGCCGTCAGGGCCTTGATGTGGGTTCCCAGAAGCTCCTTTGCCCGCTGATAATTTTCGGAGACGATCTGAAAGACTTCATTGTCGATCGCCACGGCGGTGGACTCGCTGTAATCCCGGTGTTGCGAGATCTCGCGGCCGAGAAAGATTTCTTCTTCCTTCTTTCCGAAAGTGATGGGGCCCAGCTTGTCGCTCATTCCCCACTCACAGACCATTTTCCGGGCGAGTTCTGTGGCGCGCTCGATATCGTTACCCGCTCCGGTCGTCATGGTTTTCGTGATCAGTTCTTCCGCGACCCGTCCGCCCATGAGTATGGCGATGTTTCCGAGAAGAAATTCCTTCCGGTAGGTGTAACGGTCATCCGTCGGCAACTGCTGGGTGAGTCCCAGTGCGCGTCCGCGCGGAATGATCGTCACCTTGTGGACGGGGTCGGTTCCCGGAATCAGCTTGGCAACGAGAGTATGTCCCGCTTCGTGAAAGGCGGTGACCCTTTTTTCTTCCTCGGTGATCAGGATGGATTTTCGTTCGACGCCCATCAAAACCTTGTCCTTGGCATCTTCGAAGTCGGCCATTTCCACCGTTTTCTTGTTTCGGCGAGCAGCCAGAAGGGCGGCTTCGTTCACCAGGTTGGCCAGATCTGCACCGGCAAATCCCGGAGTCCCCCGGGCGATCGTCTCAAGATTGACAGAAGAGTCGAGCGGGATCTTGCGCGTGTGCACCTCAAGGATCTTGAGGCGGCCCTTCAGATCCGGTTTTCCGACGACGATCTGACGGTCGAAGCGCCCCGGCCGGAGCAAGGCTGGATCGAGAACATCCGGACGGTTTGTTGCCGCGATCAGGATGACGCCTTCGTTGCTTTCAAAGCCGTCCATTTCCACGAGCAACTGATTGAGGGTCTGCTCCCGTTCGTCGTGCCCGCCTCCAAGGCCCGCTCCGCGATGCCGGCCGACCGCGTCGATTTCATCGATGAAAATGATGCAGGGGGCATTCTTTTTCCCCTGTTCGAAGAGGTCGCGGACGCGGGAGGCGCCCACTCCGACGAACATTTCCACAAAATCGGATCCGCTGATATGGTAGAAGGGGACATCGGCTTCTCCCGCAATCGCCTTGGCCAAAAGCGTCTTTCCCGTTCCGGGAGGTCCGACGACGAGAACGCCTTTGGGAATCCGGCCACCAAGGCGCTGGAATTTCGTCGGGTCTTTCAGAAATTCGACGATTTCCGCAACTTCCTCCTTGGCTTCCTCCACACCTGCGACATCCGCAAAGGTGATCTTCCGCTTGTCTTCCGTGATCAGTTTAGCCCTGGATTTTCCGAATGACATGGCCTTGTTGCCACCGGACTGCATCTGGCGCATGAAGAAGACCCACAGAAGGACCAGAACGATAATGGGGCCCCATGAAATCAGGAGGTTCAGATACCAGGGGTTGTCTTCCGGAGGAATGGCCACGATGCGGACATTTTTCTTCTGGAGCTCCTGTACGAGGTTCGGATCGTTGGCGGCGTAGGTCTTGAAGTGCGAGCCGTCCTTCATGACTCCGCTGATATAGTTGTTCTTGATCGTCACTTCGCTGATCTGGTTCTGGTCCAGTTTGGAGATGAAGTCGGAGAAGACGAGGTTCTTCATCCCGGGCTGCCGGACCTGGAACAGATCGAAGACAAGAAAGATGACAAGCCCGATGACAAGCCACAGCGCCAGATTTTTGTAAAACGGTTTCATGTACTTCCTCCAAAACGGCACAAAGCGGGATTCCTGTTATGGTACTCAATCTTATCACGCAGGCGGGTGATCTTCAATAAAACGGCATTCGAGCGGGTTTTCCCCGGGCAAGATCGAGTCGATACTTTGGGGAAGACCGTTTGTTCAGGCTTTCGTCCGGTCATCGAGTACGGCAATAAAAGGGAGTGTCCGGTATTTGTTCTTGTAGTCCAGTCCGTACCCGATGACAAACTTGTTGGGAATGCTGAATCCGACATAATCCGGCTGAACCTCCAGGGCCCGACCGCCTTTTTTGTCGAGCAGAGCGCAGATCCGGACGGATTTCGGCCGGTGTACGGCCAGTTTTTCGAGCAGCATGTGTGCCGTCACGCCTGAATCAACGATGTCTTCCACCAGGAGAACATCCGCTCCGGACAGGGGAAGAGTCGGTTCGGAAATGGTTTTTCGGGACTCCTGTCCTGGAGAGTCCTGTGTCGATGTCATGAGGAAGTCGATACTGGCAGGAATGCCGATCGAACGTGAGAGGTCGGCAGTGAAGGCAAAAGCCCCCTTCAGGATTCCGACAAGAATCAGGTTTTTTCCGGCATAGTCTTCCGTGATTTGCAGCCCCAATTCCCTTACCCGGTGGACGATCTCTTCCTGGGTGATCAGAGGTTTTCCGAAGATCTTTTCCATATGTCTCCCTTGGCGTCCTGGTAAGTGACAGACAATCTGCCGGTTTCATTCCGGTCCGGAACGTCCGGGAACCGAAGCGGGAAAAGGTGAGGAGCCCAGAGAAGGGAGTCCCCGGCGATCAAGAAAGGAAGACTCTTTTTGAAACTTCCGGGAAATCGTCTTCGGGAAAGAATCCGTCCCAAAGATTTCCCTTCCCGGCGAAGGGCCGCCCGGACGGTCGGGAAGCCAGGGCCCGCAACAGTAAGAGGGGTGACGAGAACAGCAGGAGAAAGACGACAGGAACGTGAAATTCGTGTTCCCTCCTCCCAAGGGGTCAGGTTTTCGTGATGGGAAGACCATGACCATTCCAGGCGACCTCCACCGGGAAGAGATTGTACAACCCTGATCCTTTTCCCGGAGCGAAGGTCTCGAAGGATGTCGGGGTCCAGTATGAAGGACCAGTTTCCACGAGTCTCTTCCGGCCGGTCACTCATGTATACAAGATGGGCTTCCTGAAATTCAATCCCGAGATGCCAGCCCCGGCCCAGATGGCCTTCGAAAACAGGGTTGGAGGAAAAACTCCGGAGCAGATTTCGCTCTTCCGGCAAAGGAAGATCCGCCTGATGGATCCGGGAAAGGACCAGTCGCCAGAAGAGGCCCTGACGATATGGGGTGAGCATTCGGTACCGGGGCAAGGAGAAGACGAACCGATTTCCGGTCGATGAAAGGAGGGTGTTGAGAAGCCAGTCCCCGGATTCCCTGTCAGCGAGTTCTGTCCCGAAAAGCGCGGAAAGGTTTGCCAGGTGACGTTCTCCTTCCGGTGGAAAGATTTTCCGTATGGCGGGAACAATTTCCTGACGGACGCGGTTTCGGAGGTAGTCGGGGCTCAGGTTGGACGGATCGATCCGGAAGGGAACGGCTTGCCTGGAGAGAATATCCCGGATGTCATCGGCCCGCATATCCAAAAGAGGCCGGACCAGCCGACGGTTCGCGGTATTACGCATGCCGAGGAGACCTCTGGGCCCAGTTCCGCGAAAAAGATTCATGAGAATGGTTTCGATCTGGTCGTCCTGATGATGGGCCAGGCAAACAATGTTTCCGGGATCTTCTGCCAGAACTTCCTCAAAGAATGCATAACGCCTTTTGCGGAGGAAGTCCTCCGAAAAACGTGCGGGAAGAGGATTGGAAAGCGTTCCGACCCGGAGAGGGCGTCCGATATGACGGGAGAAATCCTCAAGAAAACGTTCGTCTTCATCGTTTTCCGGACCGCGGGTTCGATGGTTGAAATGCAACAGTGTAAGCCGATGACGTTTCCCGAGGAAACGGTGAAGAAGAAATGCCAGGAAAAGAGAGTCGGCCCCTCCGGAGACCGCTGTATGAAAGTGCAGGGATGTCGGAGTGACATCCGGGTGAATTGTGTGATCCCGCAGGAAAGCCTCAAGGCCGGGAAGATAGCTCGAAAGGAAGTTTCCGGTTTCAGTTCCCTTGGGGAAGCGGGTTGTCACGAAAATAGTCCTTCGATCGCTGAAGGTCGTTCGAAATTGCGGAGACGAGTGCTTCCGGACCGGAGAAGGCCCGGTCTCCCCGGAGAAATTCGAGAAAATCCACCTGGATGAGTTGTCCGTACAAGTCGTCGGAAAAGTCGAACAGGTGTGTTTCGATGACGGGTTGGGAAAGGGGTGTGAATGTGGGTTTCTTTCCGACGTAGGATGCGCCGTTGAAACAGCCGTCCGGTGTCTTTGTCCGCGTGACGTAAACACCGGGTGCCGGCAGGAGACGGTCGGAAGAGGGATGAATGTTCAGGGTCGGAAATCCCAGCTTTCTTCCCCGTTTTTCGCCTTCTTCGACAGTTCCTTCAAGGCGGAAGGGCCGGGTCAAAAACCGATTGGCCTGACGGATATGTCCCGCGCGCAGCAGTTCACGGATCCGTGAACTCGATATTCTTCCCTGTTCGTCCTCTACGGCAGGAATGGCCCGGACCAGGACTCCCTCGGGAGAAAGAACGCGATGGAAGTCCGTGACGGAACCGGTACGTTTGTGACCGAACCGGAAGCCTTCTCCGATGACCAGGCCTTTGAGTGGAAAATAGCGCAGGAGGATCTCCCGGATAAAGGTTTCGGGTTCCATCCTTCCGAGGTCCGGGGTGAAAGGGGTTATGACGAGAAGGTCGATCCCGAGTTCGGCCAGAACCTCTTTTTTATGGGGAATGGACATGATGCGCTGGAAGGGGACTTCCGGAGAAAGGACCATCAGGGGATGGGGATCGAAGGTGAGTACGGTCGCAAGACTTCCCGTCTGACGGGATTGTTCGACCAGGTCCGCCAGAAGTTTCTGGTGACCGCGGTGGAGACCGTCAAAATTCCCGATCGACAGACAGATCCCCTGACCGGTCTTCCGGAGACTGTCCAGTTCGGAGAAAGAGGAAAAAATGTTCATCGTTTGGCCGGCTGTCCGGGAAACGGGCGCGGGGGCATGGTGGCGGACTATTCTGCCTTGGCCAACAGCCGCGCAGCCCGGACGGCAAAATATGTCAGAATCATGGTGGCGCCGGCCCGGCGGATGGAAAGGAGAGATTCCATCATTGCCCGATCAGTATCGATCCATCCTTCTTTTCCCGCGGCCATGATCGTGGCATATTCCCCGCTGACCTGATAGGCACACAATGGAAGATCGAAGCGCCCGGCCATGTCCCGAAGAATGTCGAGATAAGGAAGGGCGGGCTTCACCATCAGGATGTCGGCGCCTTCTTCAATGTCCATCGCCGCTTCCCGGAAAGCTTCCATCCGATTGGCCGGATCCATCTGGTAGGAGGAGCGGTCGCCGAACTGCGGACCGGACATCATGGCGTCCCGGAAGGGGCCATAAAAGGCCGAAGCATATTTGACGGCGTAGGACAGGATGATCGTGTCGGAAAATCCGCTTTTGTCCAGTCTCTCCCGGATAGCCTTCACCCGTCCGTCCATCATGTCGGAAGGGGCTACGATATCCGCTCCGGCTTTTGCATGCACCAGAGCCATGGATGAAAGGCAATCGAGCGTCGAGTCGTTGTCGATGCGTTCGCCCTTGATCAGTCCGCAATGTCCGTGAGTCGTATATTCGTCGATGCATACGTCCGTGATGACAACCAGCTCGGGGAATTCCCTTTTCAGCATCCGGACCGCTGACGGTACGGGGCCTTCCGGATCGAGAGCGCTCGACCCCGATTCGTCCTTGTTTTCGGGAATGCCAAAAAGAATGACGCTCCGGATTCCCGCTGATAGTGCTTCCTTGATCACGGGAGGAAGACGGTCGACCGAATGCCGGAAGACATCGGGCATGGATCGGATTTCTTCTTTTTTATTCGAGCCATGCGTGATGAAGAGGGGGAGGACCAGCTGGGAAGGAGATAGCCGGTTTTCCCGCACGAGTGACCGGATGGAGGGACTGTTCCTGAGCCTTCGGGGTCTTTCGGTGGGAAACGCCATTACTTGCTCCTCAATGGGACGACGGGACGTGGTCTGTGAAATTTCATGAAAAATGCCGGACGATCTCTGTCAGGACGGCCCTGTCCGTCGGTTCGGACGGGATAAGAATTTTTGTGACCCCGCCTTTTCTGAGGGTATCGGCCGTGGTTGGTCCGATGGACAGTCCCGTCGTGTTCCGGATGGCCTCTGCCTGTTTCGGAAAAAGCGCGACAAGATTCTGGAAGGCGGAAGGGCTATAAAAAACCGCCAGATGGAACTCCCGTCCCTCGAACCCTCCGGAAACTCTTTCCCTCAGATAATCGGGAATCTCGGGTTTTCTGTTTTCGTAAGCGGTCACCTGTCTGACAGAGATCTTCAGAGAGGCCAATCCGTCGGGGATCGCCCCATCCCCCCGGTCACCGCGCACGAGAAGACAGGGTTTCCCGATGTCGTCCTGTGATCGAAAAAATTCTAGAACACCGTTCGCATGGGATTCAAGCGGAGAAGCATCCGGACGGATGCCGAACTCGTTCAGCGCCCGGGTCGTGGAGGGTCCCATCGAAAATATCTGGCACCCGGAAAGCGAACGAATGTCTCTTCCTGCCTGTTGCATGCGACGGAAGAAGAAGCGCACGCCGTTCGGACTGAGAAACAGGACCCACCCGAACATGGAGATTTTGCGAAGAACGTTATCCAGATCTTCTTCGTCTTTGCCGGCAGAGGGACGGATTTCGATCGCAGGGCAGCTGACCACCTCGGCTCCAAGCGTTTCCAGGGCATCCTTGAGGCTTGCCCCCGCTTCTTTCTCTCGCGTCAAAAGGATTCGTTTTCCGAAGAGAGGCCGGTTCCTCTGCCAGTCGAGACGCAGGCTCCTGTCTGCCACCCGTCCGATCACGATCGTGGCGGGGGGACGGATCGGCTGCTCGTTCAGAATCTGCGTGATTGTTTGAATCGTCCCTTCTCGAACCTCCTGTGCGGCGGTTGTCCCCCAGCGGATGGCTATGACGGGGGTGTCCGGCGCCATCTTGTGCTCGAGAAGGCGAGGAACGAATTTTCGGAAATGCTCCACTCCCATCAGGATCACCAGAGTCTGATCCGGAAGGGCAAGCGCGTCCATGGTCCGGGCAGAAAGCTTTTCCGGATCATCGTGACCGGTCATGACGACAATCCGGGAGTTGGACTCCCGATGGCTGACCGGAACCCCCGCATAGGCGGGACTTGCTGTGACAGAAGTGACCCCGGAGATGACGGTGTAGGGGATGCCGGCATTTTCGAGAGCCTGTCCTTCTTCGCCGCCCCGGCCAAAAACGAAGGGATCGCCGCCTTTCAGTCGAACGACGGAGAGACCGCGTGAGGCCCTGTCGATCAGGACCGATTCGATCTCCCGCTGGGAAAGCCGGGGGTGTCCTCTTTCTTTTCCGACGTCGATCCGCTCGGCTCCGGGAGGAGCGTGACCGAGAAGGTCCGGATGGGCCAGATGGTCATAGAGGACGACATCGGCTTCTTCCAAAGCCTTTTTTCCTTTTAATGTCAGAAGACCCGGATCGCCGGGTCCCGCTCCAACCAGGGTTACGTGCCCCCGGGGGCGCTCACCTGGTTCTAACTTCTTCAAGAAAACAGTCTCCTGTGTCGTAGAAAAAAACATGCATCCTGGCTTCCTAATTGTTTTGTTCTTTTGAGCAATCAGAACATCCGTCTTGTCTGCCGCCAGGGAACCTGGAAGAGATCAAAAAGTGAAGAACGGACTCGGAGGAACAGGTGCGCGAATGATCCCTGCTCCTCTCATGAAAACCATTGTAGGGAGTCTTTCTGTGGGGAGACTCCAGTACAGTTTTCCGGGCTTTCCGGAGAGGAAGAATCATTATCGAACGGTCCGGGAATCGGTTCAAGTGTGTCGCGGGGGAATCCGGCAGAATCCGTTGAAAAAGAATGTCGCAAGGAGAATGTTTCCAAACGAACGAAGCCGGGTCCGGAAGGGCCTCATCGGTTTTTTTGACTCTGTTCATGTCTCCGGAAGGGACTTGTCATCCGGGACCGGAAGAAGATCCCCGGATTTGACGGGTCCCTGCCGGATGGTGGCGGGGCGGCTGGCCATCATTCGGCAGGGATATGGAAGGAGAGATGAGGAATCAGGCATTTTTTTTCAAAATGCTTGAAAGGATCTCTCCTGCCCCGTCGGCGATAAGACGGTCACCAAGGTCCATTCCCATCTGATAAGCTTCCTTGATGGTATGAATGTCGCGGGTATCGACGGCACGGATGAGTCTGGTTCCGGAAATATCGAGAACCCGGCCTTCCAGGGATAAGGTCCGGGAGGTTTTCCAGATGGCATAAGCGGCGATAGGAACCTGGCAACCCCCGTTCAGACTCTGGAGGACTCCCCGTTCAGCCGCGACGGACAGATGGGTCGGTTCGTCCGACAGGGAGTGGACAAGTCTCCCGGTGGCATCGTCTTCGTCCCGGATCTCGAGTCCGAGGGCACCCTGGCCGATGGCAGGCAACAGGATTCCGGGGGAAATCCACTCTTTCACATTTCCGGAATGGCCGAGTCGGATCAATCCGGCCCCCGCCAGAATGATGGCATCAACGACGCCTTCCTGCATTTTCCGGATCCGGGTTCCCACGTTGCCCCTGAGCGGAACAAACTCCAGATCATTCCGGAACGCGCGGATTTGCGACTGTCTTCGGAGGGAAGAGGTTCCGATGCGGGCTTTCGGCGGCAGACTCTTGATATCCGGAAAATGCGTTGACAGAAAGACGTCTCTCGGGTCTTCCCTTTTCAGTGTCGCGGCCAGAGTAAGGCCCGGCGGGAGGAATGCCGGAACGTCCTTCATGCTGTGCACGGCAAGGTCGATCTCATGGCGGAGGAGAGCTTCCTCGATTTCCTTGACGAAAAGCCCCTTGCCTCCGACCTCGGATAACTGGCGGTCGAGGATGATGTCGCCGGTTGTCTTGATGACGACGATTTCCGGGAGAATGCCCGAAACCGATCCGATCAGGGTCGCCACATGACGGGCTTGCCATAAGGCCAGTTCGGATCCTCGGGAACCGATTTTCAGGGGAGTCGAAACCATCAGGCGGGAGATTCCCCTTCGACGAGATGTGTCGACGGAAGAGAAAGCCGACCGGAAGAACTTCCATCGGAAGAGTGGTTTGCTGGACTTGGGAGGTCGGCAGGCAACCCGTAGCATTTTGTGACCCATTCCCGGACTTCGTCGATGTCCGGGGATTGCCGGATGGCCTGGTAGGTGGGATGAAGAATCTTGTTGATCAGAGACCGGGTCAGAATATCCACTTTTTCACGGGTTTCCGGTGGCAAGTTGGCGAGAACTGCCTGGTAACGCTCGACTTCGGCAATTCGTATGGATTCCGTGTGGTTCCGGAGGGACTGAATCAGCGGCACCGTGGAACGGTCGGCTTGCCAGCGTGCGAAGGTCGCAAGCTCTTCCCGGACGATCTCTCGTGCCTGGAGAGCCTCATATTCGCGTTCCCTCTGGTTTGCCTCCACCACAGTTTTCAGGTCATCGATATTGTAGAGAAAGATGCCCGAGTGACGGGTGATTGCCGGATCGATGTTTCTGGGAACGGCAATGTCGATCATGAAAAGCGTTCCGGATTTTCGGCGGGAATGGACGGCTGACACCATCTTTTCGTCGATCAGGTAGGTGTCTGCGCCGGTCGAACAGACGACCATATCCGAATGGACCAGACTGTTTTCAAGTTCGGAAAAGGGGGCGTAAATGGCCTGGTATTCGGAAGCCAGCTCCCTCCCTTTTTTCTCGTCCCGCAACATCAGGGTCAGGGAGCCTACCCCCATCTTGCGCATGTGGCGAGCCGTCAGCTGCGCCATGTCCCCGCCGCCCAGAAGCAGGACATTCTTGTCCCGCATGTCCTGAAAGATCTTTCGGGCGAGCTGGCAAGCCGCATAACTGATGGATACCGGCAAATTGCTGATTCCCGTTTCCGTCCGGACCCTTTTCGACGAAGAAATGGCCCGCTGAAAGATCTGGTTCAGCATGGGGCCGACCAGATGCAGGGAGCGTGCCCTTTCGTAAGCTTCCTTGACCTGCCCGGTGATCTGGGGTTCGCCGATCACGAGAGAGTCGAGACTGGCGGTGACCTCAAAGAAATGAAGGGCGGCTTCCTGTCCTGTCAGATGATAAAGATGGGGGCGGAGAGAATGTCCCTGGAGAACCGGATGGGTCTCCTGGAGAAAAGAGAGAAAAAATTCAGGGTCGGGGGAAACGTGGGCGGTGACGGTCAGAAGCTCGACCCTGTTGCAGGTCGAAAGGATCATTGTTTCGAGGACTCCTTCCCGCCGGGAAAGGGTCTTGAGCGCGTCGTTCAGATGTTCCTTCGGATATGCCAGCCTTTCGCGGATCTCGATCGGGGTCGTCTTGTGGTTTACCCCCGCCAGAGTCAGTTTCAGCAAAAGGCATCCTCCCTGTCGGTCATGACGGTCGTCTTTTTTCGAATCGATGACAGGTTGATGATGGTGAATTCAGAAAACGGAATGACCGCCTCCCATGTAAAGATTCACCGCGAGGATCGTCATCGCGAAGAGGAAAAATCCCGCTATCGAGAGATAGGCGGCCTGTTTTCCCTGGAAATTCCTCCGCCGGCGCAAAAGAACGAGCGCAAGATACAGAAACCAGACCAGAAGGGCCCACGAACCTCTTTGTCCCCAAGGCCAAATTGTTGCGTATGTTCTGTATGACCAAATCATGACAAAGATCAGTCCAAGGGTCAAGAACAGAAATCCGAGACCGTTGAATTCCTGGTTCAATCTGTCCAAAAACTCCAGAGACGGCAACTTGTTAAAGAAAAAGTTGAATATTTTTCTGCGCAGGAACATGTCGAGAGTGAGGTAAAAGCAGGAGACGAAAAAGGCGAGGGCCGCAGACGCCAGTCCGAGATCGATGAGCACCGAATGGAGGGAGATCAGGATGCTGGTTGTCGGACTTTGGAGAAACGAGGGATCGGTTGAGACGCCCAGGACGAAAAGGAGACTCAAGAACGAGACAGGAAAAACGACGATTCCCAGAATATGCGCTTTTCGCTGATGCTCCAGAATCAGAAACACAATGACCAGCGCCCAGGAGAAAAAAGACACGGCCTCTTTGAGGGAGATGAGGGTGAAGTGTCCTCTCAAGGTAAAAAGAATAAAGAGGGAGAGGGTATGTAGCAGGGCGCCTCCGACTCCGGCGGTAATTCCTGCCCAGGGAACGGCTTTGTGGCGGCTGCTCATGAGATCCCAGAGGAGGAGGACGAATGCCCCGAGATAAAAGCCGGCTGCGATTTTGAGAAGCAGAACGTCCAGGAACGTCAGAGGATTCTCCTTGCGCTTGTTGTGTGATCGTCCGGATGGGGGCCTGAAGGATCTGCGTCCGGCAGAGAAGTTTTCGCACTCTTCAATTCTGGCATTATAACATTAGAGTTAAAAAGAACGGAATTGGCTTCTTGCCGCTGTCGAAGACCTTGGGCTAGAATGGGCCATGGTTGAATCCCTCCTCTGCCCACATGAAGACTCCCCGGAAGCTATGTCCCGGCCGGATTCCCGACGCGCGCTGATGCGCGATGGCGTATTTTCAAAACCGTTCCGTCTTCCTCGCGAGCCTGTTCCTTTGCCGGGATGCGATGAGAAGCTGCTTGTTCTCCTGGGCGAAGCGATGCTCGCGTTTTATCGGGAGCTCGACGCTCTTTATTTTTGGTCTCTCGAACCCGGTTCTCCCTATTCGTTCGTCCATGAAATCCTCGACGCGGGCAAGCCGGAATCTCTTTTGCAATTTGCCCGTGCGAAGAGGTTCCGCAAGGATCTTCCCCGGGTGCTTCGTCCGGATCTTCTCCTGACCCCTTCGGGACCGAAGCTGACCGAAATGGATTCTGTTCCAGGGGGCATGGGAATTCTTCTGAAGATTTCCCGTATCCTGCAGGATCATGGAAAAACCGGGATCTGGGGAAATGCCCAAGGGATCCTGGAGGGCTTTGCGGCCATGATCCGGTCGCTCGATCCTCTCCCGAAACTTGCGATTGTTGTTTCGGAAGAGTCCAAAGACTATTGGCACGAAATGGTTTTTTTGGCCCGATGCCTCTCGGAGACACACTTCCCGGCTGTTTGCCTCCATCCGCATGAAATCCGTTTTGACGAGGCGGGTCTGTTCTGTCGGGGCCAGGACGGGAAAGATCAACGGATCTCCGTCGTTTACCGTTTTTTCGAGCTCTTCGATCTGCCGAATATTCCGAAGTCGGACATTCTTCTTTATTTTGCGAAAGGGGGAAAGGTCAAGGTTACGCCCCCTTTCAAACCCTGGCTGGAAGAAAAGGCCGGTCTTGCACTCTTTAAAAGTCCAAGACTTCGTCCTTTCTGGGAGTCGAGGTTGCCTCCGGATCTGTTTGCGATGCTCGACATGCTGATTCCTTGGACTTGGGTCCTGGATCCCCGTCCGGTTCCGTCTTCGGCTGTTGTCCCCGATCTTGTCATCGCTGACCGGAGACTTTGGGATTTCTCCGATCTGAGGATGTTGACTCAAAAAGAGCGACACCTCATCATTAAACCATCAGGATTTTCACCGTTGGCATGGGGCAGCCGAGGGGTGGTCGTTGGCCACGATCTTCCGGAAGAAGAGTGGCAGAAGGCGCTCGACCATGCTTTTTCGGCCTTTTTCAGCTCGCCCCATGTCTTGCAACCATTTTTGAAAACGTCTGCTGTTCCCTGTCCTTCCTGGGATCCTTCGACCGGATTGCCGACAGAGGAAAAAATGAGGGTGCGAGCCTGTCCCTATTATTTCGTTGTGGGACAGACTGCCTGGATGAGCGGGATCTTGGCAACCGCTGTGCCGATGGACAAGAAAATCATCCATGGGATGGTGGACTCAATCCTTTTCCCGGCTGCATACCCTGACCATTCCCTTTCGTCTGTTGAAAAAGACGAGGGGGTTATCACTCCGGACTGAAAAACATACAGAACAGGATATATGAATGGAAGAGTGGCAACAGCTTCTTGTGGACGGAATCAACCGTTCCAGCCAGATCCCTTCCGAATGGAGATCCACCAAGGAGGGTGTGGGGCAAGGGGATGTGGAGAAAACCTTTCCCGTAAGGATCAATGCGTACTACCGTTCTCTGATCGCCGACCCGGAGGGTCCGATCGGTCGACAGGTCATTCCGGACCCGGAGGAAGTGCTCGACTTCGATAGCCCTGTCGATCCGCTGGGAGAGGACTCCGACAGTCCCGTGCCAGCGATCGTCCACCGTTATCCGGATCGGGTTCTGTTTCTCGTCACAAACCAGTGCCCCATCTACTGCCGGTATTGCACCCGGAAACGGATGATCGGAACGCCCGAAGGGGTGGTGACCCGAAGCGAGGTGGAAGAGGGGATCGAATATATCCGGACACATCCCGAAGTGCGAGACGTGATCCTTTCGGGAGGAGATCCCCTGATGCTGAAGGACGATTACCTTGAATTCATTCTTTCCGGTTTGCGCAAAATTCCCCATCTTGAAGTTATCCGGATCGGAACCCGCGTTCCTTCCTCCCTTCCCCAGCGGGTTACGCCGGAACTCTGTACCGTGTTGAAAAAATATCACCCTCTTTTCATGAATCTCCATTTCAACCACCCGGACGAGATCACTCCCGAGTCGTCTCTGGCCTGCAACATGCTGGCTGACGCGGGCATCCCTCTCGGATGCCAGACGGTCCTGATGAAGGGCGTGAACGACGATGCAGGAGTCCTCAAGAAGCTTTTCCAGAAACTTCTGACCATCCGGGTCAAGCCCTACTATCTCTACCAGGCCGATATCACCAGAGGAGCCAACCATTTCCGGACGCCAGTCTCGACCGGAATCCGGATCATGAAGGAGTTGCAGGGACACACCTCCGGGATGGCGATCCCTCATTTCGTCATAGACGCTCCCGGAGGTGGAGGGAAGGTGCCGATTCTTCCACCCGATTATCTGGTCTCGATGGAAGATGGGGATGTGGTCCTTCGAAATTACGAAGGTAACGTGTACACTTACCCGGATGCTTCTCCGTCGGACGATCCGGTTACGGGAGCAAATGAAGGGAAACTTCCGGCTTCCGGTGTCGGAACGGTGGGAGAGCGAAACGGTAAAGGTCTCGGAAGGCCTTGATCCGAAAGTCCGAAGGAGGTGGTATGGAGAAAATCGATCGGCAGGCGGTCCATCCGGACTATTCCTTTCCGGAAGAGGAAAGGCGGGGTGTATATCATGCGATATACACCCGCCGTGATATTCGAAAGGAATTTTTGCCGGATCCTGTCGCTCCGGAAGTTTTGGCCCGCCTTCTGAAAGCGGCCCACCACGCTCCTTCCGTCGGATTCATGCAGCCCTGGAATTTTATCGTGATCCGTGACCAGGAAGTGCGTTCTGTTCTGAAACACGCTGTCGACAAGGAAAGACATGCGGCTTCCATCATCTTTGAATCCCCACGTGCGGAGAAATTCCTGTCCCTGAAGGTCGAAGCCATCCTGGAGGCTCCGGTTGTCATCGCCGTCACCATTGATCCGTCCCGCGACGGTCCACATGTTCTGGGCCGTCTGTCCGATCCGGACACGGACCTCTACAGCGCTTCCTGCGGCATCATGAACATGTGGCTTGCAGCTCGGGCGGAAGGGATCGGCATGGGGTGGGTCACGATCTTCCGCAAAGGGGATATCCAGAACGCTCTCAAGCTTCCGTTCCACATCCGTCCGATCGGTCTTTTGTGCCTGGGTTACGTCAGCGAATTTCCTTCCCGTCCGATGCTGGAGACGGAAGACTGGGCTTACAGGCAACGATTGTCCCACCTGGTGGCGGTGGACAGCTGGGAGAACAGGAGTGGGGATTTCTGGGCCGATTTGAGTGCCAGGCTGGATGAGCCAGAAGAGTTTCATTGGGAACATTAAGCGATGTCCAGATCTCCCGGCTGATCAGCTCGGGTGCGATAATCGACAGGTTCGAAGGTCGGGATGCGCTGTCTTCCCGTGTCCAGCCGGCCTCGCTGGACCTTGCTCTCGGGGAAACGGCTTACCGGATTCGTTCGAGTTTTCTTCCTCAGGGTGACAGCGTTTCACGCCTTCTGCCGGAACTTTCTCTCTATCCTGTCGATCTCGAAACCCACCCGTATCTCGAGAAAGGGGCCGTCTATCTTATTCCGCTGGCGGAGCATCTTTGTCTTCCTCCGGGAATCGAGGGCAAGGCCAATCCGAAAAGCTCGACGGGAAGGGTTGATGTCTTTACCCGGGTGCTGACAGAGAGGACTCACCGGTTCGACGATGTTCCTCCAGGGTATGAGGGACCTCTCTACCTGGAAGTTTTCTCACGCTCTTTTCCGTTGAAAGTGAGGCCGGGCCTTTCTTTGTCCCAGCTCCGGCTTTTCGAGAACAGGCGCATTCTGACGGATTCGGAGCTCGTGGACCGTCACAGGAAATTTCAGCTCTTCTGGTACGATCGGAAAAAAATGGAGGAGATGGAAGAGTTCCGGGATGGAGTTTCACTGGGTGTGGATCTGTCTTTTGAGCCGATTGTCGGTTACAAGGCGCGTCCGAACACCCGGGTTCTGGATCTGACCAGTCCTTCCGGAAATCCTGCGGACCCTTTTTGGGAACCGATCGGTCGACCATCCTCCGGCGATCTCATTCTCGAGCCGGAGTCCTTCTACCTTTTTGCTTCACGTGCCAAGATCCGTATTCCATCGGACATGGCCGGCGAAATGGTCGAGTTCGATGCCCAGTCCGGGGAACTCAGAACCCATTATGCGGGATTCTTCGACCCGGGCTTCGGTCTGGTAGAGGAAGGGGCGAGAGCCGTCCTTGAGATTCGTCCCCATGACGTCCCTTTCCGAGTTGTGGACGGACAGAAGATTTTTCGTCTTCGCTTCGAATGGATGGAGAGTCCTCCCCTTCACCCGTATGGTGCGGAAATTGGCTCGAACTACAGTCGCCAGGCCCTCAAGCTCAGCAAATACTTCGGTTGTTCTCCCGGGACAACCTGATGCGTTGGCGGCATTCTTCCTGATTTGACAGGGATGGGCTCTGGTTTTAGACTTTTTCTAGGACGGATCCAAAACAAATATTTTGCCGGATCCCGAGGGTACGGACCAACCGGGACTCACCCTATCTCCCGACGGGAGCGATCAGACCTATGAGCGACCACCGCAATCCTGATCCAAAAAATGAACAGCCATCTCCGAAAGACGCCTCCGGAAATGCGGATGCCATAGATCTACGCGTCCGGGAACTGGCGGCTCTCCTCGACCAGATATCCCATGACGTTTCATCGGATGATCTCAGAAAAGACTTGTACCGTCTGAAAAAGCGAATTTTCGACCTGACCTCGGACTGGGCCCGTTGCGCCCAGGAGCGCGAGAAAATGGAAGAGGTTCTGGAGAAGCTGAGCAGTCCGGCCTTCCGGATGGGAACCCTGCTGGGAAAGACGGAAGAAGGGCTGGGGTGGATTGCGGTGGGCGGCTCCGATTATTTCTGTCAGATCGATCCCCGCATTGGTCCGGACGCACTCGAAACCGGTCAGCGGGTCCGACTGAACGAGGCTCTTTCGATCGTCGGGACGGAAACGGCGGATCCTTTCGGAACGGTTGTTCAGGTCAGCAAGGTTCTTCCGGACGGCCGTCTGGAAATCGGGGGCGATAAAAATGTCGCAGGGGCTCCGGCGGCTGTCGTGGGTCGCGCGGCATCCCTGAACGAAACAGTGGTCTTGCCCGGGGATTCCCTTCGTCTCGACAACACGTCCCGCCTTGCGGTGGAATATCTTGGAGGACGCCAGGAGAGCCATCTTCTGGAGGAAGTTCCCGATGTTTCCTGGAAGGATGTGGGGGGGCAAAAAAAAGCCATCGAGGAAATCCGCAAGGCGATCCTGAATCCTTTTCTGCATCAGGATCTTTATACCCGGTACCGGTTCCGTTCTCCAAAAGGATTCCTTCTGCACGGACCTCCGGGGTGCGGAAAGACCCTGATCGGAAAAGCCACGGCCCATCAACTCGCAAAAGAAATGGAAGCGATGGAAGGCCGTCCGGTCAAGGGAGTTTTTTTCCACATCAAGGGACCGGAAATTTTCAATATGTGGCTGGGAGAGTCCGAACGGATCGTCCGGGAGCTTTTTGAACAGGGCCGGGAAGCCCGAAAAAGAGGAGACTTTCCGGTTCTTTTTATCGATGAGGCCGAAGCGATTCTCGGAACACGCCGTTCGATCCGTTCTTTCAATATCCATAACACTCTGGTTCCCATGTTTTGTGCGGAGATGGACGGTATGTCAGGGCCAAACGGATTCATGGTCATTCTGGCGACCAACCGTCCGGAAATGATCGATCCCGCCATCTTGCGTCCTGGCCGGATTGATCGAAAGATTCGGGTCATGCGTCCGGATCGCCAGGCAGCGGAAGAGATCGTCCGCCTCTATCTGACAGCAGAAATTCCGATCGAAAGGGTGACGGGAGAAGATCCGGAAGAGCGGGCCCGGGAAGATCTGGTCGAGAAGTTTCTGGACAAGCTTTATGCACGTACGGAATCCAATGCTGTCCTGGAAGTCGTTCTGCGCAGCGGAAGAAGGGAAATCCTTTACCGCTCGGATTTGGCAAGCGGGGCTCTTCTGGCTTCGATTGTCGACCGGGCGAAGGAAAAGGCTCTTCTGCGGGAGATGGAAGCAGCGGGCAAAGATGTCGGAGGGGTCTCCCTGTCCGATCTTTTTTCTGCGACAGAAGACGAGTTTCTCGAAGGAGATATTGTTCCGGCGACTGAAGGGGCCGAAGACTGGATGTCGCTTCTGGATTTGCGCCAGCGGGATGTCGTGGATCTGAAGAAGTTCGACAGCAGCAACCGCGAGAGAAAGGTTCTCGAGCGCCGGGCTATCGAATGACAGATTTTCCGATCGTCATGGGGATCGAAACCGAGTACGGGATCGTCCGGAACGATTTGCAGGAATCCGATCCCGTGATCGAATCGATGGAGCTTGTACGTTCTTATCAGTCGGCCGATTTGACCGGCTGGCTCTACCAGGGAGAAGATCCGTCCCTGGACGCCAGGGGGTTTCGTGTGGACAACCTGGCACAGGATGAAGAAGAAAAGGCTTTCACCAGGAGCGACTACAAGAGATTTTTTTCTTTTCATGAAATGAAAAGCGACCGGATCCTGTCCAACGGGGGCCGGTTTTACAACGACCATACCCATCCAGAGTTTTCCACTCCCGAATCCTCCAGCGTCATGGAACTGTTGCGCTATGACCGGGCGGGACTTGAAATTCTCCTCCTTGCGAAAAAAGAAAGAGAGCGGTCTCTCGGGAAAGAGGGCGGGTTGTCCCTTTACCGGAACAACACGGACTATCATGGGCACAGCTATGGCTGTCATGAAAACTATCTGCTTCCCCGGGCCATTCCTTTCGACCGGATCGTGACGTGTTGTGTGCCATTTCTGGTTGCCCGGACGGTTCTTCTGGGCGCGGGAAAGTATGGATACGAATCTTCGGAAAAAAGGGGTTATGTCCGTTATCAGGCCTCCCAGAGAGCCGATTTTATCGAGACGCTTGTCAGTGTTGACACGATGCATTGCCGTCCTCTGGTCAACAGTCGGGATGAACCCCATGCAGACCGGAATCATTTCCGTCGTCTTCACCTGATTCTGGGGGATGCCAACATGTCGGAATGGCAGACGGCCATGAAACTCGGGATGACAAAACTGGTTCTGAAAGGCCTTCTTCTGGAGGGCTGGAGTCCGGATATCGCACTGGAAGATCCCGTGGAATCGATTCGCCAGGTATCGAAGGGGCTTCGGGACCAGCCGTTGCTTCGTCTTCGGGACAGACAATGGACGGCCCTTGATATTCTTGAATATTACTCGGATGCGCTGGAGAAACGGGATTTGAACCTGGACCCCGAAGAGCGGTGGATCCTGTCCGGATGGAGAGAGGCGATTGATCAGTTCAGGAAAGAACCTTCAAGCCTCTCGGACCGGATCGACTGGATCGCCAAAGCAGAGATGCTTTCCCGTTTCCGGGAAGAGGAGTCCCTTGCGCCGGATGACCCCTGGCTGCAAAGTCTGGACCTGGAGTACCATAACATCGATCCGGACCAAGGCCTTTTCCATGCGCTTGAAGAATCCGGAGAGATGTTGCGTCTGACCGGCGAAGAATCTGTTCGGGAAGCGATCACCCACCCTCCCGGACAAGGACGGCCTCCGGTAAGACATGCCATCATCCGCCGTTTTCCGGACGATGTTGTTGAAGCGGGTTGGGAGAAGATCCGTTTCCGTTCGGGAGAGGTGGTCGTTCTGCCCCTGTTCCAGTCTTGCCGGGAAGAGGAGATTGCCCGTTTGATCGAACGCATCGGAGGCCTTTCCACTCCCCATGAAATTGTCGAGGTGATTCGCCCCTATACGGAAGGGACCAACTTCCAACAAGAGAGGTGACGTATGTTTCATGATGGATCTGTTGTTCTGTTTCCTGAAAGGAAAACGGCTCCGGGATCTCCCGGACGAGAAACCCAAAAAGATGCGCCCGTGCCCAAACGTCCGGAAACGAAAAAATCCGGAGACCGTCTGATGGACCGCATGAAAAAGGTGGACCCGAACCAGTCGGAGCGTTATCGCCAGAGAACGGGGGAGTAATGGAAGTCTGGACAAATCGGGGATCTTTCCTGGACCTGCTGGGAGGAAAAATGGCGGTCCTTCCTGCCAGGGCGACCGGTGCCGGTCCTGTGGGGGAAGGTTGGGTCGAAACGCGCGCCACGACCATTCTGGCTTTCCACTTTTCGGGAGGGGTTCTGGTGGCGGGGGACCGTCGCGCTACCGCAGGCAACCGGATCATGACGAACCGTGTGGAAAAAGTCCTGGAGATTGACGGGTCGTCCCTGATGGCCATCGCAGGCTCACCCGCTTTTGCCATAGAGATGGCGCGGGTTCTCGAGCATTCTTTCAAATACTATCGGCGTAGCCAGCTGACGGAGCTCTCGGTGGAAGGAAAACTCCGGTTATTGGCCCAGCTTCTCAAGGAAAATGTGCCGATGGCGATGCAGGGATTTGGAGCGGTCGTTCCCATTTTTGTAACCCAGGACCCCTTGCGGGAAAAAAGCCAGATCTTTTTCTATGACATTTTGGGAGCCCATTTCGAAGGAGCACCATTCGCCGTTGCTGGTTCGGGATCGGTTGAGGTTCAGGGGATTCTCCGTTATCTGGATCGTTGGGGAATGCCGGGGAGGAATCTCACCCAAATGTCGGAAAACGAAGCTTTGGTTCTGGCAATGCGTCTTTTGGAAACGGCTTCTTTCTTTGATTCGGCTACCGGCGGGGTCCAGGCCGGAGAAACGATCTATCCGGTCGTGAAAATTCTTGGACCGGACGGAGTCCGTACGGTGGCCGAGTCCGATCTGGAGAACTGTTACCGGACGGAGGTCGAAGGTGTTTGACGAGCCCTACAGATGGGTGGAAGCGGTTTCCCAGAGACGCGAATACATCGAAGAGCAGCTTCATCGGTCATCTCCTGTTATTGCCGCCTCGGTCAAAGAAGGGATTGTCTGCTTCACGTTCTATAAAAGAATTCCCAAGGTGTATGAAATATACGACGGTATTGCGATGGGAGCCATCGGTCATCCGGCGGACATAGAATCTCTCAGGATGATGTTGCTGAATGCCGCCCATATGGAAGGGTTTCAGCGGTCACCCAAGGATGTTACCTTGAATCGCCTTCTCCTCTTTTCCCTTTCGCCCCGACTGAAAAATGCGTTTGAGGAAGTGGGGGCTTCTCCAATGCTCGTCCGGTCCCTGTTCTTTGAAACAGGAAAAACGATGGATGCAGATCGTCTGATGACAGTGGATTTTGATGGAAATATTGAAGAAGGATCCTGTGTCCAGATAATTGCCGGATCGTCGGCCGTAAAAGACCGGATTCAGGAGCGTCTGGGAGTCCGGAAAGGACAGATTTCCACTCTGAATGACATTCTTCCGGACCTGCTGGATGCCTATGTTTACGGTATTCACGAAAATCCGGATCTCGGGCTGGATCCGGAGGGGAATCTGATTGAACCCTCCAAAAAGACCCAGACGATTCGGAGACTGTTTGAGGAGAATGCTCCCAATGCGTGTTTGCTGGATCGGCAGAAAGGGAGCCTTCTCCCCGTCTCTCTTTCTTCTTTGATCAAAGAGTTGCCCGAATGAAGACCGTCATTGGACTCGAGACAGAGTACGGCGCACTTCTCTCCGGTGTTCCCCAGGGCATGCGAGATCTGTTCCGACAGGAAGAAATGTTTCAGAAGGTGCGAGACCATATTTTTCATGTTCAGAAAAAGGGGTTGATTGACCAGCATCAGCGGGCTTACGACGAGCCACCCGGAAACGGAGGATTCCTCCGAAACGGCGGCAGACTCTATATCGATATGGGCCACGTCGAATATGCGACCCCCGAGTGTCACACGTTGCTCGATCTTGTGCGAGCAGACCGCGGAGGAGATTTGCTGCTTCAGCAGGCGGTCGAAGACATGGGTTTGTCCGACGAGATTTCCTTTATCAAGAACAATATTGACCATCAAACCCTTGCAACCTTCGGATCCCATGAGAACTATCTTGTTTCAAGAAATTTTCCCTTTACGGAAAGAGGGATGGAGCCCCTGGTTGCTTTTCTTGTGACCAGGCAGATCATTACGGGTGCCGGGAGAGTGGGAGTTTCCTACATCAACGACAGCCTGATTTCCCTCGATACGGAACGTCCTCCCGTCCATTTTCAGATTTCCCAGCGCGCCGATTACATTGTTAATAAATTTTACCAGTGGGTTCAGATGAACCGATCGATCGTGAACACACGGGATGAGCCCCTTTCGGATCCGGTCCAATATCGGCGCATGCACCTTCTGCTTGGGGATTCCAACATGTCGGAGTTCGCGACTGCCATGAAGTTCGGTATGACAAAGATTGTCATGGATCTTGTCGAAGAGGGGATTGCTCCTCCGATCGGGGTTCGTGAACCTGTCCATGCCTGCCGGGCCATTTCTCACGACATGACCATGCGATGGAGTCTGCAGGACCTGGAAGGCCGCATCCTGTCAGCGGTCGAAATGCAGGAGATGTTTCTGGAAAAGGCTTCGAAGGCTTATGCAGGACGAGATGAAGATACCGACTGGGTATTGGAGGAATGGGAAAAACTGCTGACGGATCTGGCCAGAAAAGACCCTGCTGTTGTCTCGGACCGGCTGGACTGGGCAGCCAAGCACGAGATGATCAGCGCGTTCCGGGAGTCGGAAAAACTGGAATGGAACGATCCCTGGCTGGAAAGCCTTGATCTCGAATATCACAACATCGATCCCTCCAAAGGTCTCTTCCGGATCCTGGAAGATGACGGAAGACACCGACGGCTTTTGCCGCCCTCAGTGTCCGAAACCGGAACGACCTGCCCGCCTTCCTTCACGAGGGCGGAAGGACGCGCGCTGGCGATCGAACAAATACTGGAAAATCCGGACATGCTTTATATCATTCAGTGGTTCGGGATCCAGATCAATCAGGGTGACGTCCTCTATATGCTGGAACCATTGAAAAGCTACCGGGACGAAGTGTCAGACTATTTCCGGAAATACCTTTCGGACCCGTCAAAAGGCTAGACGAGGGAGTCCGAAGGTGCGGCGTCCTGGACAAACGTTCTTTGCTTCACATGGTATGCGAGAAACGGGTCCCACATCGCTCCTGTCGCGCTCATGACGATATCGGCTCCCGCCTCCCGAAACTCCGGGTAATCCTCTACGGTATTGAATCCTCCGACTCCGATGAGGGTCAGATGGGGCGCGCGTTTCTGAATGGCCTCTTTCAGTCCGCGAATAGTCCTGAGCGCCAGCATCTTGATCCCGCTTCCGCAGAGACCTGACCGCTCCCGTCCCGGACCCGGGAGGGCCGGCTTTCCTTCGGGATTGATGATTTCCCCCGAGACGGTGTTGATAGCGCTGATCGCATCGAGATAAGGCGATGTCTCTTCGACAAGGCGGTCGATTTGTGAAGGATTGTCGCTGAAGCCGATTTTCATGATCAGACGAAAATTGCTTCCCAGCTCCGCCCGAATCCGCTTCAAGATATCTTTGCTGGCATCCGGGTTCTGATAAAGCTGACCTTCCTGCCCTTTGACATTGGGACAGGAAAAGTTGACTTCCAGAATCTTC
The DNA here is from genome assembly GCA_021826965.1 of Nitrospirota bacterium. Lineage (GTDB taxonomy): Bacteria > Nitrospirota > Leptospirillia > Leptospirillales > Leptospirillaceae > Leptospirillum_A. Next base: position 37,796 of record JAKAYA010000015.1, read on the forward strand.
GCGCCGGTTTCCTTGGCCAAATGCGCCGTGTAGACGAAGTCCTGGGCAAGATCCCTGTCGTCTCGCTGCGTTCCCACAAGACTGAGGACCAGGACCTGCCCACGGGAAAGGGATTCAATCGCTTCCCCCACGTCTTTCATCCATATGTCCGGATGCTGGCTCGGCATACCGAAGGAGTTTGTGATCGTGATATCTGTCAACGATACGGGGTGGTAGGCCATGGTCCCGATCAGGGGATGGCGCAAGTCTTCAAGGTCAAAGCTTTTGTGGAAGGGGACGTACATGCAGTTCGGGTTGGGGTAGGAAGGGTGAAAGTGGCTTCGGACCGTTTTGTAAGTGAGGACATCGAACCCCATCTGGCCATAGAACGAGATCCATCGCGAGTTGAGGAGAGGACCGGCAGGAATGCCCAGTCTCGATGAAACATGTTCTCCCAGAAAATTGATTTTCCGGTTGGACTGGATAGGCTTCGGCAAAACACCGGTGAAGAAAGGGCCCTGCTGGTAATTCTCTTCATAAGACTTGCGGATATCATAGATCGGTGGAGGCAACATGGCGAGCTCCTTCGCTATCGATGGTGGATGACCGGACAAGGATGGGGAGCTTGTTTTCCTGTATGTATTTTTCCAGGGCGCTTTGCAGTGTCCGGGCTCCCTGCGGACTGTCTGTGAGAGCCAGCATGGTCGATCCCGCTCCAGAAATAATAAAGGAGCGCGCTCCGGCATCCACCGAAACCTTCTCAAGATCCCCGAAGGACGGGATGAGTTTTTGCCGGTAAGGCTGGATCAAGGGGTCCTGAAGCATTCTACAGAAAAGATCCGGGTTGCCGAGATGGATGGCCGTCAGAAGACCTGCGGTATTGGAGAGGGCTCCAACCGCTTTTTCGAGCGGGACCTCCTGGGGGAGAACTTTCCGTGATTCACTGGTCTTCAGGAGTGTGCGGGGAATCAGGAAGACAAGGTAAAGGCCGGAAAGGGATCCGAAACGAAAGGATTGGCCGAGTCGGGAATTCGAGACGGAAACACCGCCGAAAAGAGATGCGGAAACATTGTCCAGGAAATACCCCCCGCTGACGGAAGACTCTGAAAGGGCCGCAGCTTCCAGAAGTTCATTTCCACTGAAAGGCGAACCGCAAAGTACTTGGGCAAGCATCGCTCCTCCAACAGCGGATGCAGCACTCGACCCGAGCCCCGACCCGGGAACGCCTTTCCGGATGGAAACGGTCAGTCTGAGATCGGAGTGTCCGGCCTTGTCCAGCAGCCATCGGGCAGCGATTGTGGCAGTGTTTTGGGAGGGATCCATAGGGAGTTCCGTCCATGCACCGGAGATGCTTTCGATCCGGTCGGTTCCATTTCTTCTTTCGAGAAAGCCTGTCAGCGTGTCCCCCATTTCGGTGACGGCCATTCCCAGCGTGTCGAATCCGGGCCCGATGTTTCCAACGGAGGCTGGTGCATAGACTGTCATGCGCTGTCCTGGAAGAGGGAGTCTGCCGGACATGGTCAGACTGTCACGGGGGGTGCGGGAATCTGAAGGTCTGAAACGACAACACCGTCCACGAGGTGCTCCCGGACGACACGCTGAACATCTTCCCGTGACTTCAGCCGATAATAGATCCCGTCCGGATATACAGCAAAGACCGGTCCTTCCTCGCAAGCGTCCAGACAGCCGGATTTGTTGATCCGGAAGGGCTGGGGAATCGCTGCCTGTTTCAGTTCTTCCCGAAAGAGGGAGAGAATCTCTTCCGCGTTTCGGAGCTGGCAGGAACCCCGGGGATGTTCAGGATCACGTTTGTTTGTACAGGCAAAGACATGATATCGGTAACGTCCCATCTCGCTAGACTCCTTCGGTCAAGACTGTCGATCCGTGCGGTCGTTCTTTTCATTTTCCCGAAAGCCGGGCTGATTTCCGTTCGTCTATCTTATCAAAAAAGAATGTATGAAGTAGAGTCCCTTGGGGGCAGGAGAAGCCGTATCAACGATGAAATGAAGAGAGAGGATGTTGCCGGGATTGCCTTCATCCGAAAGGGACTCCGGTGACTAATGCACGATTCTTGGAAGGACAGACCCGGTAAAAAGGCCAAGAATGGCTGCTATCCCTCCAAATAAAGCCATCTCAAGAGCTCCTTTGTAAGCTGGTTCGTGTGTCAGACGGGATTTGAAAACCCCAAGAACGGAAAGGGAGAGGACGGAGACAAACAATGCGATATTAAAGGCTTTTCCTGTATTGTTTTCCAGGAAGTAAGGAACAATGGGGGGAATGCTGCCGAGAAGAAAAGAGAGTCCGAGCCAGCCTCCATCACGGAGAGGCGTGCCTTTTGACGAATCCAGAATGCCCAACTCTTCTTTCATCATGAATTCGTGCCAGACTTCCGGATTGGAAGTCAGTCTGTCGGTGAAAAGCCGGGCTTCCTCGAACGTGAAGCTCATGCGTTCAAGGATTTCCATGACCTCATTACGTTCCATCTGGGGAAGTTCATGGATCTCATTCCATTCTCTCTCGCGTTCCCGCTGAAAAAAGTCGCTTTGCGATTTGGAAGCAAGGTATCCTCCAAAAAACATGGACAAGGAGCCGGCGATTCCGGTCATGATGCCGGCAAGAACCACCGATCGGGACGAAATAGCGGATTCGGTCAGTCCTCCCAGAAAACTGACGACGGTCACAAGTCCGTCGTTCATCCCGAGAACGACGTCCCGGATCCGGCGTCCATGAGGTGAATGCCAGGCTTCTGTATGAGAGGAAGAAAGAGGGTTCGTCATAATAATCCAGCTCCTGCGGTTCAGGTGAGGTCGAAATTTCAGGTAACGAAGATAAAGGATCGTATTTGAATATCGAAAAAGTCGGAAAGGTTTGAGAACCATTGACAGTGTCGAAATTTTATTCTTGGAATCTCTGATATTTCACAGCAGGTCCTGGTTCTGAAACAGAAAAGAAAACATGTTGTTCTCGTCCATAAGGTAGTATAGATGACGCGTGGAAAGAAAATCCGGAAATGTTTTTGAAGACAGTGAAATGTTGTCCAAAAAATCGTCTTGACAACCTATATTGTCCGGCGTATCATCGCCTCCATCGGTGCGGGGTACGTCCAACTCCAATGTCGGCGGGGCCGGACCGGGTCTATGCAATCATTTCAACACTTATGTTTTTATCTTTGCGAGGAGGCTTTGGTATGGGAAGCTCCATGAAAGCTTTTGTCCTCTACGGTGTGGTAGGAGCCTTCACGGCGGTAGGAAGCGGAACCGTTGTGGGATTTTGCCTGCAAGTCTGGTTGGGTGCACATCGATTCACCAGCTGGCGGGGGGATTACATTTGGGTCTATAACGTGATGGCGTTGTCTGCTGTAACAGGTACGGCTGTCGCTCTCTGGGCCCGATCCATTCACCGTAGCGAAGAAAACTGGTAACTTCAAGCGTAATTCTGACTGGGATGGTATGGATCAGAATTGGAGGTTGAGTGATGGATCTGTTAACCACATTGGCAGCATTGTCTGACTCAAGTCGGTGCTGTGGCCCGACCCCGGGAGGAAACGACAGTGTGTCATCGTTTGCGGCACTGATGGGGACGGCAACAGCCTTGTCGAGTCTTCTTCTTATGATTCAGTGCATGACGGGAATCGGTGCGAAGCCGAAGTTCGATCCTACCCGGAAAAGAAAGTAGGGCCTGTCTGTCTCGGGCGGGTATGGCATTGAGGATTTTGGTATAGAGTGAGGAGCAAAGATGGCCTATCGTGAGTACAAGTTTGGCACGATGATGATCGCAACCCTGTTCGTGGTGACGTTGTCGATCACGATTTTGTTCCCGACATTGCAGATGGCCAAGATTCCGCCGACGGCGACCGCGGTCCAGAAAGCAAAGGACTACGGTACGGAAAGCGGATGGACGGCCGAGGATCCGATGATGACCGGGGACAACCGGCCGACGATGATCGGAAAAGGGAAGGTGGTCTTCATCCGGGAAGGGTGCTGGTGGTGTCATACGCTGCTTCCGGAGCAGACCCAGGACTGGCAGTACTTTGGTGCACCTCCGACCGCTGCCGACTTTGTGGGCGAAAGCCCGACCGTGTTCGGTTCGGACCGCAAGGCGCCGGATCTCCTGCACGTGGGAAGCCGGTTGCCGATCAAGGGGTGGCATCTGGTGCATCATGCCAATCCGCGGGCCGTCCAGCCCAAGTCCATGATGCCCGCATTCAACTACCTGCGGAAAAAGGACCTGGATGCCCTGGCCGATTACATGGCCAGCCTCAAGTAG